>NZ_JBDGJU010000051.1:0-19186 GCF_057656735.1 Microbacterium sp. Soil_C_42
CGTCGCGGTGCCGCCCGCGGCTGCCGCACTGCCGGGTGCGGCGGCGTCGTCCGACGCCGCGGGACCGCCCGGCGGGTGGAAGCGGGGGTCGTCGCCCTCGGCGTCGAGCTGCGCGAGCTCCTCCTCGAGGCGGCGGATGCGCTCGTCCTGGTCGGAGATGGTGCCGATGCGCCCGAGGAACTCGGGGTCGTCATCGGGAGCTCGGCGTGCGGCGACCGACGGGGCGCGCCCGCGGCCCACGATGAGCCAGAGGAGTCCGCCCAGCACAGGCAGCAGGACGACGATGAGGATCCAGACCGGCTTGCTCACGCCGCGGTGGCGGGTCGGGGGCTGGACCGCGCAATCGACGATGGTGAAGACCCAGAACGCGGTCGCCACCAGGGCCAGAATCAGCAGCACCCGAGGCATCTTCCCATCCTAGGCGGGCGGGGCCCCGAGTGGGCGGTCGGGGGCGCTCCGTGACGCAACCGTCGCAGAAGCGGCCTCTCCGACGGAACGTAGGATGGATGCGTGAAAGCGCGCTCTGCCATCGTCTACTCGGTGCTGCGGCTGCTGGCGTTCCTCGTGCCGTTCGGCATCCTGATGCTGTTCCCGATCATGCGCGAGTACTACTGGCTCGCCGCCATCTTCGCCGCCCTCATCGGGCTGAGCCTCTCGGTGCTGTTCCTGCGCAAACCCCTCGACGACGTCACCTCCGGCCTCGCCGAGCGCCGCGCCAAGGCGCGCGCCGCCGCCAGCGACGAGGAGGCGGAGGATGCCGCGGCCGACGCCGCCGCCCCCGTCACCCCCGACGGCGAAGCCCCCGGCTCCCGCGCCTGACGATCTCGCAGACCCGAGGCGTTTCGTCTGCGGGCGCCAGAGCGCCCTCCGCTCAACGACCGGCACTTCAACACCCGGTCGTTGAGCGAGCCTGCGAGTCGAAACGCCCGAGCCCGACGCAGGACTCAAGGGGGCTTCTCCCGGTCGTTGAGCGAGCCTGCGAGTCGAAACGCCCCGAGCCCGGCGCAGGACTCAAGGGGCGCAGCATCCGTCAGCCGATGAAGGCCCACATCAGGAAGCCACCGTAGGCGACCGACGTCAGCGACGTGAGGCCGAGGGCGACGACGAGCTCCCGGGGGTCGCGGTAGGTCCACACGATGAGGATCGCCGGCGCGCCGGCCAGCAGCGCGAGCAGTGTGAGCCAGGCGATCGGGTAGCCGATCCACGCCAGGAACGCGGCGATGGCGAACGCGGCCAGCAGGAACACGGTGAACAGCCAGCGCGTCGCCGTGCGGCCGATGAGCACGGTGAGCGTGCGCTTGTGCGCGGCACGGTCCTGGTCGATGTCGCGCAGGTTGTTCGCCAGCAGCACCGCGCAGGCGATGAGGCCCACGCCGACGGCGCCGAACCAGGCCTCCTGCGGGAGCGCGAAGGCCTGCACCCACGTCGTGCCGAGTGTCGCGACGAGACCGAAGAACACGAAGACGAAGAGCTCGCCGAGGCCGTAGTAGCCGTAAGGGCGCTTGCCGCCGGTGTAGAACCAGGCGGCGAGGATGCACACCGCGCCGGCGGCGATCAGCCACCACTGCTGCGTGCGGATGGTGATGGCGAGTCCGGCGATCGCCGCGATCGCGAAGAAGGCCAGCGCCACGATGAGCACGGTGCGCGGCTTCACCTTGCGGCCGGCCGTGAGACGGGCGGGGCCGACCCGGAAGTCGTCGGTGCCCCGGATGCCGTCGCTGTAGTCGTTGGCGTAGTTGACGCCGATCTGCAGCGACACCGACACGATGAGGCAGAAGAGCGCGATCACCCAGTGGAAGACGTCCACCACGAGGATCGCGGCGCCCGTGCCGACGAGGATGGGCGTGATCGCCAGGGGCAGGGTGCGCAGGCGCGCCGCGCCGATCCAGTCGCGCGCGGTCGGCTTCGCCACGTGCGCGGGGTCGCGCGAGACGTGCGCCTTCTGCGGGTTTCCGCGGGGAGGCTGCTTCTTGCGTCCGGCGGTGGTGCGCTTCTTGCTCGGGGTTCCTGCCACGAATGCACATCATAGGGGCCGAGTCGATGTGGCACGCGCTTGCGTCAACCCCCCCTGTCGGATGTCGGCGCCCGGGGCGAGGATGAAGCCCATGCTGAGCATCGGATCCATCGTCCTCACCGTGGAGGACATCTCACGCGCCGGTGACTTCTGGCGCGCGGCCCTCGGCTACGTCGATCGCAACGAGCCCGGCGATGACTGGGTGATCCTCGATCCGCCGGGAAAGGCGGACTGGTCGGCGCCCGGAGCGAGCCTCGCGCTGTCGGTGACCGGGTACCCGCAGCATTACCCGCCGCGCATCCACCTCGACCTGTACGCCGAGGACCAGGCGGCCGAGGTGCAGCGCCTGCTCGGGCTCGGCGCGCGCGAAGTCGACTGGCACGACTACCCCGACGACGCCGACTGGATCGTGCTCGAAGACACCGAGGGCAACCGCTTCTGCGTCGTCGACACCGGCCCGTACCCGCCGGGCTGACCCGGCCGCTGCGCCGCACGCCGGTGGAGATGTCGAAGCGCGCGTCAGTGCAGGGCCATCACGGCGCGGCGGATCGCCTCGCGGTCGGGCTTTCCCGAGGGGAGCGTCGCGAGCTCGTCGACCAGCACGAGCCGTGACGGGCGGGCGTGTGCGCCGATCTCGGCCTGGACGGCGGCGCGCGCCTCCTCGAGCTGCACCGCTTCGCTGCGCCGCAACGCCTCGCCCCGGGAGGCGACGACGACGGATGCCTCGCCCCACCGCTCGTCGGGAATCCCGACGACGACGGCGAGACCGAGGCCCGGGATCCCCCGCACGATCCGCTCGACGCGGTCGAGCGAGACGTTGATGCCGCCCGAGACGATGACGTTGTCGATGCGGCCGCGCACGCGCAGGACCCCGTCCTCGAGGAGTCCCGCGTCGCCGGTGCGGTACCACCGGGATCCGTCGCGGTCGCGGAGGAACGCAGCATCCGTCAGTTCGTCGTTGCCGAGGTAGCCGTCGGCCAGGGTCGGGCCGGAGACCTGCACCTCGCCGCGCTCGATACGCAGTCGCACGTTGCCCAGGGCCACGCCGTCGTACACGCAGCCGCCGCTGGTCTCGGTGGAGCCGTAGGTGCGCACGATGCGCGCGCCCACGGCCTCGGCGCGCTCAAAGGTCGCGGCGGGGAGCGCCTGGCCTCCGACGAGGATCGTCTCGAAGGAGCGCAGCGCCGCGAGAACCGAGGGGTCGTGCTCGGCCGCGTCGAGCAGCTTCGACAGCTGCGCGGGCACCAGCGAGGTGTAGCTCGGCACGCGCTCGCCGCGCTCGGTCGACACCATCATGAGGGCGGCGGCCGAGAAGGCCTGCGGGGTGAAAGCTCCCGCGAGGATCGCGGGCTCGCGATCGGCGACGAGGGAGCGCACGAGCACCTGCAGACCCGCGACGTAGCTCGCCGGCAGCGCCAGCAGCCACGCGCCGTCGCCGATGCGGTCGGCGGTCGACAGGGCGCTCGCGGTGAGCGCGTCGCGGCTGAGGACCACGCTCTTCGGGATGCCGGTGGACCCGGACGTCGTCACGACCACCGCCGTCCCCGCCCGGACTTCTCCGGGGAGGCCGCTGACGAGGCCGAGGCCGAGCGCCGGTCCTGCGCCGTGCAGCGCACCGCGCAGGCCCCGCAGGATCTCGCGGGGGTCATCGCCGATGACGGGGAGGAGCTTCATCGCGGGCGCCGGGTCAGAAGTGCCAGGGGTAGGGCGACCAGTCGGGGTCGCGCTTCTCGAGGAACGAGTCCCGGCCCTCGACGGCCTCGTCGGTGCCGTAGGCGAGGCGCGTGGCCTCCCCCGCGAACACCTGCTGGCCGACTAAGCCGTCGTCGACCGCATTGAACGCGAACTTCAGCATGCGGATCGCGGTCGGCGACTTGGTGAGGATCGTTCGGGCCATCGACACCGCCTCGCGCTCGAGGTCGGCATGCGGCACGACCCGGTTGACCGCGCCCATCTCGTAGGCGCGCTGCGCCGAGTACTCCTCCGCGAGGAAGAAGATCTCACGGGCGAACTTCTGCCCGATCTGCCGCGCGAAGTACGCAGAGCCGTAGCCGGCGTCGAACGAGCCCACGTCGGCGTCGGTCTGCTTGAACCGGCCCTGCTCGGCCGAGGCGATCGACAGGTCGCACACCACGTGCAGCGAGTGCCCGCCGCCCGCCGCCCACCCGGGGATCACGGCGATGACGACCTTGGGCATGAACCGGATCAGCCGCTGCACCTCGAGGATGTGCAGCCTTCCGGCGCGGGCCTGCTGCTCGGCCGGGACGGCCGTCTCGTCCTCGGAGTACTTGTAGCCGTCGCGCCCGCGGATGCGCTGGTCGCCGCCCGAGCAGAAGGCCCACCCGCCGTCCTTCGGGCTCGGCCCGTTGCCCGTGAGCAGCACGACACCCACGCGGGGGTCCTGGCGCGCGACGTCGAGCGCGCGGTAGAGCTCGTCGACGGTGTGCGGGCGGAAGGCGTTTCGCACCTCCGGCCGATCGAACGCGATGCGCGCGATGCGGCCGTCCTTGGAGACGTGGGCCGTGATGTCGGTGTAGCCGCCGTCCGGCTGGCCGGGGGCTGTCGCCCACTCGTCTTCGTCGAACAGTTCCGAAACGCTCACCCGGCCAGCCTACGGCGGGCGCCGTGCGCACGTCATGTGCAACCGGACACCGGCGGCCGGGGCCTAGCCTGGATCGGTGACTTCGACTCTTCGCGCCGTGGCCGCCGCCGCGGCATCCGCTGCCCTGCTGTTCGCCCTCGCCGCCTGCTCGTCCGGCGCCCCCGCGGCGGCGCCGACGGCCTCCGACACGCAGGCCGTGCAGGTCAGCGACGAGGCGTGCGCCGACGACGCCGGCATCACCGTGGCCGTCGACGCCTCCGCCCTGGGCGAAGACGGCAAGCAGTGGTGCATCGAGACCGACGAGGCCCTCGTCGCCGCCGATGCGTTCACGCTGGTGAATGTCACGACCGAGGGCACCGAGCAGTACGGCGACCAGGTCGTGTGCCGCGTCAACGGCGTGCCCGCGGAAGACCAGGCGATCACCGCGCCCGACGGCTCGGAGTACTTCGAGACCTGCAAGACGATGGCGCCGGAGTACGCGTACTGGTCGCTGTGGGTCAAGCCCGCGGGCGGCGAGTGGGACTACGCCCAGGAGGGCGCCTCGACCCTCGAACTCGAGCCCGGCGAGGGTGTCGAGCTGCTCTTCACGCTGAACGGGGAGCCGGCAGCGCCGACATCCTGACATGACGTTCCGACCCGGTCCCCTGCGAGCCGCGGCGATCCTCGCCGCAGGGTTCGTGGCGGCCCGGGTCGTCTACCGCATCCTCTTCCACGGCGCCGACGGCGACGGCTTCGTCCTGCTGGACCTTCCGGCGGTGCGACTGCCGTCGCCGTTCGCGCATGTGGTGCTGCTGGGTCCCGTCACGATCGATGGACTGTGGGATGCCGCTGCCAGCGCCCTGCCGATCGCCCTCGCGATCCTCGCGTTCGGGGTGGTGAACGCCCTCGTCGACCTGCACCGCGTGTTCGCGCGAGCCTCGCGGCGCGGGCCGCTGCGCGGCATCGCACGGGCACTCGCGATCGCCGCGGCCACCCTCCCCTCGCTCGCCGACGGCGCGCGCGCGGTGCGGTTCGCGCAGCGCCTCCGCGGCGAGCGCGGCGGGGCACGGATGCTGCTTCCCCTGCTGGAGCGGACGCTCGAGCGCGCGGGGGCCGTGGCCGCGGCCCTCGAGCTGCGCGGCTTCGCGGGACGGGGGCTCGACGGAGACTGCCTTGCACCGGTCCGGGCCGAGGGTGTGGAGGTCGGGTTCGGCGATGGCGCTGCAGGACGAGGCATCCGTCTTCCGGCCTCGCTCGCACTCCCGGCGGGGACGCTCACCCTCCTCGCGGGGCCGACCGGGTCGGGCAAGTCGACGCTGCTGCGGGCGATCGCGGGCCTCCACTCGCACACGGACGGCGGCGGGATCGCGGGGTCGTTGCAGGTCGTCGGCCACGAACGCGCGACCGTGCCCCCGCGCGACCTCGCGGAGCGCGTGGGCGTGGTGCTGCAGCATCCGCGTGACGCGTTCGCCACCGAGCGGGTGCGCGACGAGATCGGGCTCTCGCTCGAGCTGCGGGGCGTCGCTCCCGTTCTCGTGACCGCACGCGTGGCCGAGATCGCCGGCCGGGTCGGCGTGACGGCGCTGCTCGACCGCCCCACGCGCGGGCTCTCGGCGGGCGAGGCCACGCTGGTGGCGATCGCCGCCGCGATCGTCGAGCACCCCGTCCTCTTGCTGGTCGACGAACCGCTCGCCGATCTCGATGCCGACGCTCGGGTGCGGATCGCCGGGCTCCTGGATGCCCTCGCGCACGAGGCCGGCATGTGCGTCGTGGTGGCGGAGCACCGCGTCGACGCGCTCGCCGGGATCGCCGACACCGTGCTGCGGATCGACGGCGGCGAGGTCGCAGCGGTCGGCCCCGATGAGCCGGGTTCGCAGCGCACGGCGGACGTTCGGGGCGCACCGGATACGCCCCGAACGCCCGGGCCGCGCCCCGAACCCGGGGAACCGGGGGATGTCGTGCTGCGCGCGCGCGGAATCACGGTGCGCTACCGCGACACGGTGGCCGTAGCGGGTGCAGACATCGAGCTGCGCGCCGGCGAGATCGTCGCCCTCGTGGGGCCCAACGGCGCGGGCAAGTCGAGCCTGCTCGCGGCGCTCGCCCTTCCCGCGCGGGGAGCGGACATCGAGTCGGCCGGTCAGGTTTCGCTGGTTCCGGATGCCTCGGACGATCTCTTCGTGTCCGACAGCGTCGCCGCCGAATGCCGGCGGGCGGACCGTCGCGCCGCGCGCCGCGAGGTGGGTCCGAACCCGTCGACCACGGCACGGTTCGCCGGGTTCCTGGGCCTCGACCCCGACAGCCCGGCCCTCGCCGCACGGCTGGCGCGGCATCCACGCGACCTGTCCGCCGGCGAACGGCGGTGCCTGGCGCTGGCGATCCAGCTCGCGGGCTCGCCGCGCGTGCTCATGGTGGACGAGCCGACGCGCGGCCTCGACCCCGCCGCCCGCGACCTGGTCTGGGCGGCGTTGGCCTCGCTCGCCGCGTCCGGCACCGCAGTGCTCGTGGCTACGCACGAGCCCGACTTCTCCGCCCGGGCCGATCGCACCCTGACGATGCGGGCCGGCGTGCTGGCCGCAGCATCCGTCTCGGTCGGGCAGTCGCCCGCCGACGCCGTCGCGCCGCCGTCTCGCGCCGACCGTTTGCAGGACCGGTCCCCGACCGGCCGACCCGGTGCCCGGGTCCCTGCGGATGGCGACGACGGATCTGTGAATGGTCCTGCAAACGGTGGAGGGGACGGGACTCCAGGGGACCGCAATTCAGCAGTCGCTGCACACCGTGGCGCGGGATCCCCGATGCCTCCCACGAACAGCGGCGGTGGCAGCGCTCCGCGCGACTCCCGACGCCGCCTCGGCGGGCGACTACCCCTCGCCGCGCTCGCGGCCGCGAACCTCGTCGCCCTCGGGGCGTTCTGCTGGCCGCTGGTCGCGACCGCCGTGCCCGAGCAGGCCCACGCGGCGGTGCCGATCGCGGCGCTCGCCCTCGTGCCCCTGGCGGCGCTCGTCGTCGTGGCCACCCTCGACGGGAGTGTGCGGTCGGCGCACATGCTGGCGCTCCTCGGCACGCTCGCCGCCATCGGCGCGGCTGTGCGCATCGCGGGCACGGGCGTGGGCGGCGTCGAGGCCGTGTTCATCCTGCTGATCCTGGCGGGGCGTGCCTACGGCGCACGGTTCGGCATGCTGCTGGGCATCGCGACGATCGCCCTGTCCACCCTGATCACGGGCACCTTCGGCCCGTGGACGCCGTTCCAGATGTTCGCCTGCGCGTGGGTCGGCGCGATCGCAGGGCTCCTCCCCCGGCGGATCTCCCGCAGGGGCGAGATCGCGATGCTCAGCGTCTACGGCGTCGTCGCCTCGTACGCGTTCGGCCTGCTGATGAACCTGTGGTTCTGGCCGTTCGCCGTCGGCTACGGCACCGGCATCTCGTACGACGGCAGCGCGCCGCTCGACGTGAACCTCTCGAGCTTCCTGCTGTACTCCCTGGTCACCTCGACCCTCAGCTGGGACACCCTCCGCGCGATCACCACCGTCATCGGGCTGGTCGTCGTCGGTCGCCCGATCCTCGCCGCCCTGCGCCGCACCAAGCCGCTGGCGGCGCCCGCGGCATCCGTTCGCCCCGTCGCCGCCCCTGTGTTCGGCCGATCCGCGCGAGACGTCACAACAGCACCGTGAGCACGGCTGCTTCGGTGCTGTCGTGAGGTTTCACCACGATCCGCGCGGACCGCGAAGGCGAGCACGGATGCGGCGGCCCGCAGCATCCGTCGCTCGCGCGCTCGTCCGGGTCAGACCGAGAAGTACTTCGCCTCGGGGTGGTGGAAGACGAAGGCGTCGGTGGACTGCTCGGGGTGCAGCTGCAGCTCCTCGCTGAGCTCGACGCCCATGCGCTCGGGGCGGAGGAGCTCGACGACCTTGCGGCGGTCCTCCATGTCGGGGCACGCGGGGTAGCCGAGGGAGAAGCGGGCGCCGCGGTACTCGAGCTTGAAGAGGCCCGCGGTGTCGGCCGGGTCCTCGTGCGAGAACCCCAGCTCGGAGCGGATGCGGGCGTGCCAGTACTCGGCGAGCGCCTCGGTCAGCTGCATCACGAGCCCGTTGAGCTCGTAGTAGTCGCGGTATTTGTCCTCGGCGAAGAGCTTCGCCGTGACGGAGTCGATGTGCGCGCCGGCGGTCACGAGCTGCACCGGCATCACGTCGACCTGGCCCGACTCGCGCGAGCGCACGAAGTCGGCGAGGCACAGGTGGCGGTCGCGGCGCTGGCGCGGGAAGTGGAAGCGCAGGCGGTCGGTGCCGAGCGCGCCGCCCGACCCGCCGTCGGGGGCGAGGAGGCCGGCGGCGCCGAGCGTTCCCGAGGGGTCGTCGCCGTGGTGCAGCACGACGACGTCGTTGCCCTCCGACACGACAGGGAAGAAGCCGTACGCGACGGACGCGTCGAGCATGCCCTCGCCGAGGATGCGGTCGAGCCAGTACCGCAGCCGCGGCCGGCCCTCGGTCTCGACGAGCTGCTCGTACGTGGCGCCGTCCTCGCCGCGGCCGGGCTTGAGGCCCCACTGCCCCATGAACGTCGCGCGCTCGTCGAGGAACGCGGCGTAGTCGTGCAGCGCGAGGCCGCGGACGATGCGGGTGCCCCAGAACGGCGGGGCGGGGACGGGATTGTCGGATGCCACGTCCGAGCGCGCCGGCATGGCCTCGGGCTCCGTGAGCGTGAGCTTCGAGCCGGCAGCGTGCCGCCGCTTCTTCAGCGCCGGGAGCCCCACGGATGCGGGATCGGCGCCGCGCGCGATCTTCACGAGCGGGTCCATGAGCGCGAGCCCCTCGAACGCGTCACGCGCGTAGCGCACCTCGCCGTCGAACAGCGAGGCGAGGTCGTCCTCGACGTAGGCGCGCGTGAGGGCCGCGCCGCCGAGGATGACCGGCCACTTCTTGCCGAGGCCCCGCGACGTGAGCTCCTCGAGGTTCTCCTTCATCACGACCGTCGACTTCACGAGCAGGCCCGACATGCCGATGACGTCGGCGTCGTGCTCCTCGGCCGCCGCGATGATGTCGGCGATCGGCTGCTTGATGCCGAGGTTGATCACGTCGTACCCGTTGTTGGTCAGGATGATGTCGACGAGGTTCTTGCCGATGTCGTGCACGTCGCCGCGGACGGTCGCGAGGATGATGCGGCCCTTGCCCGAGGCATCCGACTTCTCCATGTGCGGTTCGAGGAGCGCGACCGCGTTCTTCATCACCTCGGCCGACTGCAGCACGAACGGCAGCTGCATCTCGCCGGCGCCGAACCGCTCGCCGACGATCTTCATGCCCTCGAGCAGGTGGTCGTTGATGATCTGCAGCGGCGCCAGCCCGCCCTCGCGAGCGAGGTCGAGGTCGGCTTCGAGGCCCTTGCCCTCGCCGTCGATGATGCGGCGTTCGAGCCGCTCCCCCACCGGCAGCGCCGCGAGCTCGGCCGCGCGCTGGTTGCGCAGCGCCGCGGTGTCGACCCCGGCGAAGAGGTCCAGCATCCGTGCCAGCGGGTCGTACGTGACGTTGCCGTCGGCGTCATACTCGCGGCGGTCCCACACCAGGTCGAGCGCGACCTTGCGCTGCTCCTCCGAGATCGAGGCGAGCGGCACGATCTTCGCGGCGTCGATGATGCCCGAGGTGAGACCGGCCTCGACCGCCTCGTGCATGAACGCGGAGTTCAGCACGCTGCGGGCGGCCGGGTTGAGGCCGAACGAGACGTTCGAGACGCCGAGCGTGGTGTTGATGCCCGGGTACTTCGCGGTGATCTGCCGGATCGCCTCGATCGTCTCGATGGCGTCGCGGCGGGTCTCCTCCTGGCCCGTCGCGATCGGGAAGGTCAGGCAGTCGACGATGATGTCGTTGACCCGCATCCCCCACTCGCCGACGAGCTCGTCGACGAGGCGCGACGCGATCTGCACTTTGCCTTCGGCCGTGCGGGCCTGGCCGTGCTCGTCGATCGTCAGCGCGACGACCGCGGTGCCATGCTCCTTGACGAGCGGCATGATGCGGCCGAAGCGGGAGGTCGGGCCGTCGCCGTCCTCGTAGTTCACGGAGTTCACGACGGGCCGGCCGCCGATGAGCTCGAGCCCGGCGGCGATGACCGCGGGCTCGGTCGAGTCGACCACGAGCGGCAGGGTCGAGGCGCTCGCGAACCGCGAGACGACCTCGCGGATGTCGGCGACGCCGTCGCGGCCGACGTAGTCGATGCACACGTCGAGCAGGTGCGCGCCGACGCGGATCTGGTCGCGCGCGATCTCGACGCAGTCGTCCCACCGCTCTTCGAGCATCGCCTCGCGGAACGCCTTCGAGCCGTTCGCGTTGGTGCGCTCGCCGATCGCGAGGTACGAGGCGTCCTGCTGGAACGACACGTGCTGGTAGAGCGAGGCCACGCCGGGGTCGAGGTCGATGGCCCGGTCGCCGAGAGCCCGCACGGGAAGCGCGCGCTCGGTGTCTGCGCCGGGTTCGGCGCGTCTCGTCTCGCTTCGCTTGCCCGACGACCGGAAGTCGGCCAGGCGCTCGACGACCGCGGCGAGGTGCTCGGGCGTGGTGCCGCAGCATCCGCCGACCAGTCCCAGCCCGAACTCGCGCACGAACTGCTCGTGCGCGGTCGCGAGCTCGACGGGCGTGAGCGGGTAGTGCGCACCGTTCGCGCCGAGCACGGGAAGCCCGGCGTTGGGCATGCACGCGATCGGCACCGTCGCGTGCTTCGACAGGTGCCGGAGGTGCTCGCTCATCTCGGTCGGGCCGGTGGCGCAGTTGAGGCCGATGGCGTCGACGCCGAGCGGCTCGATCGCCGTGAGCGCCGCGCCGATCTCGGAGCCCATGAGCATGGTGCCGGTGGTCTCGACGGTCACCTCGACGAAGATCGGCAGACGGATGCCGCGGCTCACGATCGCCTGACGACAGCCGTTGATGGCGGCCTTGGTCTGCAGCAGATCCTGCGAGGTCTCGACGAGGAACGCGTCGGCCCCGCCGTCGATGAGGCCCTCGGCCTGCAGCGCGAAGGTCTGCTTGAGGTTGTCGTACGTCGTGTGGCCGAGGCTCGGGAGCTTCGTGCCCGGACCCATCGAGCCGAGCACCCAGCGCACGCGGCCGTCGACGGCCTCGGCGGCCTCGACGCGCTCCCGCGCGATGCGTGCGCCCTTCTCGGCGAGCTCGGCGATGCGCTCGACGATGCCGTAGTCGTCGAGGTTCGACCAGTTCGCACCGAACGTGTTCGTCTCGACCGCGTCGACGCCCACCGCGAGGTACGCGTCGTGGATCTCCCCCACGACATCCGGACGCGAGACGTTGAGGATCTCGTTACACCCTTCGAGGCCCTGGAAGTCGCCGTCGATCGACAGGTCGTAGCGCTGCAGCATCGTGCCCATCGCGCCGTCGGCGATGACGACGCGCTCGCGCACGCCGTCGAGCAGCTGCTGCGAGCGCTCGGGCCTGGGAACCCCGTCGATGTCGAGGGCGAACCGGGGTGCGGGCGGGGCTGCGGTCACCTCGGCGATTTTAGTCGCCGGGGTCTGCAGCGTCCCCTTCGTGACGGACACCGCGGTCCGCGCCCGATGCGGACGCTGGTCCAGCCGAGGCCAGGCGCGAGAGTGCAGCTGGTCGCCGAGAGGTAGGGAACCAACCACTCCCTCGGCGACCAGCTGCACTCTCGCGGTTCGGGCGAGGCCGGGACGGATGCTGCGGCCCGGCGCAGTGCGCCGGGCGGCAGCATCCGTCGGCCAGAACGTCAGGCGTTCTTGGCGTCGCGCCAGCGCAGCCAGGAGTGGATGAGGTCGTAGTCCCAGTCGGGGCCCTGGAAGCCGATGGTGAACAGGCGCACGCCGGCGTCGTAGAGGCCGTCGGCGTGGGCCTCGTCGCGCTGGTGCAGCTCGTTCGAGATGACGAGGTTCGAGGTGTCGGTCTGCTCGCGCTCGGCCCACTGCTCGATGACGTCGAGCTTGTGGGGCAGATCGCCCGCGCGCACGTAGCTGTGCCAGATGTCTGCGTGGCGGGCGACGAGGCGCAGCGTCTTCTGCTCGCCCGCGCCGCCGATCATGACCGGGATATCGCGGGTCGGGGCCGGGTTGAGCTTCTGCCACCGCGCCTCGATGCGCTCGAGTCCGGCGGCGAGGTCGTTCAGGCGCGAGCCGGCGGTGCCGAACTCGTAGCCGTACTCCTCGTAGTCCCGGGCGAACCAGCCCGAACCGGTGGCGAAGATGAAGCGGCCGACGCCGTCCTTCGCCGAGATGTTGTCGATGGTGCGGGCCATGTCGGCCTGCAGGTCGGGGTTGCGGTAGCTGTTGCAGTTGACAAGGGCGCCGAACTCGACCCGCTCGGTCTGCTCCGCCCACGCGGCGAGCATCGTCCACGACTCGAAGTGGAGTCCGTCCGGGTCGCCGCTCAGCGGGAAGAAGTGGTCCCAGTTGAAGAGGATGTCGACGCCCATCTCCTCCAGCCGCAGGACGGCGTCGCGGAAGGCGGAGTAGGGCGCGTGCTGGGGCTGCAGCTGCACGCCGAGGCGCACGGGAGTATCGAGGAGGGGCATGGGGAAAGCGTACGGCCGGCGGGAGGGGGCGGTCCTCGTTCGAGGGAATGTGCCGAGATGCGGACCGCTCCCCCGGGGTTCGGTCCGCATCTCGGGTCAGATCCTCAGCTGAGGACGCGTGAGGGCCCCCGGCGCGCACGCGCCGCCTTGAGCGCGGCATCCACGGTGTCCCAGATCGCGACACCCGCGATCACGAAGCCGACGATGATCGAGATGATCTGGCCGACCTCGGCGCCGCCGTCGGGGATGATCGTCGGGAAGTACGCCGGGTTGATCAGGCGTCCTTCGAACAGCAGCCACAGCGCGGGCACCGCGATGACGAGATTCAGGATGCCGTTGGCCACCGCGAGACCGATGGTCCAGCGTCCGATCGCGTACACGACGACCGCGAGCACGGCTTCGAGGGCCATCACGGCGAACAGCGCGAGGACCCACCAGGGCCAGAGTCCCGGGTCGAGGAACGACAGACCGGGCTCAGTGGGCACGAAGCCGATGAACAGGTCCCACAGCACGACCCCGACCATGATCCCGAGGAACGCCAGCGACGTGATCATGTCGCCGAGGCCGACGCCCTTCTGGCGCGGCTCGGGGAGCTGCTCGGGCGTCCAGGGCTGGCCGGTCATCGTCTCGTGCCCGGTGCGCTCGAGGATGACGAAGACGAGCGTCGTCCAGAACGCAAGGTGCACGACCACCGAGAGCAGCAGCGGCACGAGTGCGCCGATGATCTCGCCGAACGTGGCGCCGTCGAGCACCATCGCGAGCGAGACGCCGAAGGCGGCGCACGCGGGCACGATGTACAGCAGCAGCTTCAGCAGCCGCCACCAGTCGAGGAAGTAGCGCGGGCCGACGAGCCACAGCGGGCGGTCCGTGTAGCCGGCGGCGAGCTTGTCGGGGTCGCCGAGCTCGGTGAGCACGGCACGCTCGGCCGTGTCGCGCGGCTCGCCCTGCTCGACGCGGGCCTCGACCTGGTCGTCGATCGACGCACGCAGCTCGGCCGCGAGGTCGGCGCGCTGCGCCTCGGGCACGGTGCGCATCGCCGCGTCGACGTAGCGGTCGGTGAGGGTGGCGGTGATGGTCATGTCAGTTCTCCTCGGGGAGGGTGCCGATCGCGACGGCGATCGCGCGGAAGTCGTCGGTGAGGGCGCCGGCGAGGCGGAGGCCGGCGTCGCTGGTGCGGTAGAACTTGCGGGGACGGGACTCATCGGTGTTCCACTCGCTCGTGAGGAACCCCTGCTTCTCGAGGCGGCGCAGCAGCGGGTACAGCGTGTTCGCGTCGGTCGGGAAGCCGCGCTTGCCCAGCTCCTCGAGCAGCCCGTACCCGTACCCCGGCGTCTCGAGCAGCCGCAGGCACGCGAGCACGATCGTGCCGCGCCGCAGCTCCTGCAGGTGCGTCTCGAGGATCTCGGTTTCGCTCATGCCTCACACCATACTGTGTGTCACACACTATAGTCAATGGCACTTTATAGTTGCGTCCGTGAGCCGCCGCGCAGCGGAGGTCCGCACATTCGAGGAGCGAACACCGGCATACTCCCTCGTTTCGGCGGATCTCCTCGGTTGTCGCGGTTGACGGAGGCAGACTGAGCACGTGACGATGCCCGCTCCCCTCCCCCCGCTCGCCGAGATCCTCGACACTGCGCACGTCGTCGCACTGCCGCTTGCGACGCGGTTCCGCGGCATCGACGTGCGCGAAGCCTTCCTCTTCGAGGGCCCCGAGGGCTGGGCCGAGTTCTCGCCGTTCGCCGAATACGGCGACGCGGAGGCCTCGACGTGGCTGGCTGCCGCCATCGAGGATTCACGGATGCCGCGACCCGCCGCCCGCCGCGACCTCATCGGCGTCAACGCCACCGTGCCGGCGGTGGCGGCAGCATCCGTCCCGTCCGTACTGGCGCGGTTCGACGGCTGCCGCACGGCTAAGGTCAAGGTGGCGGAGCCCGGTCAGGTGCTCGCGGACGACGTGGCGCGCGTGCGCGCGGTGCGCGAGGCCATGGGGCCCGAGGGCCGCGTGCGCATAGACGCGAACGGCGCGTGGAACGTCGACGAGGCCGAGCACGCGGTCCACGCGCTCGCGGAGTTCGACCTCGAGTACGTCGAGCAGCCGTGCGCGAGCGTCGAGGAGCTCGCCGAGCTCCGCCGGCGCGTGAAGTACATGGGCATCCCCATCGCCGCCGACGAGAGCGTGCGCAAGGCCGCCGACCCGCTCGCGGTCGCGCGGGCGGGAGCCGCCGATCTGCTGGTGATCAAGGCGCAGCCGCTCGGCGGTGTGCGGCGAGCGCTCGAGATCGTCGCCGAGGCCGGGCTTCCCGCGATCGTGTCGAGCGCCCTCGACACGTCGGTCGGGCTGTCGATGGGCGTCGCGCTGGCCGCGGCCCTCCCCGAGCTCGACTACGACTGCGGACTCGGAACGGCGTCGCTGTTCACGGCGGACGTGGTCGACCCGCCGCTCACCCCGCGCGCCGGTGCGCTCGCCGTGGGCCGGGTGACCCCCGACCCGGCGCTGCTCGCCGAGCACGCAGCATCCGCCGACCGCCGCCAGTGGTGGCTCGACCGCGTGGCCCGCTGCTACGAGGTGCTGCGCAGCACGGAGTGATCCCTGCGAGGCTCACTGCCTGCGGAGGGCTCGGGGCGTTTCGACTCGCTTCGCTCGCTCAACGACCGGGAGAAGAAGCGCGACTGCCCGGGGTCAGAGAGGGTCGACGAGGGCGGTGGCCACACGCGCGGTGCGCTCGTTGACCAGCCGGTGCATCTCGGGCACGCTCAGGCCGGTCATGACCGCGAAAGCCGATGTATCTTCCCAGGTCTGCAGGATGAGGCCCGCGAACTCCTGGGGCGGTAGGCGCAGCCTGAAGCGATACGTGAGCGCGAGCTCCTCGATGAAGGACCCGACGCGCTCGACCATGCCCGCCTGCCACGCGAGGTAGGTCTCGGCCAGCCGCTGGTCGCGCATCGCGCGCGTGCGGATCTCGCTGGTCAGCAGGATGCCCTGCTTCTTGTCGAATGCCACATCGAGCAGTTGGCGCACGAGGGCGCCGGGTTCGAGGTCCTCGCCGCGCTCCTGGAGCTGGGCAACACGCTCGGCGACCTCGTCGATCTTCTCGCCGGCGACCCGCTCTGTGAGGGCGAGCATGAGCTCGTCCTTGGTCTCGAAATTTGAGTAGAACGCGCCGCGCGTGAAGCCTGCGCGCTCGCAGATCGCCTCGACGGATGCCGCATCCAGGCCGACTTCCGCGAAGACCAGGGCGGCGGCGTCCAGCAGCTTCTGCCGGGTCGCCTCGCGACGACGCGAGGTGCCGGTCGCTTCGGCCACGGGGGTGTCGGTCATCGATCCTCCATCTCGTCCAGTCTCACACGCACTACTCAGGTTGGGGCGACGACCCCGCCCTACGATACACTCATGTATCCGATACAGCGCTGTATCGACGGTTCCCGAACTCTCCACCCGTAACCGGAGGCGCTGTTGTCGACTCTTCTGTATGCGCTCGGTCGCTGGACCTACCGTCACCCGTGGCGGGTGCTGGTCTCGTGGCTGATGCTGCTGGGCATCGCCCTCGGCCTCGCGATCCCGCACCTGGGCGGGACCGACAACTCGTTCTCGATCCCCGGCACCGAGGCCCAGGAGGGCATCGAGCTGCTCGATCGCAGCTTCCCGCAGGCGAGCGGGACGAGCGCGCAGCTCGTCATCGTGACGGCCGACGGCGACCGGATCGACGAGGAGCCGTACACCGGCGCCATCGGCGACACGGTCGCGCACCTGGAAGACCTCGACGGGGTCATCGCCGTGACCGACCCCTTCAACGAGATGGTGACGGGCATGGTGTCGGACGACGAGTCCGCCGCGATCATCCGCCTCCAGTTCGACGGCCAATCGACCGACGTGTCGGACGAGACGAAGGAGGGACTCGAACAGGTCGCCGACGATCTGCGCGAGACGCTTCCCGAGGGCTCTCAGGTCGCCATGGGCGGCGACCTCTTCTCGACCTCTGTGCCGGCGCTGTCGCTCATCGAGGCGGTCGGCGTGCTCATCGCGCTGTTCGTGCTCATCGTGACGTTCCGCTCGTTCGCGGTGGCGTGGTTCCCACTCGTGTCCGCGCTCATCGGTGTGGGTCTCGCGATCGCGCTCATCTTCATCGCCACCGCGTTCGTGTCGGTGTCTTCGACCACGCCGATGCTCGCGATCATGCTGGGACTCGCGGTCGGCATCGACTACGCCCTCTTCATCGTGGCGCGACATCAGGATCAGGTGCGCGCCGGGGTCGAGCCCGAGGAATCCGCCGCCCGCGCGACGGGCACGGCAGGTTCCGCGGTCGTCTTCGCCGGAATCACGGTGCTCATCGCCCTCATCGGCCTCGGCTTCGCCGGCATCCCCTTCCTCACGACGATGGGCATCGCCGCGGCTGTCGCCGTCGCGATCGCCGTCGTCGTCGCCCTCACCCTCACCCCCGCGCTCCTCGGCTTCGCGAAGCACCGCGTCGCCGGCTGGGGCCACGGCAAGAAGCGGCGCGGGCTGCCGCTGCCCGGCGCGCGCCGCTCGGCGGAGACGGAAGCGGACACCGTCAGCGAGGCGAGCGCCACCGCCTCGGACGAATCGGATGCTTCGGACTCCCTGAGCGGAGCCGCGCCCGCGGAGACCTCACGGCGCGCGCGAGCGGCCACCGATGCCGCCCCGACGCACGAACCAGAGAACAACGAGACCGTCCTCGCAACAGAGCCGGCCCACGGGACCCCGACGAAGAAGACCAATCGCTGGGTCACGCTCGTCACCAAGCACCCGATCGTCACCACCATCGCCGTCGTGCTCACCCTCGGCGTCATGGCGATCCCGGCGGCGAGCCTCGCGCTCGCCCTGCCGAACGCCGGCCAGCAGCCGGAGTCGAGCCAGGCGCGTCAGGCGTACGACCTCACGGCCGAGCACTTCGGGCCCGGCTCGAACGGCCCGCTCATCATGACCGGCACGATCGTGACGTCGACGGATCCGCTCGGACTCATGGCCGACCTCAAGGCCGAGATCGAGAAGGTGCCGGGCGTGAAGGAGGTCGCCCTCGCGACGCCGAACGAGACCGCCGACACCGGGCTGATCCAGATCGTGCCCGAGACCGCGCCCGACGACCCGGCGACGGCACAGCTCGTGCGCGACCTGCGCGCGCTCGCCCCGGAGCTCGAGGACGAGTACGGCGTCGACCTCAAGGTGACGGGCTTCACAGCCGTCGGCATCGACATCTCGGACCGCCTGGGCGCCGCCCTTCTGCCGTTCGGCGTGTTCGTCGTCGGCCTGTCGCTCGTGCTCCTCATGATCGTGTTCCGCTCGATCTGGGTGCCCATCAAGGCCGCGCTCGGCTACCTGCTGTCGGTGATGGCCGCGTTCGGCGTCGTCGCCGCCGTCTTCGAGTGGGGCTGGGGCGCGGAGCTCCTGCACGTGGACCGCACCGGCCCCGTGATCAGCTTCATGCCGATCATCCTGATGGGCGTGCTGTTCGGCCTGGCCATGGACTACGAGGTCTTCCTCGTCAGCCGCATGCGCGAGGACTATGTGCACGCCCGTCGCGCGGCCGGCGGCCACGCGACGCGCGGCAGCCGCGACATCGCCGTGGGCGCCGTGCGCTCGGGATTCACGGCCTCGGCGCGCGTGGTCACCGCCGCAGCGGTCATCATGTTCGCGGTGTTCGCGGCCTTCGTGCCCGAAGGCGATTCGTCGATCAAGCCGATCGCGCTGGGCCTCGCCGTCGGCATCGCCGTCGACGCGTTCCTCGTGCGCATGACGCTGGTTCCGGCGGTCATGACCCTCCTCGGCGACAAGGCGTGGTGGATGCCGCGCTGGCTCGAGCGGATCCTCCCCCACTTCGACATCGAGGGCGAGGCCGTCGAGCGTGAGCTCTCGCTCGCCGCATGGCCGGAGCCCGACACGACGGCCGTGGTCGTCGGCGACGGCGTCGCCGTGCGCGCGGACGCGGGCGGCTCGGCCGGCGAGGTCGTGCTGTTCGAGGACGCCGCCTTCCGCACGGAGCCCGGCGGCACACTCATCGCGACGGGCGACCCCCGCGCGGCGCGGCGCGGAGCCGATCGCGAGACCCACGGCG
>NZ_JBDGJU010000052.1:0-19040 GCF_057656735.1 Microbacterium sp. Soil_C_42
GCGACGATCTCGCCGAGCGCCGGGCCCGCAAGGCGGCGGAGAAGGCGGCGCGCGAGGCCGAGCGCCTCGCGAACGACGCCGAGCGCGAGCTCGCGCGCGTCGACGTGCGCCGCGCGAAGGCGCAGGAGCGGGTCGACCACGTGCGGGAGCGCATCGACGACCTCCGCCGTGACCTCGCCGTGCTCGAAGCCGACGAGCGGGCGGCCGTGGAGAAGCTCGACGCGGTCGAGCACGAGCGGTCCGACCGAGCGGCGAAGGCCCGGGACGCCGCCCAGGCGAACGAGCGCGCCCAGCGCGCCCTCGACGACGTCTGACCCTCCTGTGGCGCCGAAGGCGCAGCTGGGCACACGCGGCCGGAGGGGCCGTGGGGACTGTTCCTCACAGGACTCTCGTAGAACCGCCGCCTAGCGTGAGAGGCATGGCGACTCCCGCACCTCTGGTGCCCGCGACGGCGTCCGACGAGGGTGAGATCACGGTCTCACCGAGCGAGCTCCGGGAGCTGCGGGACGAGCTGCAGCGCTTCATGATGGAGTACCGCTTCGGCCTGCAGGAGGTCGAGACGAAGATCGGCATCCTGCGCGACGAGTTCCTGCTGACGCACGACTACAACCCGATCGAGCATGTCTCGAGCCGAGTGAAATCGCCTGACAGCCTCGTCGAGAAGGTGCAGCGCAAGGGTATCGACGGGGACTTCGCCTCGATCCGCCGGAGCATCACCGACATCGCCGGCATCCGCATCACGTGCAGCTTCACCGCCGACGTGTACCGCCTCTTCGACCTGCTCACCGCCCAGGACGACGTGCGCGTGCTGCAGGTCAAGGACTACATCGCGTCGCCGAAGTCCAACGGCTACAAGAGCCTGCACGCGATCCTCGAGGTGCCGGTGTTCCTGTCGACGGGGCGTATCGAAGTGCCCGTCGAGGTGCAGTTCCGCACCATCGCGATGGACTTCTGGGCGAGCCTCGAGCACAAGATCTACTACAAGTACGCGACGCGCGTGCCCGACGAGCTGCTCGAGAGCCTCAAGGACGCGGCCGAGACCGCCGCCGAACTCGACGCCCGGATGGAGCGTCTGCACCGGCAGATCCGAGGCGGCGGCGCCGGCCAGGTCGCCCCGGTCGCGGTCCGCGAGATCGCCGCCGTGCCCGCTCCCGTCGAGTCGGCTCCGGAAGCTGCGACCCGGCGCGCCGACGACCCCGAGGTCCGACCCGTCTAACCGAGCGGAGGGGCTCCGCTCGCGAGGACGGCGGCCGCGCTCTCGAGGTAGTCGTCGACCGCCCGCGGACCGAACACGGCGCTGTTCGCGATGTAGCCCTGGGCCAGCGCCGCGATCGACCGGGCGGTTTCGGCGGCGAGGGAGGAGGCATCCGTCTCATCCGTGGTCTGCGTGCGCGCCCACGGCCCGATCGCGAGAGCGAGTGAAGCGCGCAGACGGCCCGCCGTCCGGAGCATCTCTTCGTGCAGTCCCGGCTCGACCATCGCCTCCCCCCAGAACTGCAGGATGAGCGACGGTGACAGCCCGACTTCGGCGAACCTCGAGAGCATCCCCTCCAGTGCCTGGCGCGGCGTCACCACCGCGCCGCTCTGCCCGGCCGCCTCGAGGGCGTCGACGCGGGGGAAGAGGAACCGCCCGGCGACGTAGCGGGCGAGTTCGGACTTGTTGGAGAAGTGCGAGTAGATCGCGCCGGTCGACAGCCCGGACTCCTCCACGATGTCGGCGATCGATGTGTCGCGCACGCCGTTGCGCGCCAGGACGCGCAGTGCGGCGCGGGCGATTTCATCGCGACGGGCTTCCCGGTACTCCTCCGAAACCTTGGGCATGGAAACAGAATACCGATTCTGCTATTCTCGCAAACAGAATCATCATTCTTTTTTAGGAGGACGCGATGAACGCTCATCGTGACGCGGCGTCGGTGGATGCCGTACCCGCACGCCCCACGAAGTGGGGGGTCGCCGCGCTGTTCGGACTGCTCGGCTCAGTGATCGTCGCCGTCATCGTGATGGCGTTCGTCTGGCCCGCAGCCACTTCGCAGCCGCAGAACCTGCCCGTCGGCATCTCCGGGCCCACCGAGGCCGTCACTGCCGTCGAGGACAAGCTCGCCGAACAGGACCCCGCGCCGTTCGTCCTCCACGAGGTCGAGTCGCGCGACGACGCGGTGTCGCAGATCGAATCCCGCGAGCTGTACGGCGCGATCCTGCTGGGCGACGAGCCCGAGGTGCTCATCGCGACGGCGGCGAGCCCCGTCGCCGCGCAGGCGTTGCGCGGCGTCGCCACCCAGCTGCAGTCGCAGATCGACACCGCGGCCAAGACGGCGCTGACGGACCAGCTCACGGCGATCGTCGGGGCGCTCACGGCGGGACAGATGCCACAGCTGCCCGACGGCGCCGCAGGGGCCCCGCCGGCCATCCCCACGGTGACCGTCACCGATGTCGTTCCGCTGGCCGACGGCGACAGCGCCGGGTCAGGGCTCGCGGCGTCCGTCTTCCCGATGGTGCTGGGCGGCATGCTCGGCGGAATCCTGCTGACGCTGCTGGTGCAGGGCGTCGTGCGTCGCCTGGTGGGGCTGGTCGTCTTCGGCCTCGCCGCCGGCGCCTTGATCGCGCTCGTCATGCAGACGTGGTTCGGCATCCTCACCGGGGACTGGCTGCTCAACGCCGCGGTGCTCGGCCTGGGCGTGGCCGCGACCTCCGCGCTGCTCATCGGGCTGGCAGCGCTGATCGGCCCTCCCGGGATCGCCGTCGGAGCTGTCCTCACGATGTTCATCGCGAACCCGATCGCCGGTGCCGCCCTGCCGCCGCAGTTCCTCCCCGAGCCGTGGGGCGCCGTGGGCCAGTTCTTCGTGCCGGGGGCATCCGCGAACCTGCTGCGCTCGGTGATGTACTTCCCGGAGGCCTCCACCTGGGCGCAGTGGACGATCCTCGGCGCGTGGCTCGTGGGCGGCGTGGTCCTCGCGCTCATCGGCCACCAGCGCAACCGGTCCGAGCTCACGCCGCCTGAGCAGCAGCTGGAGCACTGAGCCGCCCGCGGACGCACCGTCGCCGATCCGGAGGCCTCGAGGATGAACTCCGTCCGGCGATGCTCCTCCGGGCTCGACGGGGTGTCGGCGGGGCGACTCCGGCTGGCTAGTCTGTTCGCGTGGACGGTCTCACACCCTCGACGCTCCTGCTCATTCCGCTGCTGGGGGTGCTCGCCCCCCTCCTGGCCCGAGCGCTCGGTCGGTGGGTGCGGGTCCCCGTGGTGGTGTTCGAGCTCGTGCTCGGCATCCTGATCGGGCCGGCGGTCCTCGGCTGGGCGGGGCCGAACGCCTTCGTCGACGTCCTGGCCAACTTCGGACTCGCGATGCTGTTCTTCGTCGCCGGCACCGAGATCGAGTTCGGATCGTTCCGTGGGCGCCTCGGGCGTCGCGCGTCGCTCGGGTGGATCATCAGCCTCGCCGCGGGCATCGCCGCCGGCTGGCTGCTCGCGCCCGGGGAGGCGGCGATCGTGATCGGCGTCGCGCTGAGCTCGACGGCGCTGGGCACCCTGCTGCCGATCCTGCGGGACGCCGGCGAGCTGCGCACCCCGTTCGGCCGCGCCGTCGGCGCCGTCGGCGCCGTCGGCGAGTTCGGGCCGCTCATCGCGATCTCGATCTTCCTCGGCGGCCGCGAGCCGGGCCTGTCCACCCTCGTGCTGGCGCTGTTCGCGGCGTTCGCGGGGCTCGCGATCTGGCTCGCGTTCCGGGTGCCGCGCGGCGCGATGCACTCGTTCGTGAACTCGACGCTGCACACGTCGGGGCAGTTCGCGATCCGGGTGGTGTTCGTGATCCTCGCCGCCCTCGTCGCGCTGAGCATCGTGCTCGACCTCGACATGCTGCTCGGGGCCTTCACCGCCGGCATCATCTGGCGCCTCCTCATGCGCGACGCCTCCGAGCACGACCGCCACGCCGTCGAGAGCAAGATCGAGGGCGTCGCGTTCGGCTTCCTCGTGCCGATCTTCTTCATCTACACCGGCATCACGTTCGACCTGCAGGGGCTGCTCGACGACCCGGTGCTGTTCTGGCTCGTGCCGGTGGTGCTCGTCGCGCTGTTCGTCGTGCGCGGGCTGCCGTCGACGCTCGCCGCGCCCGAGGGGGCGTCCCGCCGCGAGCGGCTGTCGATCGCGCTCCTCGGGGCGACCGGGCTGCCGATCATCGTCGCCGTCACCCAGATCGGCGTGGACGAGAAGATCCTCGAGACCACTCAGCAGACCGTGCTCGTCGCCGCCGGCATGCTGTCAGTGCTGCTGTTCCCGCTGGTCGGCATGGCTCTGCGCGGCGAGCGGCTGAAGGCGAGCCCGTCGCTCCTGGACGACATGGCGTGAGCACCATCGAACTCCTGGACGCCACCCGCTCGCGGCTCGCCGGCGTGCCCCGGGAAGCGCTCGGCGAACTGATCGTGCCCAGGCGGTTCCTGGGGGTGGCGCGCGCTGCCCGCATCGAACGGCGCGGCGACGCGTGGCACCTGGGAGTGCTGCTGCTCACCGACGACGCCGTCTTCGCGACCGGCGACATTCTCCGTGCCCGGCACGAGGCCCGGCGAGGCTACACCGCCGAGTCCCAGCGGCAGCGCGCCGAGCTCGCCGCCGCCGCGCGTCGCGGCGGCTTCGCGGAGGGCGAGACCGTGCACATCGGATGGCGGATGCTGCAGCCCGGCGCGGTCGACAGGGGCGAGGCATCCGCTCCGCTGTTCCCTGCCGATGGCGTGCCCAGCGTGAGATGGAGCGCCGCCGGAGGACTCATGCCGCTCGAGGCCTATCTCTCGGAGCGGGTCGCCCTGCTGCTCGACCCGCCGGGCGGCGCATGAGATCGCTCGCTATCTGCCGTGGGACGGGATGTCAAGAGCCCTCATGGCGGGGTGGCGCGCGCCTTACCGTGTGAGGATGAACGCCAAGGACCTCGCCCGGCAGATCATCGTCATCAGCGCGTTCTGCTTCATGATCGTGGCGGCCATGGTCGGCACCGGCCTGTTCGGCGGCACGCCGGTGCAGGCGCTGCAGGACGGCGCGCTCGACCAGGACGGCTCGTACCTCGCGCCGGCGCGGTCGGCGTTCTCGATCTGGACCGCGATCTACGTCGGGCTGTTCGCCTACACGGTGTGGCAGGCGCTGCCGCGCCAGCGCAGCAGCGAGCGGCAGCGAGCGCTCGGATACCTCATCGCCGGCACGATGGCACTCAACGGACTGTGGCTCGTGACGGCCCAGTTCGGCTCGCTCGGGCTCACGGTGCTCGCGATCATCGTGCTGCTCGCGCTGCTGGGCGTCACGTTCAGCCGCACCGTCATCGAGCCCGCTGACGGCTGGGCCGATCGGCTGCTGGTCGACGGGGTCACGGGCCTGCACCTGGGGTGGGTGACCCTCGCCACCGTCGCGAACGTCGCGGCCTGGCTGACCTCGATCGGGCCGCCCGAGTGGGAGGCGTCGGCGGATCTGTGGGGCGTGGTGGTCCTCATCGCCGTCGCCGGCATCGGGCTCGGAATCGAGATCGCGAGTCGCTGGCGCCTCGGGCCGGCGCTCGCGCTCGCGTGGGGGCTGATCTGGCTCTCGGTCGGCCGGCTGGAGGGCGAGCCGCACAGCACCGCGATCGGGGTGACGGCGATCGTCGTCGCCGCACTGATCCTCGGTACGGCGCTCATCGGCACCGCGGTGCGCGCGCTGACCGCGGTCCGCAACGCCGAGGTGTGATCAGGCGGGCGCAAAGCGGTCGGCGAACGCCCGCAGCAGCCGCGTGGGCTCCGTGACGGATGCGGCGAGCACGCGTCCCGCGATCGCGTCATAGTCCGCGGAATCGAAGTAGCCGTCGTCCCGGTACACCGCCATGCGCTCGGTGAACGCCTTCGTGGTCGGCTCGGGGTGGAACTGGGTCGCATAGAGCCGCTCGCCCACGCGGTACGCCTGGACGGGGCATCCGTTGTTGCTCGCCAGCAGGACCGCACCCGGCGGCAGGCTCTCGGTCCCTTCCTTGTGAGCGGTGAGCGCCGTGAAGCGATTCGCGAGGGCGCCGAACAGCGGGTCGGCCGAGGCCCGCGTCGTGAGCTCCACCGCCACCGGGCCGGTGTCCTCGGGGAAGGCACGGCTCACCGTGCCGCCCAGGGTGCGGGTCGCGATGCCGATGCCGTAGCAGGTGAAGAGCGCGGCCGGACCGTCGCCGGTCGCGGTGCGCTCGGCGATGCGGGCGAGGGCCGCTTCGAGGCGCCGCTGCGCGTCGGTCTTGGTCGACTCGGGGTCGGTGACGTTGAACGGACTGCCGCCCACGAGGAAGCCGGAGTAGCGCTCGAAGACATCGTCGGGCAGCGGCTCGCGCACCAGGTCGAGGCGGGCGAGCCGGCTCTCGTCCAGGTGCATCGCGGTGCGGAAGGACTCGTATTCGGCGGCCGCCGCACCCAGCTGCGGGCGCACGCAGACATAGAGCAACGGCGCGGTCGTCATGCACGAAGTCTACGTTTCCGCTCCCGGACCCTGCGAGACGGCTGAAATCGTCGGTATTCGGGCGGCGTCCGTGTATCAAACCCGCACTATCGCGCTCGGGCATGGTGTGGACAGAATGGGCGCTATGACGCAGGCTGACGCCGAACCATCCGTCGACTCCGTGGAGCCGGCGCGATGGGAGCGCGCCGCCGCACTCTTCGTGCGGTGGCGTGAAGGCGACAGTCGTGCGATGGACGAACTCGTCCGCCTGATGACGCCGCCGCTATGGCACGTCGTGAGGGCGTACGGGCTCGACCCTTCGTTGGCGCAGGACGTCGTGCAGACGACGTGGCTGACGCTCGTGCGCCGTCACGAGACCATCAACGACCCGCTCGCGGTGTCGGGGTGGCTCACGATGTGCGCGCGCCGTGAGGCGTGGCGAGTCGGCAAACAGCATCGGCGTGCCGATGCCACCGAGGCCGAGTCGCTCGAACCGCACCTTCCCGTCCACGAATCCGCCGAGCAGACCGCCGCGCAGGACGACGAGACCCGTCGCCTCTGGACAGCGGTCGGAACGCTCAACGACCGATGCCAGCGCCTGCTGCGGATCGTCGCGTTCGAGGACCGCCCCGACTATGCCCGCATCGCCGAAGACCTCGCGATGCCCATCGGATCGATCGGACCGACCCGTCAGCGCTGCCTCGCGAAGCTACGCGCCGTACTCGAGGGAGACGGATGGAGAGGTGACGACGATGGAAACTGAGGACTTTGCGGCCGACGCCGCGCTCTTCGCACGGATGCGGCGCATGTGGGAGGACGTCGACCCCGTGCCGGCCGACCTGGTGGACCAGATGGTCGCCGCTGTCGCCGTCGAGGACCTGTCGCGGGAGTACGCCCTCCTGACGCTCGTCGAGGGGACGTTTGCGGCCGTGCGCGGCGAGACCGACACGGCGACTCTCCAGTTCAGCGACGGCACGACCAGCGTGCTGCTGCACGTGACCGCCACCGAGGGCGGCGACCGGCGCGTGGACGGATGGGTGGATGCCACGGCCCTCGCCATCCGTCTCATCCAGGGCGACCGCGAGTGGTCGGCCGAACCGGGCGAGCATGGACGCTTCGCCTTCGACGAGGTCACGCCCGGGATGGCGCGGCTTCGCCTGGTGGTGCGCGACGCCGACGGCGCGCTGCGCGACTTCCAGACCCCGCAGTTCGAAGTCTGACAACCAGTTCGAGGTACGAAGAGCGGATGCCGCGGCCTGGGGGCCGCGGCTCCCACGTGTGTGAGGAGATGACATGGCCGAAGACGAGCGTGCCGGTGGATCGTGGCGTACGCGAGTGAAGGCGGGCACCCCGCTCGGCGTTCCGCTCGATCCCGGTCGGGACGTCGTGCCGGGAGTGGAGGCGTTCCCCTCGGCGTACGCGCCAGGCCATCTCGTGATCTCGGGTGAGACCGCCGACGCGAAGGGCGCGCTGCTCGCTGCGGGCCAGGAGCTCGGGTGGGAGGTCGACCTCGATGAGATCCGGCCATCTGCGGAGAACGAGCCCGCTCTCACGCGGGCGCGCATCATCCAGCTTCCGAGCGACAAGCGGGACGACGAACCGGTTCCCGCCGTCGACGCCTGGCGACTGCTGCAGCACGCGCGTCGGGTGGCCCTCGAGGAAGCCGAATACCAGCGACGTCTGACCGCGGAGCAGCAGGCCGCTCACGGACAGGAGGGCGCGTCGCAGCGCCCTGATTCCGCAGCGCGCGGCCTTTCTGAACAAGGCGCCACCAGCGAGGTGAGTGAGCAACGCCGTCAGGAGATCCGCCGCGAGGTGCGTCGCGACGTCGCCAAGACCGCGGCGCGGGCTGCGGAGCCCATCCGGGCGGAGTCCCGATCGCGGGCTCCGCAGCAGCCGCTGGTGGAGGTGCCGTCCGTCGACATCGATGCACTGCGCAATGTCGGGCTGGATCACGTGCTCACGATCGATCCGGTGGGCGTCAATCCTCACGGCATGACGAACCCCCACGGCATGACGAACCCCCACGGCATGACGAACCCTCACGGCATGACGAACCCTCACGGCATGACCAACCCGAGCGGAACCGCGGGTTACGCCTATCCCGGGACGGGGGGCCTCGAGCTCGTGTCGTTCCTCGGGACGGCGCCGCGCCGAACGCGCGTCGTCGCCGAAGGCGGCCGCAGGCCCGTCGTCGCCGTCGTGGACACCGGGTGCGGTGTCCACCCGTGGCTCCCGGCTGAGACCACGCCGTCACAGCCGGCCACGCCGGCGCCGTCGAGGCCGGAGCGCTTCGACGACCTCGATGACGAGCCGGCCGATGCGATCGACACGGTCGACCCCGTGATCGTCCGGCGGAGGCTCCCCTGGTCGAGCCGCACCGGGGACGTGATCGGTGTCGAGGATCCCCTCACGGATCCCGAGATCCACGGCGACCAGTCCGGCCCTCTCGATGGGTTTCTCGACGCCGCCGCCGGCCACGGTACGTTCGTCTGCGGCATCATCCGTCAGGTCTGCCCGGAGGCGGATCTCATCTCGATCCGTGTCGCCGACAGCAATGGCGCAGTGCTCGAGAGCGAGCTCATCGATGCGCTCGAAGACCTCGCGCTCTGGATGGACTCGGACAAGGCGAAGAACGTCGTCGACGTCGTCAACCTCTCGCTCGGCTACTACCACGAGACTCCCGAGGATGGACGCTTCAGCCTGCGACTCCATAAGGCACTCGTGGCGCTGCGCCGCCGGGGGTGCGTCGTCGTGTGCTCCGCCGGAAACGATGCGACGGAACGACCGGCGTTTCCCGCCGCGCTGTCTAAGGACGGCGATCCCGAGCTGAAACTCGAGGAGCCGCCGGGGCTTGCCCAGCACATCGCCGTCGGGGCGCTGAATCCTCAAGCGACATCCGTCGCGCTGTACAGCAACGTCGGCGATTGGGTGACAGCCTTCGCTCCCGGCACCTCTGTCGTGAGCGCGTTCCCGTCGTTCGAGGGCGGCGTGCAGGCCGGCACACGCGCCGACCGCGACAACCGTCGACGGCAGAGCTTGGACCCGGACGACTTCTCCGGTGGCTACGCGATCTGGAGCGGGACCTCGTTCGCCGCACCGTACGTCTCGGGTCGGATCGCGCGGGCTCTCGCTCCATCCCTGATGGATCCCGGTGCGGCCAAGACTGCGGCTCCGGGGCAGGACCCCGTCACAAAGGCGCTCGAATGGGTGAAGGTGCGGGACAAGTCGACACCGCTCCCGGGTCAGACGGCCCCCTAGCCAGGGAGACAAGAGTGCGACTGGCGGGGCCTGCCGGTCGCACTCGTCTGCCGGGTGGGTCCATCATGGCTGTGTGGCGGCGACCGGTGAACAGCTCTACCAGCGGGGTTGGCATCTCGCGACCCGAGGGAGCTTCATAGACGCTCGGCGCGTGCTCGCGGCCGGTGCCGCGCGCGCCGAAGCCGAGGGCGACATCGAGCTCGGTGCGCGTATCGCGGGCACGACGGCCTACGTGCTCGCTCGCCTCGGCGACGTGGATGGTGGCGAGCAGCTGTGCCTGGACGCCCTCGGGCGGGACGGTCTGTCGGAGGCCGCGATCGCCCAGTTGCACGGTCAGCTCGGGTCGCTCGCGCTGGAACGCGGGCTGCTCGATGACGCGGCAGGGTGGCTGGACAAGAGCATCCGTGGGCTCAGTGATCAGCCGGTGCGTCAGGCCAACATGCGGATGAACCGCAGTCTCGTCGACATGCAGCGCGGCCGTCTCGACGCGGCTGTCTCGGATCTCCGCCTGGCGGAGGGTGCCTATCGGGCAGCGGGCATGGCCACCGAGGCGAACCTCGCCGTGCACAACCGCGGCTATGCGCTCATGCTCGGCGGCGACCTTGTGGGGGCCCTGCAGACGATGCAGTCCGTCCGGGAACCACTCGATGGGGAGTCAGCGATGTGGGCGGCCGTGAACGAGCTCGACCGCGCGGAGGTGCTCCGCGAAGCAGGGTTGGTGACAGAGGCCGAACGCAGTCTCGCAGCGGTGTCGGAAGCGTTCGGTCGCCATCGTGCTCCGCGCGACCGTGCCACGGCGGATTACAACCTCGCTCGATCGTTGCTCAGCCACGATCCGGTGCGCGCGGCACGGGTGGCCGCCGCATCGGCGCGGCGTTTCGCCACGATCGGCAGCTCGGGCTGGGCTGTGCGTGCTGAGGCGATCGGTCTGCGTGCCAGGCTCACGGTCGGGCGGGTCGACCGCGCCGGGGGTCCGGTGAGGGCGGGACAGCGGCTGCCCGCGCGCACGAGAGTCTTGGATGTCACAGCGGGCCTCAAGGCGCACGGATTCCACTCCGAGGCGGAGGCGCTCCGGCTCACGGACGCGTTGGCGCGCATCAGGAGCGGCCACGGCGGCGCTCAGCCGGTCATGCGCATCGGACGGCGCACTCCGCTGGAGGTGGGGCTCCTCGCGCATGAGGTGCGCGCGGCACATGCCGCCACACAGGGCCGCGAGGCCGACACCCGCCGTCACGCTGCCGCCGGGCTCGATCTGTTGGATCGCACCCGCCATGCCGTGGGGAGCCTCGACATACAGGTCTCCGCGGCGATGAAGGGTGCGGGGCTGATCACGACCGGGCTGGCCTCGGCCCTCAGATCAGGCAGCCATGCCGCCGTCTTCGAATGGTCTGAGCGTGCACGCTCGGTGATGGGATCCTTCCCACCGCTTCGGCCGCCGCCCGACCCCGAATTGGCGGCAGATCTCGCGGAGCTGCGGGTGCTGCGCGCCGCAGCGCCGGACGGTGAATGGCTCGCCACACCGCGGGCCGCTCTCCTCAGCGACCGCGCGCGTCAGCGGCAGTGGTCGCACACCGCCGCCGGTGAACTCAGAGTCCGCGCGACGCTCGACGACGCCGTCGCAGAACTGGGTGACGGCGATGCGCTCGTGTCCTACGTGTTCGACGGAGTCGAGCTCGCTGCACTCGCCATCACACGTGGGAGCAGACAACTGATCGCACTGGACTGGAATGCCGTGAGGCTCGCGCTGCGGGGCCTGCGGGCCGATCTCGACATGGCGGCGACGGTGACCGCGGGGCCGATGGCGGCGGTGGTCCGCCGGGGGCTCGACGAGCGGCTGGCGACCCTGTCGCGGATCCTCTGCGCTCCCGTTCGCGCGCTCTCGGGCGCGGAACGGATCCTCGTCACGGCCGCGGGCGTCCTCTCCGGTGTCCCGTGGATGATGCTCCCCGCGATCGGCCGTCGCCCCCTGTCGGTGGCGACGTCAGTCACCTCCTGGATCGCGCAGCGCTCGAGTGCTGCGCGCGCGCCGAGGTCCGCCGGCTTCGCAGCCGGCCCCCGCGTCGCCCGCGGCGAGGAGGAGGTGTCCGCGGCTTCGACCGCGTGGAGCCGAGCCCAGGTGAGAACCGGCGCCGAAGCGACAGTCACGGAGGTCACCGCTCTGGCCTCTGAGGTCGACGTGCTGCATGTCGCCGCCCATGGCCGTCACGCACTCGACAACCCGATGTTCTCCGGTCTGGAACTCGCCGACGGCACCCTGTTCGGCTACGACATCGACCTCATCCCGGTCGTCCCCGACACGGTCGTGTTGTCGGCGTGCGAGGTCGGTCGTTCCTCGGTGAGGTGGGGCGAAGAGGCGTTGGGTATGACGAGGGTGTGGCTGCACGCAGGTGTTCGCAGCGTCATCGCCGCACCCGTCATCGTCGCCGATGACGCGGCATGCGAGCTCCTCGCGGCCATGCACGAGGGCCTCGCCGCGGGCGTAGCCCCCTCGGAAGCACTGGCCGCGGCATCCGTCCGCACCGGCATCGTCGCCCCGTTCCAGGTGCACGGTGCCGGCTTCTGAGATCTCTTCGCGTTCCGTGTATCAGGACGGACGCTGCGTGCTCCTGGTCATCGGAACGGCTTGCGCTCAGCCGACGGGGGGTCGGAGGCGCTGACAGAAGACCCTCTTGGGGAACGCAGAATCGGCTGCGGGTCTTCGCCGCCGATCCTCGAGGGGTGCTGCATGGGACTGGGGCAGCACCCCTCACCCCATGCGTGGCACAGCCGCGCTCAGCCGCGCGAAGAGTTGGCGGTGCGGCCGCGCACGATGCCGACGAAGGCCTCGACCGCGGGAGTGGTCCGCTCAGCGGCCCACGCGAGCGCCACCGTCGAGATCGGACCCTTGCTGAGCGTGCGGTATTCGACGTCCTTGCGATGATGCAGTCGCGCGACCGACATCGGCACCACCACGATCCCGACACCGGCCGCGACGGTGGCGATCGCTTCGCCGGTGTCGGCCGGTGGAGCGAACCGCGGCGCGACGGTGCCCGGAAGCCGGATGGCGAGCACGTCGTCCTGCGGCACGATGAGCACCTCGCCCATGAGGTCCGCCGCGTCGAGCTCGTCGTCGGCGGCGGTCAGGTGAGAGTCCTTCGCGCACACGACCACCGGGACCTCGTCGTACAGCGGGATGACGTGGAGGCCGTCCTTGTCGAGCGGCAGCCGCACGAGCGCCGCGTCGATCTCGCCGTCCAGGAGCGCGCGACGCTGATCGGCGACGGCCAGGGGGAGGAGCTCGAGGCTGGTCTGCGGCATCCGTTCGTTCCAGATGTCGATCCATTTGCCGGGCGTCGCACCCGGGATCGCGCCGAGCGTGAAGGTCGCGGGCATGGCGGGCTCGACGGGCGGCGTCGGTGACGGCCCGGGCGACGGCTGCGGCCGCCGGGTCTGGGCGGGCTTCGCCTTCGAGGACGACGCGGATGCTGCGCCCGGACGCTTGCCCGATGCGCCCGGACGCTTGCCCGATGCGCCCGGACGCTTGCCCGATGCGCCGCGACCTCGTCCGCCTGTGCGCGACCCGCCCTTCGCCATGCTGTTCAGCGTAGCCGGGACGATATGGTTCGCTCATGGTGGCGATCCTCGCAACGGTCTTTGCGGCGCTCGCCGCTGTGCTGCACGTCTACATCTTCGTGATGGAGAGCGTCCAATGGACGCAGCCGAAGATCTGGAAGCGGTTCGGGGTGGCCGACCAGGCGGCCGCCGACACGACGAGGCCGATGGCGTACAACCAGGGCTTCTACAACCTGTTCCTCGCCGTCGGCGTCGTCATCGGGCTCGTGCTGCTGTTCGCGGGAGGCGACGCCGCGCCCGTCCACGCGGCGGGTCTCGCGCTCGTGCTGTTCGCGCTGGGGTCGATGGTGGCCGCCGCGCTGGTGCTGCTCACGACCGGGCTGCGGTATCTGCGGGCGGCGCTCATCCAGGGCTCGCTGCCGCTCATCGGGTTCGCGCTGTTCCTGTTCGCCTGACCGCTCAACCCGCGTGACCGCTCAGCCGCACGCACCCCACTGCCCGGCCGCCGCGGCGACGGCCGCGGACTCGAGTGAGCGCAGCAGGGGCTCCTGGCTGCGATTGGGCGAATAGACCTCGACCCGCGCATCGCCCTGCGCGACGAGCTCGCCGTTCACGAAACGGCCGTCGGGTGTCCAGACGTAGAGCAGCGTTCTGCCGTACTGGTCGTGCGTCTCGACGTCGGCGGCGACCCAGATCGTCGATCCCACGGGGACGAGCGACGTCAGCTTCGTCGTCGCCTCCGCACCCCAGCAGTCGAGTTCGGGGGCGATCTCGGGGGTGTCGATCCCCAGCAGACGCACGCGCGTGGACTCGAGATCGCCGACGACGGCATTCGGGACGCCGACGCGAGCGCGCAGCGTGTCGCCGTCGTGGACGCTCTCGACGGTCATCTCGAATGCGTCGGCCGGGATCGCCGGCATCGTGGCGGAGATGCCCGGCGCCGGCTGGGCGACCTCGGCGCCGGCGTCGCGCCCGACGAACCACCACAGGGCCGTGCCCGCGATGACGAGCAGCAGGAGTGCGATGAGGACGCGTCTGAGCACGACGCGAGCCTATGCGGTGGCGCCGACGCGCCACCGCGACGATCAGGCAGCCAGGCGCAGTCCGCGCTTGTCGGTGGCGACGCGCTCGCCATCGGCGATCGTCTCGTCGTCGCCGATGAGCGAGCCTCCGGCGACACGGGCGTCGTGCCCGACCTGGGTGCGCACGCCGATCTTCGCGCGCGGGCCGATGGCCGCGCGCGGCCCGATGTGGGCGTGCGGTGCGATCTCGGCGTCGGGTCCGATGACGGCATCCGTCTCGACCCATACGCCCCGGCCGACGTGCGCGCCCGCGGCGATCTGCACGCCCGGTTCGACATACGCCCCCGCTTCGACGATGGCGCTGGGGTGCACCTTCGCTCCGTGCGCGATCAGGCCCCGACCGTTGACGTGCTTGCGGTAGCGCAGCATCTCGCCCTGGTCGTTCTCGATGTCGATGTAGTTCTTTCCCACGGTCCCCTCCTGGAGCAGCACATGGTGCTGAGTACAGAGATAACGGTGGGGACGGGTGATTCATTCCCGCGCATCGGAACGATGCGAAGGAGGGGCGCGCAGCGGCCCCGCGTCCGGAGTGGACGCGGGGCCGGAAAAGGGGGCTGATCAGCGAGTGACGTACTCGTCGGCGGTCGAGAGGGCCCGGTCGATGACGTCGAGTCCACGCACCAGCTCGCCCTCGGTGATCACGAGCGGAGGTGCCACGTGAACGCGGTTGAAGTGCGTGAAGGGCCATACCCCTTCCCGCTTGCACGCCGCGGCGACCGCGGCGATGGGTGCAGCATCCGTCCCGCTCGCGTTGAAGGGAACGAGCTGCTCGCGGGTCTCGCGGTCCTTGACGAGCTCGATCGCCCAGAACAGGCCCATTCCCCGCACATCGCCGACGGACGGATGCCGCGACGCGAGGTCGCGCAGGCGCGGCTCCACGACGCGCGATCCGAGGTCGCGCACGCGCTCGAGGATGCCGTCGCGCTCGAACACCTCGAACGTGGCGACGCCCGCCGCGCACGCGAGCGGATGGCCCGAGTACGTGAGCCCGCCGGGGAAGGGCACGGTGTCGAAGTGTGAGGCGATCCGGTCGGCGATCACGACGCCGCCGAGCGGCACATAGCCCGAGTTCACACCCTTCGCGAAGGTGATGAGGTCAGGCTTCGCGTCGAACGCCTGGAACGCGAACCACTCGCCCACGCGGCCGAAGCCCACCATGACCTCGTCGGCGATGTAGACGATGCCGTAGCGGTCGCACAGCTCGCGCACGCCGGCGAGATAGCCCGGCGGCGGCACCAGCACGCCGTTCGTGCCGACGATCGTCTCGATGATGATCGCCGCGATCGTCGTGGCGCCCTCGAGCACGATGGTCTGCTCGAGGTGCTCGAGCGCGCGCTGCGTCTCCTCCTCGGCGCTGGACGAGTGGAACGCGGAGCGGTACGGGTAGGGGCCGAAGAACTTCGCGGTCGAGCCGTCGGCGGGCTCGTTGGGCCAGCGGCGCGGGTCGCCGGTCAGCGAGATCGCGGTGGTGGTGTTGCCGTGGTAGCTGCGGTACATCGACAGCACCTTGCGGCGGCCCGTCACCAGGCGCGCCATGCGCACGGCGTTCTCGTTCGCGTCGGCGCCGCCGTTCGTGAAGAACACCTTCTCGAAGCCGTCGCCCGCGACCTCGGCGATGCGGCGGGCGAGCTCACCGCGCACATCGTTGGCCATCGACGGCTGGATCGTCGCGAGACGACCCGCCTGATTCTGGATCGCCTGGACGAGATCCGGATGCTGATGCCCGAGGTTGAGGTTCACCAGCTGGGAGCTGAAGTCGAGGTAGGCGTTGCCGTTGTAGTCCCAGAAGGTCGACCCTTCTCCCGCGGCGATGGGGAGCGGATCGATGAGCGCCTGCGCGCTCCACGAGTGGAACACGTGGCCGCGGTCGTCCGCGCGGACGCGGGCGTCGGCCTCGGGGTCCGGAAGGCGGCGGTCGGCGCCCGTCGGATCGGTGTAGACGGCGGGGGTGAGTGTGTCAGTCATTTTGCTCCGGTCGTTGAGCGAGGGAGGAACGTGGTCGTTGAGCGAGCGTGCGAGTCGAGACGCAGAGACGAAACGCGTCGGGAATCCGGGCGACGCTGACGGCGAGTCACGTCAGTTGTTCTGGGGGAAGCCGAGGTTGATGCCGCCGTGGCTGGCGGGGTCGAGCCAGCGGCTGGTGATGGCCTTCTCGCGGGTGAAGAAGTCGAAGCCGTGGACGCCGTAGGCTTTCGCGTCGCCGAAGAGGGACTTCTTCCAGCCGCCGAAGGAGTGGTAGGCGACGGGGACGGGGATGGGCACGTTGATGCCGATCATGCCGACCTGCACCTCGTTCTGGAACCGGCGGGCAGCTCCGCCGTCGTTGGTGAAGATCGCGGTGCCGTTGCCGAACTCGCCGGAGTTGATCAGCTCCAGTCCCTCGTCGTAGCTCGCGACGCGGACGATGGAGAGGACGGGTCCGAAGATCTCCTCGGTGTAGGCCTTCGACGTCGTCGGGATGTTGTCGATCAGGGTGGGCCCGAAGAAGAACCCGTCCTCGTGCCCTTCGACGGTGAATCCGCGACCGTCGACGACGATGGTCGCGCCGTCCTGCTCGGCGATGTCGACATAGCTCGAGACCTTGTCACGGTGGATGTCGGTGATCAGCGGTCCCATGTCGGGTTCGACACCGTCGACACCGGCCCCGTTGCCGATCTTGAGCTTTGCGATGCGGTCGGAGATCTTCGCGATGAGGTCGTCGGCGACCGGCTCGACCGCGAGCACCACGGAGATGGCCATGCACCGTTCCCCGGCGGCGCCGTAGCCGGCGTTCACGGCCTGGTCGGCGACGAGGTCCAGGTCCGCGTCGGGCAGCACCAGCATGTGGTTCTTCGCACCGCCGAGGGCCTGCACCCGCTTGCCGTGCCTGCTGGCGGTCTCGTAGATGTACTGCGCGATCGGGGTGGACCCGACGAAGCTGATCGACTGCACCACCGGGGAGGTGAGCAGCCCGTCCACGGCGAGCTTGTCGCCCTGCAGCACCGTGAAGACGCCGTCCGGCAGGCCGGCTTCCTTCCACAGTTCGGCGAGCCACAGCGCCGCGGACGGGTCCTTCTCCGACGGCTTCAGGATCACACTGTTACCGGCCGCGATCGCGATCGGCACGAACCACAACGGCACCATCACCGGGAAATTGAACGGTGAGATGACCCCCACCACCCCGAGCGGCTGCTTCAACGAGTACACGTCGATCCCGGTCGACGCGTTCTCACTGAACGCGCCCTTGATCAGATGCGGGAACCCGGTCGCCAGCTCCACGACCTCCTGACCGCGGAGGATCTCGCCCATCGCGTCGGAGAGCACCTTGCCGTGCTCGGCGGTGATGATCTCGGCGAGCTCGCGCTTGCGGGCGTTCAGCAGTTCCCGGAACGCGAACAGCACCGTCTGCCGCTTCGCGATCGAGAACTGGCTCCACACCTGGAAGCCGCGCTCGGCCGACACGATCGCCGCGTCGATCTCGGCCTGATCCGCCAACGCCACATGTGCGCTCACGACACCGGTCGCCGGGTTGTACACCGCGGCGGTGCGACCCGAGCTCGACGCACGCTCCGCCCCATCGATCCAATGCGAAATCACCCGGACGTCGGCGTCCGTGGTCGCGGCGGCGACGGCGCTCTCGGCAATGCTCATAGGTGGCTCCTTCTCGGTGTCGGACAGATCGTGTGGTGATCCCCTAGGCTGGACGGGTCCCAGCCTGTCAGAGAAGAAGAGGCGGCCACGGTGCCCGACCGTCGCGAAGATCGGACGATCCACACGGATCGTCCGATAGATCGATCCGCAGATGAGACCCTCCCGACCGTGCGCGAAGTGATCGCGCTCGAAGCGGTCGCGCAGGGGGTGCCCGAAGTGCTCGTCGGAGACGACGCGCTCGACGCGCGCGTGCGCTGGCTGCACGTCTCCGACAGCGCGGGCGTCGCGCGCCTGCTGGACGGCGGCGAGATGCTGCTGTCGACCGGCTCCTCGTGGCCGGTGGAGCCGGCAGATCTGCGCCGGTTCATCGACGAGCTCTCCGACGCCGGGCTCTCCGGCCTCGTGCTCGAGCTGGGCACGCACTACCGGTACGTCCCCGCCGTGGTCATCGAGGCCGCCCGCGAACGAGGCCTCGCCCTGGTCGTGCTGCACCGGGAGCTGAAGTTCGTCACGGTCACCGAGGCCGTCCACAGCCGCATCATCACGGGACAGACCGACGCGCTGCGCGCGCGTGACGAGGTGCGCGAGCGGTTCACGGCGCTGGTGCTGCGCGGATCGCCCGCGGACTTCATCGTCCACCAGCTCGCGCAGACACTCGGCGCGCCCATCGTGCTCGAGAACCTCGGTTACGAGGTCGTCGCGGCAGAGGTGCCGCTCGCGATGGAGGAGGAGCTCTTCACCGAGTGGGAGCTGCGATCGCGCTCCGCGCACCGGCGCTGCGAGCATCGCCGGGAGCGCGGCATCCCGGCCGGAGCGGACGACTGGCTGATCGTCCCGGTCGAGGCGCGAGGCATCCGTTGGGGGAATCTCATCGCGCTGCCCGGACCGGAGCACGCGGCCGGGCGCACAGCCGTGCTCGAACAGGGCGCGATCGCCCTCGCGGTCGGCCGTCTCGCCGACGGCGACGCCGACGAATGGGCGCGCATCGGCCGCCGGCGGCTGGTCGACGGGCTGCTCGCCGGACGCTTCGCCGGGGCGGGCGGCGCCGCCGCGCGCCTCGACCACACCGGCGACGTCGTCATCGTGATGTCGTA
>NZ_JBDGJU010000053.1:0-18538 GCF_057656735.1 Microbacterium sp. Soil_C_42
CCCGTCGGCGGGCATCGCGATCGCCGGGCTCCTCGTCGGCGGCGTCGGCGCGGGCTGCGCGGTCGCCGCCGCGGGCGCCGCCCTGGCCGCGTTCCGCAACCCGGATCGCGTCGCGGGCTTCAACGGTCTCGCGAATCGCGGGGTCATCACCATCGTGCTCGCGGTGATCCCGCTGATCGGCCTGGCGCCGCTCGACGTCTTCGGCGCCCTCGCGCTGTTCTGCCTCATCGGCCTGGTCGCGGTCGGCTGGCTTCCGGTGGCGCCCGTCATCGACCCGCAAGCGGCCGCCGCGCTGCCCGAAGCCATGCCGGTCACCATCCCCGAGACGGGCGCCGTGCGAAGCGTCCGCGCACGCACCGCGTCGCGCACGGTCACGATCGCCGGCTTCGCGCTGCTGGTGACCTTCGCCCTGTGGGCGGCGAGCGAGGACTCGCTGTGGGCCATGGCCGGCGTCATGGGCGGGGAGCAGGCAGGACTCACCCCCGAGGGACTGGGCCTTGCGCTCAGCGGCGCGACCGCGGGCGGGCTCGTCGGGTCCGTGCTGCTCATGATCGTCGGCAACCGGCTCGGCCGCGCGGTCCCTCTCGTGGTGCTGCTCGTCGCCGGCGGCGCACTGAAGATCGCGCTCGGCTTCGCGGGCGACCAAACGGCGTTCATCACGCTCTTCATCGTCTGGAACACCATCTACGCGATCGCCTTCATGTACTTCGTCTCCACCTCGGCCGCCCTCGACGCGGACGGCCGCTGGTCGGGCCCGCTGCTCGCGGTGTACCTCGTCGGGTCGGCGCTCACGCCGATCATCGGCGCGGCCCTCGTCGAGGCGTTCGGCTACCAGGGATTCACCGTCGTGCTGGGCGTGGCGAGCTTCGTGCTCGCGATCCCGGCGGCGATCGTCGCGGCGATCTCGACGAGGGTGGAGAAGGTCCCCACGCCCTCTCCGAACGCCGCTGGCGCGTCGTTCGGAGCCTCGGGGCGCGTGGGCCCAGCCGCGGCCGACGCCGCTGTCCAGACCGCTGCCGCAGACACCGAGGAGCTCCACGCATGACCGCCACCATCTACACCGGAGGGCGCATCTTCACCGCGGGCGCGGAGCCCTGGGCGGAGGCCCTCGTCGTCGCCGGCGACGGGGTCGTGTTCGCGGGCGACGCGGAGGGCGCGCGCGCCGCGGCGGGAGCGGAGGCCGCCGTCGTCGACCTCGACGGCCGGCTGCTGCTTCCCGGATTCACCGACGCCCACACGCACCTCGTGATGATGGGCGAGGCCCTCGGGCGGGTGGGGCTCACCGACGCCCGCACGCTCGCCGACATCCAGGAGCGCCTCCGTGCGGCGCGGGCGGCCCACCCCGACGCCGCGCGCGTGCTGGGCCGCGGATGGCTGTTCGACTCGGTTCCCGGCGGCACGCCCACGGCCGCGATGATCGACGCCGCGGTCGCGGACGTGCCGGTCTACCTCGACGCCAACGACTACCACTCGTGCTGGGTGAACTCGGCGGCTCTCGCCGAGCTCGGGATCACCCGCGACACCCCCGACCCCCTGGGCGGGCGCATCGGCCGCGACGCCGACGGCGAGCCCGACGGCATGCTGTACGAGACGGCCGCGCAGACGCACGTGTGGGCGTTCCTGGCGGACCAGACCGACGACACGGCCCGCGACGCCGCAGTCGAGCGGACGCTCGCCGCCTACGCCGCCACCGGCGTGACCGGAGCGGTCGACATGGCGTTCGACGATCTCGGACTCGCGGCGTTCCAGCGGGCAGCCGAGCGCCGCGGCGGGCACCTGCCGGTGCGCGTCGCCGCCCACTGGTTCGTCGAGAACACCGGCGACGAGGCCGCCAACCTCGCACAGGTGGCCCGGGCCGCCGAGCTCGCCGAGACGGTCCGCTCGCCCTGGCTGCGGATCGTCGGCATCAAGCTCGTGATCGACGGCGTCATCGATGCGTGCACGGCCGCGATGCGGCATCCGTATTCCAACGGCTCGAACGCGCAGCCGATCTGGTCGCTCGCCGACATCACGCCCGTCGTCGCCGCCGCCGACGCGGCGGGTCTGCAGGTCGCGCTGCACGCGATCGGCGATCTCGCCAGCGACATCGCCCTCGATGCGCTCGAGAACGCTGCCGAGGTGAACGGCGACCGGCCGCGTCGTCACCGCATCGAGCACCTCGAGTACGCCTCCCCCGGCACGGCCGAGCGCATGGCGCGACTCGGGGTGACGGCATCCATGCAGCCCGTGCACGCCGACCCGGCCATCTTCGACAACTGGGCCGCGATGCTCGGCGACGAGCGCGTGGACCGCGCGTTCGCATGGCCCGAGTACGTCGACGCCGGTGCTCTGCTGGCCTTCTCGACCGACGCGCCCACCGCACCGCACGAGGCCCTCCCGAACATGTACATCGCGGCGACCCGCCGCTCCGCGCTCGACGACTCGTTCACCCCGCGGCACCCGCACTTCGCCCTGCCGCTCGCCCAGGCGCTCGGACATGCGACGAGGGATGCTGCCGCCTCCGTGGGCGACGGCGCGACGCGCGGGCGGCTCGAGGCGGGGCTCGCCGCGGACTTCGCGATCATCGATGCCGACCCGTTCGCCGACGGTCCCGAGTCGCTGCTGACCGCCCGGGTCGTGCGCACTGTCGTGGCCGGCGCGACGAGGTACGACGCAGGAGTGCTCTGAGGGCTATCCGGTTCGCGGCGGGTGTGGCCGACCCGCCCCGCCGCAGTGTCCATCGACGTGCTCGATCATGTCGGGGAACGCGAGCGCGATGGCTCGGTCGTCGTCGAGAGTCGCAATGTGTCCATCATGTGACGGCTCAGCGTCCACCGCGAGATCGATCGACTGTCCGGTTGGCACGGCCAGATAGGGTCGAAGGACTGTGCCCCGCGCTCCCGACGCGTGCGGGCGAGGAGGGGGTCCCACGCATGCCTGTATTCGATCGCCCGCGTCGCCGGATGCGCAGCTTCGTCGCCGGCCTCACGGCCGCGCTGCTGGCCACCACCGGAGCCGGCCTGGCCGGAGCGATCGATCCTCAGCCCGCGGCGGCCGCCTATCCCGAGTCCGTCAACCCCTTCGCGATCGCGGGCGGCTTCACGGTCTACGCCCGGGAAGATGCGCTGCTGCAGAACCAGGAGACCGAGGGCAGCATCGCGGTCGGCGGGACCGCCACGGTCCAGGGCAGCAGCGGGCAGTACACGATCATCCACGTCTCCGCCGGCACGGGGAACTACGATCTGCCGACGGTCGATGGCGACCCCACCCGGTTCCTCGTCGGCGAATACAGCACCGCGAGCACTGGCATCCTCGCCATCACGAGCGCCGGCACGACGGACCCGGCGCTGTGGGGCGACCTCAAGATGGTCCAGCGCGACGGCGGCTGGCAGGCGTTCTCTCGGGCCGACTGGCTGCGCCTGAACCAGAACCCCTCCAACGTCGACCAGACCCCGCTGATCGACGCGACCCACCAGCAGTACCCGGCGGATGCTGCGCCCCCGTCCGGTGCGGCCGGCAACGGCAGCATCTACACGGCGAACACCTCCGCCACCGCGGTCGCCGACTACGTCGAGGCGAACCGCGACGCGTCGTGGGAGGAGGCGTCGAGCTGCTTCGACGACATCGCCGACCCCACCACCGGCGTCGGCTACCACGTCGGCGTGGCCGAGGACGCGGGCGACCGCGTCGTCCTCGAGGAGCTGAGCCCGGACCAGCCGAACATCGTGGACTACGCCGACATCGCCGGCGCGTCGCTCATCCAGTTCTCCCCGGGGCCGACGCCCGGCGTGGCGAATCCGCTGATCATCCGGGTGCCCGCCGGCACGACCGAGGTGATCGGCGCGCGGGCGGATCCCCAGGGCGTGCACTCGCCGTACATCGTGTGGGACCTCTCACAGCTGACCGGCGACGTCACCGTGACCGCCGGCCAGGCCCGCATCGACGGCTCGATCTACGCGCCGAACGCCTCGGTCACCGTGAACGCAGCCCCGCTCGACGGCCAGGTGATCGGTCAGAACGTCATCATCCAGGGCGGCGAGGTCCACTCGTTCCTCTTCTCCGGCGAGATCTCGTGCGACGACGCCAGCGGCACCTTCGTGGTGCGCAAGGCCCTGTCGGGCGGCATCCAGCCCGGCGATCTTCCCGAGGGAGCGACGTTCACCGTCAACTACCGCGCCGTGGACCCGGACGGCGACGTCACGCTCGGCTCACTCGAGGTGCCGGCCGACGGCACTCCGGTCCCCGCGGGCGAACGGTTCCCGGCGGGCACTGAGATCACCTTCGAGGAGATCACGCCCGAGACCATTCCCGGCTGGGCGTGGGGCGACGTCGAGATCGAACCGAACCCGCTGATCGTGGGCACCGGCACCGCCCAGGTGGTCGTCACGAACACGGCGACCCGGTTGACGGGCACCTTCAGCGTCTCGAAGTCGATCGACGATCCGTCGGGCGAACCTCCGGTCCTCGAGGGGACGGTGCCCGTGACGTGGGTCGCCCGATACGGCGGCGAGCAGATCGGCACCGGCACGATGAACGTGCCCTTCACCGGCGCGCCCGTCGTCCCGGTCGACGGGAACGGCGCTCCGATCACCTTCCCGGTGGGCACCCGCATCATCCTCACCGAGGACCTCGACGGCATCGATCCGCCGCCGGGGTACGACTGGAGCGGCATCGGGTGGAACCCCGGGCGCACGTTCGTGATCACCGAGGCAGACATGACGGTGGACGTCGAGCTGACGAACCTCGTCACCCCGACCGACGACGGCCGCACGATCACGATCGTCAAGTCCGCGACCGGCTCGGCCGCGGACCCGCGGTTCGGCTATGAGGTCACCTACAACACGAACCCCGCCCCCGAGCGGGCGACCCTTCCCCTGCCGGTCGGCGAGCCCCAGCTGATCGAGGACCTCGAGACGGGCGCCGAGACGCTGGAGCTGGCCGAGCTTGCGCCGACGTTCGAGGGTGAGACCGTGGCGAACGTCGACGACTGGGTGCCGCCCGTCTTCAACGTCACGGTCGACGGCGTGACGACGGCGTACCAGCCGGACGGCTTCGGGGACGTCGTGGACATCCCCCTGCCGCCCGACTCGACCACCGACATCGAGATCGAGGTGGCGAACGCGCTCAAGGAGGGCACCTTCACGATCTCGAAGGAGTTCGACGGCGTCCCGCCCGACCAGGTGCCCCCGGGCCTCGAGTTCACCGTCGCGTGGACGGCGTACTTCCCGACGACGGAGCCCGAGGACGTGATCCAGCAGGGCGTGCTGCGGGTCCCCGGCGACGGTGCGCCGGTCGGCCCCGTCGACGACGCGGGCGAGCCGCTGCTGTTCCCCTACGGCACCGTCGTGACGTATGAGGAGCAGGTCGCGCCGGCCATCGGGTACCTCTCCTGGCTCGGCGCCGCGTTCGACCTCGAACAGCTCACGATCGGCGCCGAGGACCAGGCCGTGGTGCACGCGACGCTGACCAACGACGCGTCACTCATCGAGGGAACATTCCTCGTGCAGAAGAACATGGACGGCATCGATCCGGACGACCTTCTCGTCGACTCGTTCACGATCGACTACGTGGCGCACCTGCCGAGTCGCGACGTGCTGGTGGGCCGGTTCGAGCTGCCTGCCGACGGCACGCCGGCGGGTCCGGTCGACGGCCAAGGCGACCCGATCTCCTTCCCGATCGGCACGATCGTCAATCTCCTCGAAGAGGAGCCCGACGCGTCCGCGCTGCCGCCGGGCTACGAGTGGGGCGAGACGACGTGGAGCCCGGCGAGCTTCGTCGAGATCGGGCCGGGCGAGACGCCTCCCGTGCTCGAAGTGACGAACTCCGTCGTCGCGATGACCCGCTGGGCCGTCACGAAGGTCGTCGCGGGCAGCGGTGCGTCGTCGGTGCCCGCGGGGACCACCTTCCCGGCCGACTGGTGGCTCGACGGTGTCGCCCAGCCCCGCATCGAGCTCGAGCCGAACGTCACGATCACGTCGCCGTACTTCCCGGTCGGCACCGTCATCGAAGCACGCGAGGCGGACCTGCCGTCGATCCCGGGGGTGGACTGGGGGACGCCGACGTGGACGGTCGACGGCGAGGCCCTCGTCCCCGATGAGGACGGCAAGGTCACGCTGCCGATGTCGGAGGTGCGCGTCCCGCAGACGGCGGAGCTGACGCTGACCAACACCGCGACCACCCGCCCGCTTCCGGCGACGGGCGGTGGCGGTTTCTCGCCCCTCGTCCCGCTCGGAGCCGTCGGCCTGATCGCCCTCGGCGTGCTGCTGGCCGCCCGACGCGCGCGACGCGTCTGACGCACCGCCGCGAACGCACGCGAAGAGGGAGGGGACGGCATCCGTCCCCTCCCTCTTCGGTGAGTCAGCCCGCCGGGCTCTCGTCGGGAGGTTCGCTCTGCTGCGCGAGCGACGCGCGCGGACGCCACACCACGACCTCGGTCGCCCGGCGGACGCGCGTGCCATGGCGCAGCGTCACGACGGAGCCGGTGGATCCGGCCGCGAAGACGCGGGCGCCGGGTCGCTTCTCGAGTTCGGCGCGCATGCGGTCCTCGAGGTCGCGGACGCGGCTGTGCAGCTCCTGCACGCGGTTCTCGAGCTCGAGGATGCGCACGATCGCCGGGAGGCCGATGCCGTCCGACGACATGCGGGCGACTTCGCGCAGCTGCTCCACGTGGCGCAGCGAGTAGCGCCGCGATCCGCCCTGCGTGCGGGCGGGGACGACCAATCCGAGCCGGTCGTACTGGCGAAGCGTCTGCGGATGCATGCCCGACAGCTCGGCGGCGACGGCGATCGCGAAGATCGGGGCATCCTCGTCGATGTCGTGCTCGGTCATCTCGTCACCTCCTCGTCCCCGGTCGTTGAGCGAGCGACGAACGAGCGAGCCGAACCGCCTCGAGCCGGCCACCGGCGCCGGGTCCGGGGCGTGTCGACCCGCTTCGCTCGCTCAACGGCCGTGTACATCGGTCAGCCCTGCGCCTTGGCCATGAGATCGGCGCGCGGATTCTCCTTCGGCTCGAGGCTCTGGAAGCGCTCGAGCGCTTCGCGCGCGGCCTCGTCGAGGTGGGACGGCACAGCCACCTGCACCTCGGCGAGGAGGTCGCCCGTGCCCTTGGCCGTCTCGACACCGCGGCCCTTGACGCGCAGCACACGGCCGGAAGGCGTGCCCGGGGCGACGCGCAGCCGCACCGGATCGCCGCCGAGCGTCGGCACCTCGATGGTGGCGCCCAGCGCGGCCTCGGTGAACGTCACGGGCACGGTGACGCGCAGGTTCAGCCCGTCGCGCGTGAACACCGGGTGCGGACGGACGGTGACCTGCACGACGATGTCGCCGTTCTCGCCGCCGTCGGGCGAGTGACGCCCGCGGCCGCGCAGCCGGATCTTCTGCCCGTCCGAGACACCGGCGGGGATCTTCACCTTGAACGGCTTGCCGTCCTCGCCCGCCAGCGTGATGGTCTCGCCCCTGGTCGCCGTGACGAAGTCGATGGTCGTGCGCGCCGTGACGTCGGCACCGCGCGTCGGGCCGCCGAAGCCGCGGTAACCGCCGCTCGGCTGCCCGAACCGCCCGGAGCCGAAGCCGCTGCCGCCCTGCTGCTGGTTGAACATCGCGAAGATGTCGTCGAAGTCCTCGGCGCTCTGGTACCGAGCGCCGCGGCCCTGATTGAACATCGAGAAGACGTCTTCGAAGCCCCCGGCGCCGCCCGGGCCACCCGACGTGAATCGAGCGCCCGAGCCCATCGCGCGGATCTGGTCGTACTCCTTGCGCTGCTCCGCGTCGGAGAGCACCGAGTACGCCTCGCTGACCTCCTTGAACTTCGCCTCCGCGGCCGCGTCACCCTGGTTGGAGTCGGGGTGGTACTTCCGCGCGAGCTTGCGATACGTCTTCTTGAGGTCCGCCTCGCTGACGTCCTTGGAGACGCCGAGCACCGAGTAGAAGTCCTTGTCGAACCAGTCCTGACTGGCCATGGAGCCTCCTTCGGGCTACTCGGCGGGAACCGCGACGACGACCTTCGCCGGACGCAGTTCCACCGAGCCGAGGCGGTAGCCGATCTCGACGACCTCGACGATCGTGGTCTCGGTCGCGCCGGGTGTCGGCACCTGGAAGATCGCCTCGTGGTGCTGCGGATCGAACGCCTCGCCGGTGGCGCCGTACGTGGTGAGCCCGATGCGCTCGGCGACGCCGCGGAGCTTCTCGGCGATCGCCGCGAAGGCGGAGCCCTGCTCCAGGTCGCCGTGCTTCTCGGCGCGGTCGAGGTCGTCGAGCACCGGGAGGATGCCCTTCGCGACCGCGCCCTGGGCGCGCTCGATCTCGACCTCGCGCTGCTCCTCGGTGCGGCGGCGGTAGTTGGCGTACTCGGCCTGCAGTCGCTTGAGGTCGTTCAGCAGCTGCGACTCGAGGTCGGCGAGGACGGCGTCCTCGGCCGCGGCGTCGGCGTTCTGCGCAGCGCCGATGATGTCGTCGACAGTGAGCTCGTCGTCCTGCCCGTCCTGCGGCGCGGGGCCGGAGGCGTTCGCCTCCGACCCCACACCCTCAGGCCGGACCTCGTCGCCGTCGCCCGGTTCTTCGACCGGTTCCGGGTTGTGGTCCTTGTTCGCCATGGTTACTTCTTCTCGTCCTCTTCGTCCACGACCTCGGCGTCGACGACGTCCTCATCGGAGTCGGTCGGCGCCTGCCCGTCACCGGCGTCGCCGGCCGCAGCATCAGGAGCGGACTGCGAAGCCTGGCTCGAGGCGTAGATCGCCTCGCCGAGCTTGCCCTGGCTCTGGTTCAGCTTGTCGAACGCGGCCTTCACAGCGTCGTCGTCCTCGCCCGCGAGCGCAGTCTTGAGAGCATCGACGTCGCCCTGCACCTCGGTCTTCACCTCGGCGGGAAGCTTGTCCTCGTTCTCCTTGATGAGCTTCTCGATCGAGTACGAGAGGGTCTCGGCCTGGTTGCGCACCTCGGCGGCCTCGCGACGCTTCTTGTCGTCGGCGGCGTGCTCCTCGGCCTCGCGCACCATGCGCTCGATGTCGTCCTTCGGCAGCGACGAGCCGCCGGTGATCGTCATCGACTGCTCCTTGCCCGTGCCCTTGTCCTTGGCGGACACGTGCACGATGCCGTTCGCGTCGATGTCGAAGGTGACCTCGATCTGCGGGATGCCGCGCGGCGCCGGAGCGATGCCGGTCAGCTCGAACGTGCCGAGCGGCTTGTTGTCGCGGGTGAACTCGCGCTCGCCCTGGAAGACCTGGATCGCCACCGACGGCTGGTTGTCGTCGGCGGTCGTGAAGGTCTCCGAGCGCTTCGTCGGGATGGCGGTGTTGCGCTCGATGAGCTTCGTCATGATGCCGCCCTTGGTCTCGATGCCGAGGCTCAGGGGGGTCACGTCGATGAGGAGGACGTCCTTGCGCTCGCCCTTGAGGACCCCGGCCTGCAGGGCGGCGCCGACGGCGACGACCTCGTCCGGGTTCACGCCCTTGTTGGGCTCCTTGCCGGCTTCCTTGATCACGAGCTCGGACACCGCGGGCATGCGGGTCGAGCCGCCGACGAGCACGACGTGGTCGATGTCGCCGACCTTGATGCCGGCCTCGCGGATGACGTCCTCGAAGGGCTTCTTGGTGCGGTCGAGGAGGTCCTTGGTGAGATCCTCGAACTTGGCGCGCGTGATCGTCTCCGACAGCGACACGGGGCCCGAGTCGGTCAGCGAGAGGTACGGCAGGTTGACCGAGGTGCTGGTCGACGAGGAGAGCTCCTTCTTCGCCTGCTCGGCGGCCTCCTTGAGGCGCTGCAGCGCGATCTTGTCGCCCGAGACGTCGACACCGGTGGTGTCCTTGAACTGCTTGATCAGGTAGTCGACGAGACGCTGGTCCCAGTCGTCGCCGCCGAGGCGGTTGTCACCGGCGGTCGCGCGGACCTGGATCGTCGAGAAGTCGTCGTCCTTGCCCACCTCGAGCAGGGAGACGTCGAACGTTCCGCCACCGAGGTCGAAGACGAGGATGAGCTCGTCCTCCTTGCCCTTGTCGAGGCCGTAGGCCAGGGCGGCCGCGGTGGGCTCGTTGATGATGCGCAGGACGTTGAGGCCCGAGATCTCACCGGCCTCCTTCGTGGCCTGGCGCTCGGCGTCGTTGAAGTACGCGGGAACGGTGATGACGGCGTCGGTCACGGTGTCACCGAGGTACTGCTCGGCGTCGCGCTTGAGCTTCTGGAGGATGCGCGCGGAGATCTCCTGCGGCGTCCAGCGCTTGCCGTCGACGTCGAAGCCCCAGTCGGTGCCCATGTGGCGCTTCACCGACGAGACGGTGCGGTCGACGTTGGTGACGGCCTGGCGCTTGGCGGTCTCGCCGACGAGCACCTCGCCGTCCTTGGTGTAGGCGACGACCGACGGGGTCGTGCGGAAGCCCTCGGCGTTCGCGATGACCTTGGGCTCGCCGCCCTCGAGGACGCTCACGACCGAGTTGGTCGTACCGAGGTCGATTCCAACAGCACGTGCCATGTGTATCTCTCCTTCATATGGGCGCGGACGGATGCCGCCACCCGGGGTTACAGGGAAGTCTTCTCGCGTCTCACCATGAGGTTGAGTCGCGATGGCTCAACCATACGCCCGGGGTGCAGCATCCGTCAAATCAAAGTTGATACGACTCGGCTCAACTTGCCTTCAGATCGCGTGAGCGAGGGTCCGCAGACCCTCACCAGAAGTCCGCGGTCGGTGCGCCGGCTCACCCGCCCAGCATCCCCTCCACGGCCTCGTTCGGCTTGGGGTCGGGCAGGCGCCGCATGCGGAAGCCGTTGAGCACGCCGAGCACCGCCGCGAGGATCGGGATGAGCAGCGCCACCTGGAGCGCGATGTGGCGGGCGTCGGTGTTGATGCGGATCACCTCCGCCGATGCCTCCGGCGGCTCGTCGGCGAGAAGCTGCTCGAGCCCGGTGTTCGACATGAGCTCGGCGTCCTCTTCGAGCACCGTGGCCACCTGCTCCTGCTGCTCGGAGGTCAGCACCGTGCTCGAGTACGCGAGCGAGGTGAACGACGCCGCGAGGGTGGCCAGCATGATGGCGCCCGCGAACGCGAGGCCGAACGAGAGGCCGAAAGAGCCGGCGGCGGAGTTGACGCCGGCGGCCTCGCTGACGCGCTCGTCGGAGATCGGCGAGAGCGTGTAGTTGTTGAGCTGCGAGACCAGGAGGCCGAGGCCCGAGCCGGCGATGATGAGCGGAATCGTCAGCCACCACCCGGTGTCGGCGGCGGGCACCAGCGGCACGATGGCGATGAGGCCGACCGCGGCGAGCGAGAAGCCGAGCAGGATGAGGTTCGCGGGGCGCCCCTTGGCGCGGCGTCCTGCCCAGATCGCGACCGCGAACATGCTGAGCGACAGCGGCGCGATCGACAGACCGGCCTGCAGCGCGTTGTACTCGAGCACCATCTGCAGGTACAGCGGCAGCACGATCATCGTGCCGCCGAGGGCGATCTGCTGCAGCAGCTGCCCGCTCACGCCGGTGCGGAACGGCTTCGACGAGAACAGCGCAGGGTCCAGGAGGACCGGCTTCCCCTTCTTCTTGCGCGAGTTGAGCCACCACGCCAGGCCGCCGAGCGCGACCACGCCGAGGCCGATGATGATGCCGACGTAGCCCCCGCCCTCCTGCCACACCAGGATGCCGAGCACGACGCCGCCCATGCCGATCACCGAGAGGGCCGCACCAACGAGGTCGATGGAGCGGTCGCCGGTGTACTTGACGTCCTTCACGAGGCCGGCGCCGAGCAGCACGACCGCGATGATGACCGCCTCGAGGCCGAAGGCGACCCGGTACGACCAGAACGTCGTGATGAACCCGCCGAGCAGCGGGCCGACGGCCGCGGCGATCGCGGCCGACGCGCCCACCAGCGCGTAGACGCGCTTCTGGTGGGCGCCCGCGAAGTTGCCGTGGATGAGCGACTGCATCGACGGGAGGAGAAGGGATGCCCCGATCCCGCCGATCACCGCCCAGAAGATGATGACGGCGGTCAGGCTCGTCGCGAACGTCATCGCGACCGCGCCGACGGCGTAGCCGAGCAGGCCGAGGATGTAGGCGAGCTTGCGTCCGATGAGGTCGCCGGTCTTGCCGCCGATGAGGATGAAGGCCGCGGAGACGAGGGCCTCCAGGGCGATCGCGCCCTGCACGCCGCTGGCGGTCGTGCCGAGCTCCTTCACCACCGCCGAGATCGAGACGTTCATGATCGACGTGTCGACGACGAGCACGAACATCGCCATGGCGAGAAGGATGGCGAGACGGCCGTTGAACTTCGTCTCGGGCGAGGGATCCCCTGTCATGAACGAAGCAAACCACCCCGGCGCTCCCTAGCGCTACTTTGATTGCGCACCAGTTCACCGAAGGGCCCTAGTGTGACCGACATGAGCTCTCCCGCCCCCGGCTCCGACGAGCCCGGCACTCCGTCGGAGCCCGCTTCACCGGCGGATCCCGGCGCTTCGACCGAGCACGTGCTGTCGACCGCGGCCCTGAACACCGGCGGTCTCGACGACACGCCGGTGCCCCGCCGGCGGGTGTTCGCGTGGGCGCTCTGGGATTGGGCGACACAGCCTTTCAACTCGGTGATCCTCACCTTCGTCTTCGTCTCCCTGTACCTGGTCTCCGACGCGTTCCTGCCGCCCGACGTCGCCACGCAGAACGCCGACGGCGACATGGCGTGCTCGAGCGCCGCGGATTCGGCGACCGCGTACTGCGGCGCCCTGGCCGATCTGTCGGAGTGGTACGGCTGGGTCACCTTCGCCGCCGGCATCCTGATCCTCCTGCTCGCCCCGGTGCTGGGCCAGCGCGCCGACGCAGCGGGCACGAAGAAGCGCTGGGTGGTCGGCGCGACCGCGGTGCTGGCGTTCCTGCAGTTCGCGCTCTTCTTCGTGTACTCCGAGCCGCAGTTCTTCTGGCTCGGCGCTGTCCTCGTCGCGCTCGGGTCGGTCTCGTCCGAGATCGCGGGCGTCAACTACAACGCGATGCTCGTGCAGGTCTCGACACCGAAGACGATCGGCCGCGTCAGCGGGCTCGGCTGGGGCATGGGCTACATCGGCGGCATCATCGCGCTCGCGATCGTCGTGGTCCTCAACCAGTTCGAGTGGTTCGGCCTCGATGTCTCGGACGGCCTCGCCTACCGCCTCATCGCCGTCGGCGCGGCGGTGTGGACCGTGCTCTTCGCCCTGCCGTTCGTCTTCCTCGTGCCCGAGTCGCCGGCCGACCCCGACCGCAGGAAGGTCGGCTTCTTCGAGGGCTACGTCGTGCTCGTGCACGACATCGTCGCGCTCTTCCGCGAGCACCGGCCCACCTTCTGGTTCCTCATCGCGAGCGCGGTGTACCGCGACGGCCTCGCCGGCGTCTTCGCGTTCGGCGGCGTGCTGGCCGCGGTGTCGTTCGGGTTCAGCGCGACCGAGGTCATCGCGTTCGGCATCGCCCTGAACCTCGTCGCGGGCGTCTCGACGATCATCGCCGGCCGTCTCGACGACCGCTTCGGCGCACGCGCGGTGATCATCACGGCGCTCACGATCCTCATCGTCAGCGCCCTGTTCGTCTTCTTCCTCCGCGAGGGCGGCAAGCCGGTGTTCTGGGTGGGCGGCATCATCCTGTCGGCCGCCGTCGGCCCGGCGCAGGCGTCGAGCCGGTCGCTGCTCGCTCGCGTCACACCGACCGGCATGCAGGGCGAGGTCTTCGGCCTCTACGCGACCACCGGTCGGGTGATGAGCTTCCTCTCGCCGCTGCTGTGGGCGACGTTCATCGCGGCGTTCGGCGCGACGCACTACGGCATCCTCGGCATCGTGATCGTGCTGCTCGTCGGGCTGCTGCTCCTGCTGCCCGTGAAGCTGCGACCCCAAGACATCGGCCGCTGACCCCCGCGGACCGGCGCCCCCGGTCCCGACAGCCACCGCATCGGATACCCTCGCTTTCGGGCTGCATGCGCACGGGGGGTCGTCGCGCACGCGTCCCTCACCTCGCCGAACCCGAGAGGCACCGTGACGACCCCGCCGATCCCGCGTCCGCGCGTGCGCGCTGAGCGCGCCGAGCGCCTGCGCGCCGCGCGTCACCGCCGCGCGATCGGGTACTGGTGGGTGCTGATCGCGTGGCTGCTGTCGCTGTGGATCGGCACGTCGGTCGTGCCGCACGACGGGCTGTACGCGCCGGCCCTGTTCGGCCACCTGGCATCGGTGATCGTCGGCCTCGGGGCCGCGGTGCTGCTCGAGATGAGCGGACTGCTCTGGATGCTGCGCCGCACGTCGCTCGACGACATGCGCCGCACCGAGCCCCCCGTGACCGCTCTGGCCTGGCTGGGCATCGCAGGCCTGCTCGTGACCGGCGCCTTCCTCCAGCCCGATCTCTCCCAGCCGCTCACCGCGATCAAGATGATCGCCGTGCTGGTGGCCGCGATGAACGGCGTCTCCATGACGCGGCTGACCGACGAACTCGACCGGCTCCCTGGTCGCGTGCGCTTCTCGTCGCTGCCGGCCCGGTTGAAGCTGTGGTGCGTCTGGAGCGCCGTCGTATCGCAGACCGCCTGGTGGTCGGCGGTTCTGATCGGCATGCTGAACACCGCTGCACGGTGATCTCACGATCTTCTCGCGCTCGTCTCGCACGTGCACCCGGGCTAGGCTGTCGCCTGACCGGACTACCCGGCCGGTGACCCCCCGCCCGGCTTCACGGCCGCACCCGCTTTGAGGATGCTCCCATGCGCGATGGAACGCGCGGCGACGAGGACGTCCCCGGCCCCCGCAGGGGCCAGACCTCCGACCCGAAGACAACACCGACACCCTCGGCCTCTTCGCCGACCCCTTCTCCCACTTTCTCGACCCCCGCTGCGGCAGCGAAGTCCGCGAAGCCGTCTGCGATCGACGAGCGCCGCGAACGCCGTCGCAAGCGCCGCCGCCAGGCGATCATGGCGACGACCATCGTCGGCATCGTCGTGCTGGTCGGCTCGATCGGCTCGGTGTCGTACGCGATCGTCTCGAATCTCGCCGGCGCCGAACAGCCGGCCGCCGATCCCGCTCCCGAAGCGCCGACCGTCGCCGAGCCCATCGTCTTCCCCGAGGACGAGCCCGCCACCGCCGCCGGCGCGCAGCCTTGCGCGACCGTCAACGTGCTGTCCTCGTTCGAGAACGCCGAGATGGTCGAAGGACTCGCGGCCGCGTACAACAGTCAGCCGCGCAACGTGGCCGGCTCGTGCGTGACGGTGACGACCAGCCGCGAGAAGTCGGGCGTGGCCGCCGCCGTCGTCGCGACCGGCTTCCCGAACCTCGCCGACGACCAGAAGCCCACCGTCTGGCTGCCCGATTCGTCGACCTGGGTCGACGTCGCGCAGGCCGACGGCGCCACCATCCTTCGCGCCGACGGCACGAGCGTCGCGGTCTCCGACATCGTGCTCGCCATGCCCGAGAACCTCGCGTCCGCGATCGGGTGGGATGCCGAGGCCCCGACCTGGGCCGAGATCTTCGAGTCGGCGGGCGACCCCGACCTCTGGAGCGGTCTCGGCCACCCCGAGTGGGGCGCGTTCAAGCTCGGCAAGACCAGCCCGCTCGTCGCGACGAGCGGCGAAGCCGCCATGTTCGCCTCCTACGGCACGGCCGCGGGATCGATGACGGACTTCACCGCCGCCCAGGTGCGGGACCCCGCCGTGCAGGCCGAAGTGCATGAGAACGAGCTGGCGACGAGCCACTACATGGCCACGCCCGAGCACTTCCTCTGGCACGCGCGCCAGGCCGAGGCATCCGGTTCCGCTGCCGACTTCCTCTCGGCGGTCATCGTCGACGAGAAGTCGGTGTGGGACTACAACCGCGGCATCACGAGTCGCGACGGCATCACGCGCACGCAGGCCGACCCGCCGGCGGAGCAGCTCGTGCCGATCTATCCTGCGGACGGCTACTACTCGGCCGACAACCCGGTCATGCGCATCACGGGCGCGTGGATCGACCCGGTCGAGTCGGAGGCGGCGGCGGACTTCATCCGCTTCACGCACACCGCGCAAGGTCAGGCGGCCGTGCGCGCCGCGGGCTACCGCGACCTCAACCGCGACCTCGACGAGGGCGTCCAGCAGGTCGGGCGGCTCGACGGCGACCAGGGCCGCACCCTCGCCTTCCCCGCAGCCGACGTCGTCACCGCCGTGCAGGCGTCGTTCCCCGACGTCCGCAAGCGCGCGAACGTGCTCTTCCTCCTCGACGTGTCGGGTTCGATGGACGAGCCCATCTCTGCGAGCGACACGAAGCTCACCCAGGCCCGCAAGGCGATCGAGGCGGCCGTCGGCCACTTCACCAACGGCGACGATGTGGGCCTCGCGGCCTTCGCGCAGGCGCCCGACGGCGCCATGGTGCCGGGGCTCGTGTCTCCGGTCGCCGACATCGGCTCGTCGCGCGACGGCTTCCTCGGTGCGCTCGGCGGCCTCACCTCGATGGGCGACACCCCGCTCTATCAGGCGGTCGACACGTTCGCGGCGCAGCAGGCGGCGGCGTGGTCGAGCGATCACATCAACGCCATCGTGCTGCTGTCGGACGGCGAGAACGACGCCCCGAACGCAGAGACGATCAGCGCCGACCAGATGCTCGCGAACCTGAAGGACATGCACCACGCCACACCGGTGCTCATCTTCACGCTCGCCTACGGCGCCGACGCCGACGTGGCCACGCTGCAGTCCATCTCGAGCGCGACGGGTGCGCACTACTACGACGCGACCGACCCGTCGAAGCTCGAGGCGGTGCTCGGCGACCTCGTCACCAGCTTCTGATCCCCTCCGGGTCCGCGCGTCGCGCACGACTCGTGCCGGCCGGCCGCGGGCCCTGCATCCTCAGTTGAGGTTCCGCGCCGAGGTGCGGCGCAGCCGCGGTCGCTGCATCCTCAGTTGAGGTTCTGCGCCGAGGTGCGGGGCAGCCGCGGTCGCTGCATCCTCAGTTGAGGTTCTGCGCCGAAATGCGGGGCAGCCGCGGTCGCTGCATCCTCAGTTGAGGTTCTGCGCCGAAGTGCGGGCAGGATCGGTCTCTGCATCCTCAGTTGAGGTTCTCCGCCGAAATGCGGAGCAGGATCGGCGTGTGGCTCCGCAACTGGGCAACGCTCCTCAATCGAGGTCGACGGGAACGCTGAGCCGACGCTATGACGCGCCGGGCCAGGAGTCGGCGAGCTTCGTCAGCAGGCGCGCGAGCTCGGCACGCTCGGCGTCGGTGAACGCGGCGAGCGCCGAATCCATCGCCTCGCGCCGCTCACCGCGGAACCCGCGCACCAGGCGGGTGCCGGCATCCGTCAGCGCCACACGCGTGCGGCGGGCGTCGTCGGGGTCGGCCTCGCGCCGCACGAGATCGAGCTCGACGGCCTGCTGCACGAGCCGCGACGCCCGGGGCTGATCGACGCCCACGGCATCGGCGATCTCGCCCACCGAGAGCGGATGGGATGCTGCGGCCAGAGCCTCGAGCAGCCTCATGCGCGCAGGGCCGCCGAAGCGGCCCCCTCCGGCCCACGGCGGTGCGCCGAAGCCCGGCCCCGGTCCCCCGCGGCCCCAGGGACCGCCGCGGCCGCCACGGCCCGCGAAGCCGTGGATCGAGCCATCGGGGTGGACGTGCTCCGAGCCGTCGGCGTCATGGCCGTGCGGACCGGCGTGGCCGTGCGCGTGCGGGCCCGAGGAGTGCGGGCCTGCACCGTCCATCCACGGCGGACGGGGGCCTCGTCGTCCGCGCAGGCGGGCGAGGGCGGCGGCGATCGCGTCGGATGGGTCGGCGGGAGTGGACGGCATGAGTCCAATTTACATGCGACTTGACATGGATATCGAATACATGTCACACTGCATTTGCATGCACTTCGACATGTATCACTCGGCGGCCCCTCGAGCCGCCCCCGAAAGGACTTCCCCATGAACGACATCAGTGACAACCAAGAGAACGACGTCCCCACCGGCAACCGTCCGCTCGGCTACTGGCTGCGCGCGGTCGACGCCTTGCTGACGCGCGAGTTCGCGACGGCGCTCGAGGCCGAGGGCCTCACGCGACGCGACTGGATGGTGCTCAATGTGCTGTCCGGCGACATCGACGCCCCCGAGTTCCGTGAGCGTCTCGCCCGCAAGGGCAAGCGCCTCCGCGGCCTCGAGGAACGCGGCTGGCTCGAGGAGCAGGGCGACGGAACGTGGGTCCTGACCGACCTCGGCCGCTCCGAGAAGGAGCGCATCGGCGCCATCGTCGACGGACTCCGCGCGCGTGTGGTCGCCGCCGTCGGCGACGACGAGGCCTACGCTGCCCTCACCGGCTCGCTCGAGGCCATCGCCCGCGAGCTCGGCTGGGACGAGAACGCCACCGGACGCGAGCGCGGGTTCGGTGGCTTCGGCCGCCCCGGGTTCGGCCCCCGCTTCCGCCCGGGCGTCGGGGGCTTCGGGCCTGGTTTCGGCGGCCGCCCGCGTCCGTTCGACCCCGACGTCCACGACGGCTTCGGCCGCAACCGCCACCGCGGCTTCGCTCCCGGGCGCCCCGGCCACCCGGCCGAGCGCTTCGACGAGCCCATGCGCGGCTACGGCGATGAGGGCTGCCACGGCCACCACCCGCACACCGGCCACCACGACCACGAGGGGCGCGGCCACGGCGGCGACGGCCGCGGC
>NZ_JBDGJU010000054.1:0-17758 GCF_057656735.1 Microbacterium sp. Soil_C_42
ATCAGCACAGGCGCCACTCCGCCATCGGAGCCCCACCCTTCAGCAGACTCAACAACCTGCCTGGACATCACATCTAGGTGCCGATGTGGTCGATGTCGAGGCCCTCGAGCGCGCTCGGCGTACGCAGCAGCGCCCCCTCGAAACGACAGGTCGCGGCCGCTGCGTCCATTGCCGCGACCAGCACCGTGTCCCAGTCGTCGGCGCTCTCCGGCGCCCTCGCGACAAGCGCGGCGACGGTGGCGGCGAAGGCGGCGTCGCCCGCGCCCATCGTGTCGACGATGCGGCCGGGCAGGTTCGCGATCGGCCGCGTCACCACGACCTCGCCGGCCTCGATCGTGGCGCCGGCCGCGCCTTCGGTGGCCAGCACCGCGCGGGCGCCGAGATCGATCAGACGGGCGCGCAGAGCGTCGAGCGGCTCGCCGTACAGGAGCGCCGCGTCGTCCTCGCCGACTTTCACGAGGGCGGCCCCGGCCGCGAGGGACTCGAAGCCGCGCACGAACTCGTCCTTGTCGTGCATCATGCCGGTGCGGGGGTTGGGATCGACCGCGACGGATGCCTCGGCCCCGGCGATCGCGTCTGCCAGCTCCGCGGCCTGCTCGGCGTCGTCGAAGGCGAAGCAGCTCACGACGACGAGGTCGGCGTCGGCGAACGCCTGACGCTCGGCGTCGCCGAAGCGGATCCGTCGGCGCTGTGACGCCTCGTTGAACTCGTACACGGGCTCTCCCGCGCCGGAGCGCGTGCTGACCGCGCGTGCGGTGCCCAGAAGCGAGGGCGTCGCGAGGAGCTCGACGCCGAAGTCCGCGAGGTAGCGCCGGACGCGCGAGGCCGGCTCGTCGTCGCCCAGCATCGCGACGAGGGTCGCCGGCACGCCGAGCCGCGCGAGGCCGACCGCGACATTGAGCGCGGCTCCCCCGACGAACTCCCGCACGCCGTGGTCGTCACGCAGTTCGTCGATGAGCGCGTCGCCCACCACCACGACCGTCATCGCCGCACTCCTGCCGTCTCGAGCACCCGGCCGACGAACGCCTCCGTGCGCCGACGCGTGCCGTCGATCTTCATGTCGACGCTCGCCCGCACCTCGTTGGGCGCGAGCGGCGGTGCGAGGCGCACGTTCTCGTGGCACGACAGGTCGGCGCAGATGTACGTGCCCACGCTGTCGCCGTGCACTCCGGCCTCGCCGGCTTTGCGCGCCGTGTACATGGTGACCTGGTCGGCGGGCTGCATCGTGTGGCACAGGTTGCACAGCGCCGCGCGCGCGTGCGATGAGCCCTCGGCGCCGCGCAGCACGATCGCGGCGGCTTCGCCGTCGATCTCGGCGACGAGGTAGCCCCTCCCGCGGGTGCGCGGGTCGCGCCACGCCAGGAAGTCGAGGTGATCCCAGTCGGTGAGCACGAAGTCGTGAGGCAGGGTGACGAGACGCAGCTCGTCGGCGGAAGCGTTCACGAACGCGGAACGCAACTCGTCTTCGGTCAGTGGGCGCATGGCACCTCCTCGCCCGCCCAGTCTACGAAGGACGACGGATGCCGCCACCCCGCGTGTCCGCGCACGCAGAGGCCGCAGCATCCGCCGCCCCCGTGGTCAGGCGGACTCGACCTGCTCCGCGGGAGTGGTCTCGTCGGCCGACACCACCCCGCGCGACACCTCGTCCGCCGTCGCCGCCTCAGGCTCGGGTGCGGGCACCTGGACGCCCGCGAGCCGCCACACCGCGAACGCGGGCCCGTCGGCCGACAGCAGCACCGCCCCGTCGCCGGCCACCGCGAGTGTCGCGTCGCCGACGAGGGGCTCAGCCGCCGCAGCGCCCGGGAGGGCGCCCGCCGGGATCTCGGCATCCGCGTCGCCCTTGGCCGCCAGCACGAGCAGCGTCTCGTCGACGGCCTCCCGCACGAACACGACGAACTCGTCGTCGACGTGCACCCAGCGCAGCCCACCGGTCGACAGGACCGGGTGCGCGTGCCGCAGCGCGACGAGCTCGCGGTAGAGCGCGAGCCGTTCGGCCACCTCCGGCTCGCCTTCGCTGCCCCACGGGATCGGCGTGCGGCTCGCCTCGCCGTCGACCCCGACGAGGCCGAACTCGTCGCCCGCGAAGATCACGGGCAGGCCCGGGAGCGTCATCATGAGGCCCGCCGCGACCGGCACCGTTCCGGGCGCCGCGTTGGTGGCGAAGCGCCCGGTGTCGTGCGTGTCGAGCGGCTGCATGTTGCCGAGCCGCACCCGCCACGGGATGCCGGCCGTGAAGCGCACCACGGCGTCGACGAACTGGCGTGCCGTGTATCGCGGGATGCCGCCGATCGGCTGCGTGAAGAACCACGGCTCGGTCGCCTCACGGCCGTCGTACGTGAGGTACGGCGCGTGGGTCGGCTCGGACAGCCACCCCCACACCGGCCGCGTGAACGACGGGTACGTCATGGCGCCGTGCCAGCCGTCGCCCTGCAGGTCGCTCGCGGCGTCGTTGGTCGACTCCCCCAGCAGGATCGTGTCGGGGTTGATCTCGATCATCGTGCGCCGCAGCAGCTGGCGCACCTCGGCGTTGAGGTCGACGGAGCCCAGGCGCCCTGTCATGTTGGCGACGTCGATGCGCCAGCCGTCGGCCGAGTACGGCGGCTTGAGCCACTTCGCGACGACGGAGTCGGGGCCTTCGATGAACCGGTGGCGCAGCTCCTGGGATGCCCAGTTGAACTTGGGCAGCGTCGGCACGCCGAGCCATGACGCATACTCGGTGTTCGCGTCATCCGTGAAGTAGTAGAACTCCTCCTCCGCAGCGCCGGGGTGGCCGAGCGCCGCCTGGAACCACTCGTGGCGATCGCCCGAGTGGTTGCTCGTGAGATCGCCGATGACACGGATGCCGCGGGCATGCGCCGCCTCGATCAGCCGGACGTATGCCTCATCGCCGCCGAGGAGCGGGTCGACGCGGTCGAAGCTCGACGCGTCGTAGCGGTGGTTGGACGCCGCCGGGAAGATCGGCGTGAGGTAGAGCAGGTTGACGCCCAGCGAGACGAGGTGGTCGAGCTTCTCGATGACGCCCTCGAGGTCGCCGCCGTAGAACTGCTGCGAGCGCGCCGGCACGACGGGATCGACGGGGTCGTCCCAGGTCGCCGGGATCGCCCAGTCCGGGGTCGGGTGGGTGTCGGCCTGCGCGGACCGCGCGAAGCGGTCGGGGAACACCTGGTACATCACGGAGTCGGTGAGCCATGCCGGGGGCGCCGGGTACGCGACGAGCGCGAAGTCCTCGGCGTCGAGGGTCTCGATCGGGTGGAGTCCGGTCTGGTTCAGCCACTCCACCCGCCCGTCACCACCACCATCGGCACGGTGCACGAGCACCCAGCGGTAGCCGTGCCGCGGGTTGCGCACGGTGACGGGAGCCTCCCACCACTCCCAGCCGTCGGCGGACCCGAGAGCCACGGCATCCGTCCATTCCGGCTCGTGATCGGGATTCGACCTCGTGCGCACCGCAGCGAGGGGGCCGTAGCCCGCCGGCACGCGCAGCCGAACGGTGACCACGTCGCCGAGCTGCGGCGCCAGGTCGGACACGTACAGCGGCGAGCCGTCGTGGTGAGGGAGGAGGGGCGTCATGGCTCGGCCTTTCGTCAGGCGGGCGGTGGCGGTGCTCGCCTCGATCATCGCAGAGCGGATGCTGCGACAGCACGCAGCCGTCGCAGCATCCGCTCTCGGATCAGCCCTGCGAGATCAGCCCTTCGTGGCGCCGGCGGTGAGGCCACCGACGATGTACTTCTGCAGCAGCAGGAAGACGATGACGACCGGGATCGCCGCCATCACGGCACCGGCCGCGAAGGCCGACCAGTCCGCGTAGCGCGGGTTGGAGACGAGCTTCGTGAGTCCGACGATGAGCGTCTGCTTGTCGGGATCGATGAGCAGCACGCTCGCGATCATGTACTCGTTGATGAGGCCGATGAACGACAGCAGGCCGACGACGGCGAGGATCGGCGCGACCAGGCGCAGGATGATCGTGAAGAAGATGCGCGCGTGTCCTGCACCGTCGATCTTCGCCGCCTCGTCGAGCTCACGCGGGATCGTGTTGAAGAACCCGTACATGAGATACGTGTTCACGCCCAGCGCGCCGCCGAGATAGATGAGGATCAGACCGCTCAGCGTGTTGAGCCCGATCGCGGGGAACCAGTCGCTGATCGCGCTGAACATGAGGAAGATCGCGACCACGGCGAGCATCTGCGGGAACATCTGCACCACGACGATCGTGATGAGCCCGACGCGGCGTCCGCTGAAGCGCATGCGCGAGAACGCGTAGGCGGCGAGCGCGCCGATGAACACCATCGAGAACCCGGTGATCAGCGCCACGATCATCGTGTTCACGAACCACTGGCCGTACGGCACCTGCGGATTCGTGAGGATGCGGACGTAGGCGTCGAGACTGATCGACGAGAACAGCTGGTTGCTTCCCGTCAGCGTTCCGTCGCCGTTCAGCGACGAGGACAGCACGTACACGAGCGGGAAGATCGCGAAGATCGAGCCGATGATCGCGACGACGTGGCGCCATCCGGTGTCGCGGAACCACTTTCCGAAGGGGCGACGGCGAGCGGGCTTCTCGGCCTTGGGCGACGGCGCCATGCCGCCCACCTCGGTCTCGAACTGCGCGGCGGTGCCGCCGGCGGCGACGGCGAGGGTCGCGTTGCGGGCGACGGTCTTGTCAGGGTGAGCGAGACGGTCCTGGGATTCAGACATGTCAGTTCAGCTCCTCGAGGGCCTTGGTCTTGCGGAAACTGATGATCGCGATGACGGCCACGACGATGAAGATGAGGATCGTGAACGCCGAGGCGAGTCCGTAGTCGCGGTTCTGCCCGGTGAAGGCGACCTTGTAGACCATCGAGATCAGCAGGTCGGTATGGCCCACGGGTATCGTCGCGTCCTCGAACCTCGGCCCGCCGCCGGTGAGCATGTAGATGAGGTTGAAGTTGTTGAAGTTGAACGCGAACGACGCGATGAGGATCGGTGCGACCGTCACCAGCAGCAGCGGAAGCTTGATGCGGCGGAAGATCTGCCAGGGGCTGGCGCCGTCCATCACGCCGGCCTCGTTGACCTCTTCGGGGATGCCCTGGAGCGCCCCCATGCACACCAGGAACATGTAGGGGAAGCCCAGCCAGAGGTTGACGAGGAGCACGGAGACCTTCGCCATCACCGGATCGGTGAGCCACGGGATCTCGGCGCCGCCCAGCAGCACCTGGTTGATGAAGCCGAAGCTCTTGTTCATCATTCCCGCCCACACCAGCGCGCCGAGGAACGCCGGGAACGCGTACGGCAGGATCAGCATGATCCGGTACCCGTTCTTGAAGCGCATGCGCTTGTTCTGGAACAGCATGGCCAGCAGCAGCCCGAGGAAGAACGTCGAGGCGACCGAGACGATGGCGAACACGAACGTCCAGAGGGTGACCGAGATGAGCGGTCCGCGGATGGACGCGTCGGTGATCGCCCGCACGAAGTTCTCGAAGCCCACGAACACCTGCCAGCCCGGCATGAGCTGTTCGCCGGACTCCGAGGTGAACGCGCCCTCTCCCGTGTCGGAGTACACCGTGCCGGTGGCGGTGTCGGTCATCGTGTCGGCATCGGCGTCGTAGACGAGCGTCGACGTGTAGAGGTAGCCCTTCTGGCCGTCCTGCGTACGGATCGCGCCATCGTTGGGATCGGTGCTGTAGGGAACGGCGAGCTGCTCGACGTCATTGCTGCGCGCGAGCACGTCGGCGAAGGTGAGGGTCGTCCAGCCGTCTACGGCGACGGCCTTGCCGCCCTCCATGGTGGCCTCGACCGGTTCGAGGGGCTTCTGGTTGGTGCCGAGGGATGCCTCGCCGTCGGTCGGATCGGTGACGAGCAGGCCGAGCTCGCCGACGCGCTCGACGACGGTGACGTCGTAGGTCGGCGAATCCTCGACGCGGACGAGCGAGGACCGCATGAGCGAGGCGATCGCCTGGTCCTTCGAGCCGTTGTGGCCGGTGCCGTAGTTCGTGAAGCCGATGTAGCCGGTGTAGACCAGCGTGAAGATCTGGAACACGACGAGCAGGATGATGCCCGGCGTCAGGTATTTCGCGGGAATGGTGCGGCGCGAGAAGTAGATCCAGTTGACGAGGATCGTGACGGCCGTGACGAGGGTCAGCACCAGCCACTCGTTGTGGAGGAAGAGCACGAACACGGCGTACAGCGCGAGCGCGTCGACGATGGCGAGCAGCGCGATCTTCAGCACCACCCAGCGCACCTTGCCGCCGGCGGCATCGGCGATCCGCGCGGCGCTGCGCTGACGCGGCGTCGGCGTCGGCGTCTTCTCGGCCGTGTCGGCCTGAACAGTGTCGGTCATCGATCGTCCTCAAGATCGGGACCGGGACGGATGCCGCGGCATCCGTCCCGGTCGCCTGTCGCGGTCTTCGACCGCAGGGTGTTACTTGATGGCGGCGCTCACGTCGTCGACGAGCTTCTGCCACGTCGCCGTCGGGTCCTCGCCGTTGATGATGGCGGCCTCGGCGATGCCCCAGTACTGCCAGACCGAGCCCATCGCCGGGATCGCGGGCATCGGCACCGCGTCGGCGCCGACGGCCTGGAAGCCGGCGATGATCGGGTCAGACGCAGCCGTGTCAGCAGCGGCGGTGAGGGCGGGCAGGATGTTGCCGGCCTCGAACAGCTCGAGCTGGACGTCCTCGGTGCCGATGTAGTTGACGAGGAAGTCGTTCGCGGCGACCTTGTTGTCGGACTCCGAGCTCACGAAGAAGCCCTTGACACCGGCGAACGGCTGGGCCGGGGCGCCGGTCGGGCTCGGGATCGTGTCGATCGCGACGTTGATGCCGGCGTCGGTGGCCGTGCCGACGTTCCACGGGCCGGTGAGCCAGAAGGCCGACTCGCCATCGAGGAACTTGGTCTTGGCGATGTCACCGTCGATGTCGGTGTTGAAATTGCCCGCGGCACCCTGGGCGCCGAGCCAGCTGGCGAACTGGAAGCCGCCCTCGCTGCCCATCTGCAGGTCGGTCGGGTCGTAGTTGCCCTCGGCGTCGGTGCCGAACACCGGAGCGCCGAACGCCGTCTGGAACGGGTACAGGTGGTAAGGGTTGCCCTCGACGCCCTGCTCCACGACGAACGGCGTGGTGAGGCCGGCGGCCTGGCCCTTGGCGATCATGTCGTCGAAGCTCGCGGCCGGCTCGGGGATGATGTCGGCGTTGCGGAGGATCGCGATGTTCTCGACCGCGTACGGGAGCATGTAGGTGGTGCCGTCGTAGTTCGAGGCCTGGAGCGCGACCGGGAGGTAGTCGCCGGCGGTGTCGCCGAGCTCGATCGGCGCCACGACGCCGTTGGTCGAGAGCTCGCCGAGCCAGTCGTGCGCACCCATGACCACGTCGGGGCCCTTGCCCGTCGGCGCCTGCTGGATGAAGTCGTCCTTGATCTTGCCGACGTCCTTGCCGACGAGGTCGACCGTGACACCGGTCTTCTCGCTGTACGCGTCGGCGGCGCCCTTCAGCGCGTCCACGCGCTCGGAGTCGACCCAGACGGTCAGCGTCGACGTGGCGTCGCCCTCGTCGTTCGAACCGGTGTCGTCACCGCTGCCCGCGCAACCCGCGAGGACGATCGACGCGACGGCGAGACCGCCGAGCGCGAGCCAGCTCTTCTTGTTCACCTTCATCGGTGCAGTGCCTCTCTGGAGTGCTGAGTGAGTCCGGCCGCACTGTCGGTCGCGACGGTGCGGGTTCGACTCTCGCCTGCGGAAATGCAAGCGCTTACATTTGTAACTCAGCAGACGACATATGGCAACATCGGGCTGGGATCGATACCTCGCCGTGACTTTCAGCGCTCGCATGGAATCGCTTGCACACGTGGCACCGGCTGGAACCGCGTGCACCGGCATCCGTTCTCCCGCGCTGTGCGGCCACCGCCGATAGACTGCCCGCCATGGCAGATTCTTCGTTCGACATCGTCAGCAAGGTCGACCACCAGGAGGCGGAGAACGCCCTCAACCAGGCCCGCAAGGAGATCGAGCAGCGCTACGACTTCAAGGGCACCGGGGCGTCCGTCGAGTGGAGCGGTGAGTCCGTGCTCATCAAGGCCAGCACCGAGGATCGCGCGAAGGCCGTCCTCGACGTCTTCCAGTCGAAGCTCATCAAGCGCGGCATCTCGCTGAAGAGCCTCGAGTCGGGAGAGCCCTTCGCCAGCGGCAAGGAATACCGCATCATCTCGACGATCAAAGACGGCATCTCGTCCGAGAACGCGAAGAAGATCTCGAAGATCATCCGCGACGAAGGTCCCAAGTCGGTGAAGTCGCAGATCCAGGGCGACGAGCTGCGCGTGCAGTCGAAGTCGCGCGACGACCTGCAGGAGGTGCAGCGCCTGCTCAAGGCCGCCGACCTCGACGTCGACCTCCAGTTCGTCAACTACCGCTGACGCGAGCCCCGATCGGGCTGGGGCCCTGCTTCAGACGGTCACGCTCGCGAGGCGCCTCACCGCCTCGGTGATCGTGTCGGGCGAGCAGGCGAGGTTCATCCGGGCATACCCCGCGCCTTGCCGACCGAACCTCGGTCCGCTCGACAGCGCCACACGTGCGCGCTCTTCGGCGATGACGGCGGGATCGTCTCCCCAGCCCAGGGCGGACATGTCCAGCCACGCCAGATAGCTCGCCGAGGGACGCCGAAGTCGCACCGCGGGCAGGTGTTCGGCGAGTTCGGCCTGGAGATGGTCGGCGTTGCCCTGCACCGCGGCGATCGTGCCGTCGAGCCACTCGCGGCTGTGGGCGAACCCTTCTCGCGTCGCGATCAGCCCGAACTGCCCCGCCCGGAAGGTGACCTCCTCCGGCAGCGAGCGGATGAGGTCGGTCATCCGGTCCGACGCGGACACGAACAGGGCCGTCTTCAACCCGGCGAGGTTGAAGGCCTTGCTCCCCGACTCCGCGGCGATCCCGTGGGCCTGCGCGTGCGCCGAGACGGTGAGGTACGGCGTGAACTCGACGCCGTGATGGGTGAGCGGTGCATGGATCTCGTCCGAGACGACGAATCCGTCGTGGCGGGCGACGATCCGGGAGAGCTCTTCGAGGGTCGCACGGTCGTGGACCAGTCCGACGGGATTGTGCGGGCTGCACAGCAGCACGCCCTTCGCACCCGCAGCCAGTGCGCGATCGATGCCTTCGAGGTCGAGCGCGTAGGCGGAGCCGTCGTCCTGCAGCGGCACTTCGACGACGGCTCCGCCGGCCTCGGGGATGAGGTCGTAGAACGGCGGATAGATCGGCGGGGTGATCACGACCCCGTCGCCGGGATCGATCAGCCGGCGGAGCGCCTCAACGATCACGACGCTGACATCGGTCGTGATTCCCATCCGCGCGATGTCCGGCTCCCATCCCCACGCGGCCGCGGCGTAGTCGCGGAACGCCTCCCGCGCACCGGGATCGAGGGGATTCACGTAGCCCGTGTCGCCCAGGTCGATCGCCTCGTGCAGCGCCTTCTTGATCGCCGGCGCCAGCGGGAAGTCCATCTCGGCGACGAACATCGGCAGCACGTCGTCGGAGTAGACGCCCCACTTCTCGCTCGTGCGCCGGCGGAGAGTCGTCATGGCGTCGGCCGGCGTGGGGGTGACGGGCATGGTCGTTGCTCCTCTATCGCGATGGAAACTGACCCTACACTCGGGCCATGCGCTTCCTCCGGGCCGTGTTGTCGGCCGTCGTCGCGACGCTGCCGGTGCTGGTCGTCCTCCTCATCCCCTCGCTCGTCCGCAGCGACATCGACGGGGGCTCCGCCGCCGGTGTCGGCACCGCGATCCTCAATGCCGCGTTCATCGCAGCGGTCATCCTGATCCCGCGGGTGAACGGGTGGCTCGACCCGGAGGTGCCGGACTGGACGTCGTCGACGGCGATGGCCGCGGCGGGCCGGGTGTGGCGCAGCCGCATCTGGCTCGCGCTCCTCGCCGTCCTGGCCCTGCTGGCCATCCTCGCCGCGGGTCAGACGGCCGCGTACCTGCTGAGCCAGAACGCGCCGGCGGTCACTGACGGAACGCTCGACTACAGCCGCTTCCTCGCGCAGGAGCTCGTCGTGTACCTGCTCGGATACGTGCTCTCGCTCACGACCTACGTGCTCCTCGTGCGCGTGCTCGCCCGCCGCGCGGAGTGATCGACCGTCTCAGGAACGATAAAGGCCCCGGGTGCTGGGGACACCCGGGGCCTGTCGTCGTCTGCTCTCGCACAACCAACCCCCCGGTTAGCGGCGCGTGACGACGGATGGGAAGGATTCTTGGGGAGGGCCTTCCCTGAGATGCTGGGGACATCTCCCCTACAGCTTAACCCGACTGTCCACAAGAGCGCTGTCCCCTTTTCGGGGGACATTCTCGTCCGGTACGACGTACGCGCGAGCCCAGCGGTCGAGAGCATCGTACGCGATCGCCTGAGGAGCGGGGCGGGAGAGGAAGACGTCGTGGATCGCACCCTCGACGCGGGCGATCGTGACGAGCCCGCCGATGCGGGTCGCGGCGCGGGCGATGTCGTCGACCACGAGCACGGAGTCCGTCGACGTCATCGATTCCTTCCACGACAGCGGCGTCGTCGCACCGGCCGACAGCAGCACCATCGCCGGGCAGGCGACGTCGACGCCGGCTGCGACCCGGCGGTGCCCCTCCATCACGGCCGACAGCCACCCGGGCGCCGTCGGGAAGCCCCGGTCGGGCCGCCACACGGCGCGGTGCTCGTCGTGCGGCAGCGTGCCGATCTCGTCCTGTGCGCGTGTGTAGAACCCGAAGTCGACCGCGGGCTGCGTTCCGCGCGGGTCGAGCCTCGCCCGCATGTCCACCAGAGGTGCCAGCGCCTGACGACCCAGGGTGCCCAGCTGGAGCTCGAGCCACGGGCTGTTGAGCACGAGCGCGTGCGCGCGACCGGGGTGCCGAGCCGCCCAGAGGGTGAGGGTGAGGCCCCCGGTCGAATGCCCCATCAGCACGAGCTTGCGTCCTCCACCGCCCGTGTCCGGTTCCGTCGGCGGCGCTTGTCCGGCTGTGCCCGGAGCGTGTCCCATCGCGTGCAGCGCGGCCCCGATGTCGACGTCGTAGTCATCGAGGGAGTCGACGTACCCGGGCACCTGCCCCTCCCGGAGGCTCCGCCCGTAGCGACGCAGATCGAGCGCGTAGAAGCGCGCACCGCGCCCCGTCCAGAACCGCGCGAGGTCGCGCTGGAAGAAGTAGTCCGACCAGCCGTGCACGTAGAGCACGTCGACGTCGCGCAGCGGGGCGAGCAGGGTCAGGAGCGGATTCGGGATGCTGCGCACCAGCGTCGCGACCAGCGGCCCGTGCACGCCGTCCACGCCGAGCGGCAGCGTCAGCTGCTCGAACGGCTTCCCGAGGATGTCGGGGACCCACGTCAGGGATGGCCCGGCCATCCCCTCAGCCTAGAGGCGGCGTTTCGACCAGCTCAACGACCGGGGGCGGCGCGGGAGATCGTCACCATCTCGTCGCGGGGCACGACCTTGATGCGCGCCCGCTCGTGGGGTGCGCCGAGCGCCATCTCGTGCTCGTCGAGGCGGTGCCAGCCGTCGAGGTCGGTCCAGGCCACACCGCGCTCGGCGAGGAGCGCCGGGATGGCCTCCTCCGACGGGTCGGCCGGCTGCCACCAGGTGCCCTGGTCGTTGATGAGGTGACGGACGGTCTCCATGGCGTCGGACTTGGTGTGACCGATGAGGCCGACCGGGCCGCGCTTGATCCATCCGGTGGCGTACACGCCGTTGACGCGCTGGTTCGAGTCCTTGCTCAGCACCTGGCCCTCGCGGTTCGGGATGACGCCGTGACGCTTGTCGAACGGCACGCCCGGCAAGGGCGATCCGAAATACCCGACGGCGCGGTACAGCGCCTGGATCGGCACCTCACGCAGCTCGCCGGTGCCGACGACGCCGCCTTCCCCGTCGGGACGCGTGCGCTCGTACACGAGGGCGGACACGCGGCCCTCCGCATCCGTCTTCACTTCGATCGGCTTGGCGTAGAAGTGCAGGTGAAGGCGGCGCGACGCCGTGCCACCGGAGTTGTTGACCGAGTCGCGCTTGCGCCAGGACTGCAGCACACGGTCGATGACCATGACCTGCTTGTTGCTCGCGATGGCGGCGCGGGCCGCGTCGTCGTAGTCGAAGTCCTCGTCGTAGACGACCATGTCGACGTCGCGCAGCTCGCCGAGCTCCCGCAGCTCCAGCGGCGTGAACTTCACGTTCGCCGGACCACGACGGCCGAACACGTGCACGTCGGTCACCTTCGAGGCGACCAGGCCCTCGTGGACGTTGTCGGGGATCTCGGTCGGGAGCAGGTCCTCGGCGTGCTTGGCCAGCATGCGCGATACATCGAGTGCGACGTTGCCGTTGCCGATGACGGCGACGGATGCTGCCTCCAGCGGCCACTCGCGCGGCACATCCGGGTGCCCGTCGAACCAGCTCACGAAGTCGGCGGCACCGTACGACCCGACGGCGTCGATGCCGGGGATCTCGAGGTCGGTGTCGCGGATCGCGCCGGTGGCGAAGATGACAGCGTTGTAGTGGTGCTTGAGGTCGTCGAGGGTGATGTCCTCGCCGAAGCGCACGTTGCCGAAGAGGCGGATGTCGCCGCGGTCGAGCACCTCGCGCAGGGCCGTGATGATGCCCTTGATGCGGGGGTGGTCGGGGGCGACGCCGTAGCGGACCAGCCCGTACGGCGCGGGCAGCTGCTCGAACAGGTCGATCGACACGTCGAACTTGCGCTCGGCCTTCAGCAGGATGTCGGCGGCGTAGATGCCCGCCGGTCCTGCGCCGACGATCGCCAGTCGGAGCTTGGTCATGGTGGTCCTTTCGGGAGGTCGGCTCGTCGCAGTCCCCCGGTCGTGAGCGAGGTTTCGACTCGCTTCGCTCGCTCGACCCGGGTCTGCGCGAGACGAGTTGCGGGTACGTCTAACTGGAGCGGTCGGCGACGGCCTGGGCGAACCGGGTGAGGGCCTCCCGCACCGCGCCGTCGGGTAGCGGCGCGAGCGCCTCGATCGCCTCGGTCGACCACGCGTTGGCGAGGTCGAGGGTCGCCTGGGTGGCCTCGTGATCGCGCAGCTGCGTAAGCGGCTCGTCGAGGATCGCGGGATCCGCGCCGTCGGCGATGCGCGCCACGCCCTCGTCGATGCGGTCCCGCAGGTCGACGGAGGCGGCATCGGTCCGCTGCCCGAGCACGAGGTAGGGCATGGTCGGCACGCCGGCCCGCAGGTCGGTGCCGGGCACCTTGCCGGTCTCATCGGGATCGGCCGACAGGTCGATGACGTCGTCGAGCAGCTGGAACGCGACGCCGGCCTTCTCGCCGAACGTCACCATGGGCTGCTCGAACTGCTTGGGCCCGTTGGAGAACACGATGCCCGACTGCGCGGCCGCCGCGATGAGCGAACCCGTCTTGTCGGAGAGCACCTGGAGGTAGAACGCGACGCGATCGTCCTCGTCGGACGGCCCGACCGTCTCGTGCATCTGCCCGAGCACGAGCCTCTCGAACGTGTCGGCCTGCAGCCGGATGGCATCCTCGCCGTGGCGCGCCATGATCTGGCTCGCGCGGGAGAACAGCAGGTCTCCGGTGAGGATCGCGATGTTGTTGCCCCACACGGCGTGCGCACTGGGGACACCGCGACGCTTGTCGGCAGCATCCATCACGTCGTCGTGGTAGAGGGATCCGAGATGCGTCATCTCCAGAGCAGTCGCGGCATCGATCACCTCGTCGGTGACACCGTCGCCGAGCTGGGCGGTCAACAGCGCCAGCATGGGGCGGATGCGCTTGCCGCCGGCGTCGTAGAGATACCGGCTGGTCGCGTCGGCGAGCGTGTCGGCCACGCGCAGCTCGCGCTCGAGGGCGCTGTCGACGCGCTTGAGCCCCGCCTCGACGGTCTTGAGCAGGCCGCGCGATCGCGCGCCCCCGAAGATGCGGTCGGTGAGGCCCAGCTTGCCCGCGATATGCGAGCCCGGCGCTGTCGGTGTCACACGCCCAGCCTACCGGGGGCGCGTTTCGTCGCGGTCCGCCGAGCGACGAGCGCTGCTAGACCTGGGGTTTCGTGGCGCGGTGCAGCGCGACGATGCCCATCGAGAGGTTGCGGTGCGCGACGTGTGTCCAGCCTGCCTGGCGGATCCACGCCGACAGCGTGCGCTGGTCGGGCCAGTCGCGGATCGACTCGTTCAGGTAGTCGTACGCCTCGGCGTTCGAGCTGACGGTCTTCGCGACGACCGGCAGCACACGGTCGTTGTAGAAGCGATACAGGCCGTTGAACGCCTTCGACGGCGGGTGCGAGAACTCGCAGACGACGAGGCGCCCGCCCGGCTTCGTGACACGCAGCAGCTCGCTCAGCGCCCTCTTCGGCTCGTTCACGTTGCGCAGCCCGAACGACATCGTGACCACGTCGAACTCGTCGTCGCCGAAGGGCAGGTCGGTCGCGTCGGCCTGCACGAAGGAGAGATTCCGGATGCCGCTGTGCCGGCGTCGCCCCTCGGCGATCATGCCGGGCGAGAAGTCCGCCGCGACGACCGTGGCTCCCCGGCCGGCCAAGGCGACGCTCGAGGCGCCCGTGCCGGCGGCGAGGTCGAGGATGCGCTGCCCGGCACGCGGGTTCACCGCGCGCGTCGTCGCCGCGCGCCAGAACCGGTCGTTGCCCATGCTCAGCACGGTGTTGGTGCGGTCGTAGCCGGCCGCGACCTGGTCGAACATGCCGCTCACGCGCGACGGGTCCTTATGGAGGTCGGCGCGGTTCGGCTCGTGATCGGAGGGGTGGGATGCCACGGCTTCGAGTCTAGGTGGCGGTTCCGCCTGCGCCGGGGCCGCCGTCACCCGCGGCTGCGAAGGAGACGGGTGGGGGCGGCGCGACGGCGTCGTAGGACGCGAGACGGGCGAGCCACGCATCGGGCGTCGCGTCATCGAAGGGCGCCTCCGCCACCGCGACGCGGCGCTCGAGGTCCGCGGCGAGCGCCTCGAGCCTGTCGACGAGATCGAGCGGGTAGCCGTAGGCGACGCGGTGCTCATCCCACTCGTCACGGTCGTCGACGAACAGCCCACGCCCGTCGATCGCCTTCACGACGTCGAGGTCCATGTCGATGCCGCGGGGTTCGTGGCCCTCCCAGCGGATGTCCCACGCGATGTCGATGTAGATCCGCACGCGCCGCGGCGCCCCGTGGACGGTCATCGCGTAGTCGCCGCTCGGCGGGATGAGGGTGACGTTGGGTCCGTCGGCGAGGAACTCGAGGCCCGGACGGACGTTGCGCCAGCCGGAGGGCTGACCGACCCAGTCGCCCCACCGGTCCCTGCCGAGGTAGATGCCGTCGTTGACCCAGTGCGGGCCGCCGTCCCACTTGCGCCAGCGGAACTGGAGCGGGGCTCCGGGCTCGGGGCGGTCGGAATACGGGTGACCTGAGTGGTGCATCGGGGTCGGCACCCGCCTCAGTGTAGGGCTGTATCAGCCTCTTCCTGCCATCCCTCCTCCACGGTGGCCGCAACCTCGCGGCCCTGAAGGAGAGAAGTCCGAAAATGGCTGCAACATCCGGCGGCTCGTCGCGAAAGCGCACGTCCGCTCCTCGGGCGGAACTGGGTGCCTCCGCTCCGCTGTACATCGACGGCGACGACGTCATACCCGGCGAGGTCATCGTCACGCTCAAAGCCGACGCCGCCGATGCGATGACGGCGTCCGTGCCGATCCACCCCGGCGGCCGCGGCGGCTCGATGGCCGATTCGCTGGGGGTGTCGGGCGTCGACGCCGTGCTCGCGCGTCTCGGCGCCTACGACATCACCCGTCTCGCGCCGCCCTCGCAGGGCATCGCGCGCTCCGTGATGGCCCTGGACGGCGTGCCCGAGCCCGAGGAGTCGATCCTCGGTCGCTCGTTCCGCGTCCGCATCGACTCGAAGGTCACCCCTGACAAGGCGGCGGCTGAGCTCGACGCCCTCGACGAGGTCGAGGTCGCCGAGCCGAACCGGTGGCGGGAGGCCAGCGTCATCCCTGACGACCCGCAGTTCGGGGCGCAGTGGGGGCTGACCAAGATCAACGCCCCGGACGCGTGGGATGTCACGAAGGGATCTGCGAGCGTCGTCGTGGCGGTCATCGACTCGGGCGTCGACCTCGACCACCCCGAGCTGGCGCCGCTGCTGGTTCCAGGGTTCGACATGGTCGATCTGGGTCCGAACCCGACGCCGAACCCGGGGTGGCGCTTCGAGGGCGACTTCGCGGGGCGCGACGCGATCCCCGAGGACGAGGTCGGCCACGGCACGCACGTCGCGGGCACCATCGCCGCCGTGTCCAACAACGCCGTCGGCGTCGCGGGCGTCGGGTGGCAGACACGCATCATGCCGATCAAGGCGCTCACCCGGGTCGTGCGCATCAGCGACGGTCGCGTGAGCGGCACGGGCTCGTCGGCCGATGTCGCCGCGGCCATCCGGTACGCGGCCGACAACGGCGCCCACGTCATCAACATGAGCCTCGGCAGCCCGTCCTCGACCTCGGTCGAGGCGAGCGCGGTGGCGTACGCGGTGAGCAAGGGCGTCGTCGTCGTGGCCGCGATGGGCAACGACGGGAGCTCCTCGCCGAGCTTCCCCGCCGCCTACCCGGACGTGATCGCGGTCGCCGCGATCCAGTCGAACGAGTCGCGCGCGGCGTTCTCGCAGACCGGACCGCACATCGACATCTCGGCGCCGGGCGTCGGCATCCTGTCGACGTACCTCGCCGGCGGCCTCGCCACGATGGCCGGCACGTCGATGGCCTCGCCGCACGTGGCGGGTGTCGCGGCGCTCGTGAAGGCGGTCAAGCCGAGCCTGACGGCCACCGAGATCGGCGACATCCTCCGCTCGACGGCGAAGCCGCTGCGCGACGTCGCGAGCGATCCCGTGCCGAACGACCGGTACGGCTGGGGGCTGCTTGACGCCAGTGCGGCGGTGCTGAAGGCGCGAGGGCCGATCGTCATCAAGCCGACGATCACCGTCAAGCTGCGCACTCCGGTGGTGGCCTGCGTACCGAGGACGATCACCCTCCCGGAGTGCGGGACGATCAAGACCGTCCTTCCGCTGCAGTGCAAGAAGATCAAGACGATCCACATCGCGTGCCCCGTGACGACGACGGTGACCAAGGTCCCGACGACCGTGACGGGCCCGGGACCCGGACCCCAGCCCGGCGGCGCCGACCCGTTCGGCGTCGAGCAGGGCGACTACGAGGCCGGCTTCGCCGCCGGCTATGCCGCGGCGATCGAGGAGCTCCAGTCCGGCGGCGGCGACGCCTACGGCGAGGGGCTGTTCGACGAGTGATCGCCGACGCGACCATGGTGCGGACGGATGTGGGCACCACCCCGCATCCGTCCGTCACCGCTCTGCGCGCGGTGGGGCTGCTGGGTCCCACCGAGCTGCTGCGCGCCGAGCCCGTCGACCTCTCCCGCGCCCACGGGGTGTGGGCCGTGCACCTGCCGGACGGCCGCCGCGTGGTCGTCAAGTCGGGCGCGTTCACGCCGCCCACCGACGGATCGACCGACTCCGCCCCGGAAGGACTCGGCGCGGAGCTGTTCGTGCAGCGCATGGCGCGCTGGTGCCTCCCCCTGCAGGACGCGATCCCGTCGCCCGCGGCCGTCGACGAGGAGCACGGCATCCTCGTCGTGGAGGATCTCGGGGCGGGGCATCCCGCGTCGCTCGCCCTCGTCTCCGGCACGATCGGCGACGAGGATGCCTTCTTCCGTCTCCTCGGTGCCCGCGTGGGCGCCGTGCATCGCGCCACCGCCGCGCTGCCGTTGCCGCCGGCGCGCCCGCCGCTCGTGCTCCACGTGCTGCGCGCGGGCGAGCGCGGCGACGCGCTCGG
>NZ_JBDGJU010000055.1:0-17698 GCF_057656735.1 Microbacterium sp. Soil_C_42
GTGCGTTGTGTCCTTCTGTGAGTAGCTTTAGCCGGTTCTCACTGACCATCGCACGATGGCTCACCAACGTCTACGACGCCGGCAACCCCACCGGAAACCCCACCACCACAGGGGACGTCACCTCCACCGTGACCTCCGATCGACCCACAACGACTGCGGATATGTGGCGGCCGCAACCAGCTTCGTAGCGAGAGTCCCCATGAATGCGTCGACCCGTTCGGCGTGAGGTGCGCGCCGCGGCCCATGCCCGGCTCGCTGTCTCAGGGCAAACGGCACGTCACCCGACCGAACTGCTCGATCAGCCCCCACATCCCCCAGCAGCAGGTCCTCGGTCCGGGGAGTCGGTAGCCTCCGCCCGCTCGCGAACGTCCGTGCGCCGGCGTGATCACCAGCACCGGCGGCAGCCTCCCGGACCCGTCCTCGAGCGGGATCTTCCGCGACAGAAGCCGCCGATCGCATTGCGCCGCGTCACCGGCCGCCCAGACCAGCGGGTCCGCGGAGTAGATCCGCTGCTGCTCGGTTCGAAACCCCGTTGTCACGGAACGAGCGGATGGAGCCCGTCACCCCACGCGCTCCGCAAGCACCGTCGTCGGCATGCCCGGTATCCCGTGGCGACTGCACCCGCGCCCCGAACGGTGTGAAAGACGTCGGCGCCGCCTTTCGCTCGTTGCTCGGCGGCGCGTTCGAGGCCACCGCCTTGATCACCATCGTCCGCGACATCCCCGAAATGCTCCGCGATCCGCGCCCTCGGCTCACCCTCCGCGGGCAGCCGTCTGATCAGCGATCAATCCGTACCGCGGGAGCAGCCGTCTAGTTTGGATGCGTTGTCGTTCGAGCACGTGTGCCGGGTGTTGGTCAGTGACATCCGTCATCTCCCCCACGGCCTCAGGCCTGATCGCGGGTGGGGTGCGTCCCCGACGCGCTTGCTGGAAACGGCACGAGTTCTCTCGCCGCAAGATCCCGTGCGGCGGGGACGCCCGGGCATCGCGAGATCGCCTTCCGGGGAGGCCTTGGCTACCGGTCAATCGCACACGCCTCGCCGACGTCGTGGGTCACGTTTCACGTGAAACATTCGGAGTCGAGCCCGGATGGTTTGCCAGCCGCTTGGCGTGGGCGCTCTCTGAAGCAAGTTCAGCGCCGACACAAAAGTCGCACGGTCGTCCCACAGTGCAGAGCCGACTGAGTCCAACTGAGACTCGAGTCGTGCGGTGCCGCCGCTCTCTGGCCGTCATCCGCCTCGGTGCAGGGTGAGTGCAGGGGCCGCACAATTGAACCCGCTGGACGCTTCGGATGTCCTCGGATTCCTTTCGGCGAGCCTCCGGTACTCGGCGACTGCATTACCGAACATGTGGTCCACTACGTTTCACGTGAAACGCCCGGCCCAACGCCCGGATGACACAGCTAGCTCTCGGTGGCGATGTGGAGTGAGCGGGCATGGCTGCAGGTCGCGTATGTGTTGGTCCCCAGAGAACCGGTTGGCGTGTCTTCTGATGCACATGAGAGCAGGCGGGGAACGTCGCGCTGTGCGCCGCCACTTCTCCCCCTGAGAAGTTGCTGGCGGCTGAGCGGCGGTCGTCGGTCGACTCACCGTGTCCGCCACCGTGTCATCGGCGAGGTTTCACGTGAAACATGCGACGGCGGACCCTGATCGATGGCTGATCGCTCACTGCAGCCATGGCGGCGGGAGCGAGACGTCGTCTCGGAGTTGGCAGCGCCAGACTCGTCCAGCCGCCCAGATGCATGACGGGGGGCAAACGGAGCGTGGTCGACCTCGTTCGCCAGGGCTGGACGCCGTGCTCCTCGGTGCCAGGAGCGGGCGATGCGCCGTCGCGGTCTGTGCGCCGTCAAAAGTCTCCATCGTGGGCTCGTCGTGCGCCGAGGTCGCTGGGAACGGTCAGCGGGTAGAGGACGGATCACTGTCCCGTTTCACGTGAAACACGTGGCGGGCCGGCTCGATGGCTGTCGGCTCTGGGCGCGGCACTCCGTCACCTGCACGCTCCGCCGCGGTTGCGCGTCGTTCCCCATGCGTGCAGCCGCGTTTTGCAGCGCGGAGTGGGACCCATCGTCGCATCATCGCATCGGTACGCCGTTGCGACGTTCGACGCCATGATCCACCTCGTTGCACGGGCGTGTGAGGTGAAGGGCGCCGTTAGGCGCCGCCGGGCATCGCGCGTATCGGCCGACCCGTGGAGGTGACGGGACGAGTACGAGTCTGGCGGCTGGGGGTGCCGTCGCACGTGCCGCGCAATGGTCGCAAACGCACGGTCTGTTTCACGTGAAACATTTGCAACACGCGGTCTGTTCAGCAGACCGGTTGAAGTCAGCCGCGGAGTAGTGGTGATGCATTCTGGCTCCGTGTCGGCGCTCGTGTACAGCACGACGAGAGACCCGCCCCCAGGCTTGGGCTGGAGAGCCCGACGTTGGTGAGGCGCATCGCCCGCGGAGGTCGGCTCGGCCGATAGCTGATGCGATCCCCCACATCGGCTTCCCGACCGACGGGGAGCGGTCGGGCTTAGCGCGTGGATGAGTCGACCGCGGGTTGCGCCGTCGTTGAGCTGCAGTCTCCTCCGCGCTGTCTGCTTGTCACCATGACCTTGGATTGGACCCCCCGCGCGCGTCTAGATTCGGCGCGGCGAGACCGGACCGTCCTCGCTGAGCCGCACGAACGATCGCGAGATGTCTTTGGATCGGCGCGGTTTGTGGGATCCCCGCCCACACGGTGCCACACGGCGGCATGCCATGTCTCTCAGGTAGCCGCACCCTACCGCCAGAGAATCTCTCGTTCGGTGAGGATCACGTGGGCACGCGTTGATGCTGGGAGGTGCTTTGCGGCCACCGATTCCGGTGAATTCTCGAAGCGTGACTGGCTCAAGCACAGTGGCGCGATGGTGACGACCGTTCGATGTGTGAGTCTCCCCCTCCCCTGGGCAACGGAAGAGCGGCGCACCTCGAGCTGCCTTCCCATGCGTCAATCGACGTCACTCACCACCTGCAGCCGATGCCCCTGGCGAGTGCTGCGCGTATCCGCCGCCCTCGTGCCCGCGCCGCGAGAGTGGCGTGCGTGCAGGTGGCCCTGGCTGCGGCGGACGTGTCTTCGATGGGAAGCAGCAGTCGATGGGGGCGAGATATCCGCCCTACCAGCTCAGGCAGAGGATGCCGTCGCGGCGGCAGTATGGTCGAAGAAGGCTCGCGGCGGGAAGCCCACGGTCGATGATGTGCCGAGCGAGGCCCACCTTGCACAGTTGTGACCGCGGGAGTGATCGCGGGGTCTTCCGTGCTGAGCGAGGCTTTGGCACCTCGCCCCTCGCTGAACTGCCGCGAACAACGTGGACCGGGCGGGTCTCCGCGCCGTTCTCCCGATGCCAATGCCTGCGCACGGTGTCGTAGACGGGTTCATCGCGCGCGCCAGCATGATCTCGAACCACCTTGCGTCCCCTCGTCGATCACACAGGGGTCGACGAACCCTTCGAGGCGGCGATGCCGGGCGTCCACAAAAGGCCGGCGCACGCCGCTCGACGGGCGAGGGGCCGCATTCGTCAACAGCGGTGCACCGCACGCACCGCCGTCGGCGCGGGTCTGTCGCGGAGTTCTCGCAACACGGCATCCTGGCCCTCGCTCACCATCTCCTGATCTGGGACCGTCGGCTCTCGCCAGCGATGTGTGGCGGCGCGCCAGCTCCGGCGCGGGCTCCGTTTCACGTGAAACGGAGCGTTGGCGAGTGCGTCGACCAAGCGACGGCCTTTCCGCAGGTGTCGCGCAGGGGCGCGGCACCGAGGTCAGCGTGCACGCCGGAATCTCCGTGACGAACGACGCTACGGCGACCGGGCCGATCGGGCGGGCGGTGGTGTTGAGAGTCGCGAAGTTCCCGTCTCCGCATGGTTTCACGTGAAACATGCGCAGACTTCTGTCTGGCCCTCAACTGCTCACGGACTGCGACCAGTGATTTCGATAGACCGTGGGGACCATCGGTCTTGTGGCGTGAGGCTCGGACCACTGCACATCACCGGGGTGGCGAGACGAGGTGATCTGGACCCCTACACGCGTTCCGTGTTGCAGCTTCGCTGCCGCGTTCAGATGTGCGCGCTGAGTGCCTGGGAGTCGGAGATCGATTCCTTTGGTGAACCGCAGCCCGAACCCACCGCAACTATCGGCCAGTAACCATTGGCGATCGTCGCGAGTCGACGTCGCGGCACCATGGCCCCACGACCGATAGGTCCTCTCCCCTGAGCCGGGATTGGCGCGCTCGGCCGCGAGTTGTGGGGACCAGCGAACGAAGAGTTGCGACTTCACGCACCCGTGCCATCCGGAGGATGGGACGGGTAGCCATGAACTCCGCTCGAGGCAGGACGCTGACCGCGCGGGTGTCGGTTCCTCATCGGATGGTGCCGAGGCCGAGTCCACGGCGCAATCGACGGCATGTCCGCCGAGTGCTGGACTTCTTCCCGCAACAAGTCGCATGAGCTCCGTCCCGCGGAGTGAGGAGATGTCGCGATCGGTGGTGCAGGCCGGGTTCGCGACCGGGAGGCGGTCCGCAGAGCGCGGCCGTCTGAGAGCGCACGCTCGTCTGGGCCTGAACGGTGCGGAATCTCCAACAACGCCGCAGAGAGTTTCACGTGAAACACGATGTCCAGAGAACCGGCCATCGTAGCTGCGAGCGCCGCCTGAAGTCGTCGCGGAGGTGTGCATCCGCTTCCGCGTCGGTGCACCATCCCGTACCCGCGCCGGCACAGGTTGTTTGAGGCGAATGAAGATCGGGTAGGTCCCCGAGACCGGACTGCAGCTGTACACACCGCCTTCCGATGCCGATGTCACAGGTGAGCTTCAACTCCGTCCGTTTCACGTGAAACGACCGCACGAGGCGCGGCGAGTGCGCCCGCGCCCGCACGTCTTCAGGCCGTATGGGAAACCTCGAGACTGGTCGTCGGCACCGGAACGCGAACAGGTCGACGGGCGTCAGATGAGGGATTTCTCAGTCGTATCCGAGCGGCGGGTTGGCGTGCCCGAACGGCCTGCGCGGGGTTGACTAGGGAGGGTGGGTGATCCACGCGAAACGGTAAGGAACGAATGAATAAGTGGCTCCGGCGGCTGGGGATGGGGGGAAGGCGGGATAGGGTGGAAGACGATGTTGAGCGGCTCGGGCACGGGGGAGAGTTTCACGTGAAACAACCCGACGAGAGCGACGATCAGGCATCCTTCTCGTCCGATGAACCGCCGACCGTCTGGACACCGCAGTCTGCGGAGTCGCCGGATGCGTCCACCCCGGTGGCCAACGACATTGAGATCCACTCGCACAGTGAGAGCGCTGTGTCCGACGGAGCTGCCGTGCCCGAGGAAGCCGCCAGCCCCGGGGAAGACGTTCTTCCCGACGAAGTCCCCGTTCCTGAGGAGCCCGCAAACTCCCCGCAGGACGGCGTGACCGACGAGATCACCCCGCAGGATGACGAGGTCGAGCGCGCAGACTCCGACGGCGATGTCGCATCGTCCGAGTACGCTGACCCCGCACCCGAAGTCATCGCATCCCCCGAGCGCCCCACCGTCCCGCAGGAAGAGGAATCCCCCATCGTCCAGCAAGACGGCGCCGCTCTCGCGCAGGAAGAAGACGACTCCCCCATCGCGCGGGAGCTCGCAGACCTCACCGCACGTCGCAAGGCGCTCGAAGTCGCCGACGTCCAGCTCACCGGACGCACGCGAGTCCTCACCGTCTCGAACCAGAAGGGCGGTGTCGGCAAGACGACGACCACCGTCAACCTGGCCGCCGCCATGGCCGAGCGTGGGGCGAAGGTGCTCGTGATCGACCTCGATCCGCAGGGCAACGCCTCGACGGCGCTGGGAGTGCCGCACACCGCGGATACGCCGAGCGTCTACGACGTGCTCATCGATGAGTTTCCGCTGGCCGACATCATCCAGGTGAGCCCAGAGTCGCCCAACCTGCTGTGCGCGCCGAGCACCATCCACCTGGCGGGCGCGGAGATCGAGCTCGTGTCGCAGGTCGCACGCGAGCATCGACTGCGCGTCGCCGTAGACGACTATCTCGCGAACAATCCGGGCGAGCTCGACTTCATCCTCATCGACTGCCCGCCCTCGCTCGGGCTTCTCACGATCAACGCCTTCACCGCGGCGAGCGAGCTCCTCATCCCCATCCAGTGCGAGTACTACGCGCTCGAGGGGCTGAGTCAGCTGCTCGGCACGGTGCGCATGATCCAGAAGCACCTCAACCCCCGCCTGCAGCTGTCGACCATCATGCTGACGATGTACGACGGGCGCACGAGGCTTGCGCAGCAGGTCGCCGACGAGGTGCGCGCCCACTTCCCGACCGAAGTGCTCGACACGATCATCCCGCGTTCGGTGCGCGTCTCAGAGGCGCCGAGTTTCGGGCAGTCGGTTCTCGCCTACGATGGACAGTCGGCCGGCGCCATCGCGTACCGCGAGGCGGCAGTCGAGATGATCCGGCGCGACAGCGCCTCGAATGAAAGGGGCGCCTGATGGCAGCGAAGCGCACAGGACTCGGCCGCGGAATCGGCGCACTGATCCCGACCAGCGAGCAGGCCGACGAGCGTCCCTCAGACGTCTTCTTCCCTCGCGCCGTCGCGGTGGCTGAAGCGGAGCCGCCCGCCGAGACCGTCGAGCCGGACGGCCAGGACGATCTCGTCGAGGTGCCCGGCGCGCGCCTGGCGCACATCGACCCGCACGACATCGTGCCAAACCCGCGTCAGCCCCGCACGAACTTCGACCCGGAGCACTTCGCGGAGCTCGTGCACAGCGTGCGCGAGTTCGGCGTACTGCAGCCCGTCGTCGTCCGGCTCAACGAGAAGGGCGACTACGAGCTCATCATGGGTGAGCGTCGTACGCGCGCCGCTCGTGAGGCCGGACTCTCCGAGATCCCCGCGATCGTGCGCGACACCGCCGACGAGCACCTGCTCCGCGACGCCCTGCTCGAGAACCTGCACCGCTCCGAGCTGAACCCCCTCGAAGAGGCCTCGGCGTACCAGCAGCTGCTCGAGGACTTCGGCATCACTCAGGAAGAGCTCGCGACCCGCATCGGCCGCTCGCGTCCGCAGATCAGCAACACGATCCGCCTCCTCAAGCTCCCGATGCCGGTGCAGCAGCGGGTCGCCGCAGGAGTGCTCACCGCCGGGCACGCGCGCGCGATCCTGTCGCTCGAAGACCCGACGGCCATGCAGCGTTTCGCCGACAAGATCGTCAACGAGGATCTCTCAGTCCGTGCGGCGGAGGCTGCGGCGAAGCTTCCGGATGCCTCCCCCACCCGTTCCGTCAAGCCGCAGGCCGGTTCACGCCGCGCTCACCTGGACGAAGTTGCCGGACGACTGGGCGATCGCCTCAACACCCGGGTGAAGATCGCACTGACGGCACGAAAAGGCCAGATCAGCATCGACTTCGCGACGATTCAGGACCTCAATCGCATCCTCGCGGAGATCGGTGAGACGGAGTACGGGGCCCTCGAGGCCTCATAGGCGCCCGAGCGCCCGAGCACGCCGGCGCAGCGCTTCCGCCTCAGCGGCATTGCCCGGCAGCTCCGCTGCCGCGAGGAACGCTGCGGCTGCGGCCTCCGTTCGTCCGAGTCGCTCCAGCAGCTCAGCGCGCACGGCGGGGAGAGGGCGAAACCCCGACAGCTCGGGCGCGAGCGCGTCCACCACGGCGAGAGCGGGCTCGGGGCCGCGCGCCATGGAGAGCGCGACCGCCCGGTTGAGGCGGACGACAGCCGACGGCGCGAGCGACACCAGCGCGTCGTAGAGCCGGAGGATCTGCTCCCAGTCCGTCTCGGCGAACGACGGGGCGACCGCGTGGCACTGCGCGATGGCGGCCTGCAGGCCGTAGTAGCCGAGGCCTCGTGTCGATGCATCCGCGCGTCCCATCGCTTCCACGCCGCGGGCGATCGCGGAACGATCCCATCGGCGGCGGTCCTGGTCTTCCAGGGTCACCGGGAGGCCGTCGGCGTCGATGCGCGCGGCGAAGCGCGACGACTGGAACTCCATGAGCGCGATGAGCGACCAGATCTCGGGCTCAGGCGGCATGAGCGCGGCGAGCTGCCGACCCAGCCGCACCGCCTCGCGCGCGACGTCGGGACGGATGAGCCCCTCCCCTTCCGCCGCCGAGTACCCCTCGGTGAAGAGGAGATAGATCACCTGGAGCACGCTCGCCAGCCGCGCCGGCCGTTCGGCACGGTCGGGCACCTCGAACGGCACGCCCTCTGCCGCGAGGGTCCGCTTGGCCCGCACGATGCGCTGCTGCACCGTCGGCACGGTCATCAGCAGCGCCCGCGCGATCTGCTCGGTGGTGAGACCGGCCACCGTGCGCAGTGTGAGGGCGAGGCGCGCCTGTGCCGGGAGCACCGGGTGGCAGGCGACGAAGACGAGACGCAGCACGTCGTCGTCGATGCGGTCGGGGTCGGCGTCGTCGGGCACCGAGTCGATCGCCTCGGCCACGAGAGCCTCCGAGACGAACAGGGGCTCTCGCTGCGACATCCGTTCGCGCCGTCGCCACCCGTCGATCGCGCGGCGCTTGGCGACCGACATGAGCCAGGCTCCCGGATTGTCAGGGATGCCGCTGCCCGGCCACGCGGCGAGGGCTTCGACGAGCGCCTCTTGGGCGAGATCCTCGGCCCACGAGAAGTCGCCGGTGTGCCGCGTCAGCGCCGAGACGATGCGCGCGGACTCGTCGCGCCACACGGCTTCGACCGCACGGCGCGCGTGGGCATCGTCGTGGGAGGTCATGCTGCCAGCGTAGGCGCGTGACCCACGGTGTCGGGATCGGCACGTACCCTGGATTGATGGCGAACGACGAGCAGACCCCGCGGCGACGTGCGAGCCTCGAGCTGCTCCGTGCCGAAGCCGCTGACGAGCTCTCGGTGCTGGTGCATGAGCGCCTCCGTGCCGGCGAGGACCCGTGGGAGTTCATGGACGATCTGCCGTCCGTCGACGAGCTCGTCGTGTATCTGCTCCGCGCCGAGAACATCGCCGCCGACGGCGGGGCGCGCCCGAACGCCAACCGCCACTACCGCGTGCTGAGGCAGATCGCCCTCGACTATCCCCCGCTCACCCGCGCCGTGTGGTCCTTGCTGGGCGACGCGAACACGCACCGCCGGTGGGACCCGACGGTGCGTGCCGAAGCGAGCTGAAGCGCGCAGCTCGCGAGTCACGAGTTGGCGGCACGCCACTCCTTCTCCTTGGCGACCCACTCGTCGTTCTGGTCGAAATCGCCGAGCTCGTTGATGCGACGCACCTCCAGTGCGGTGCCGGGGCCCAGCGGGCACTTGCGTGCCCAGTGCTCGGCCTCCTCGCGGGAGGCGACCTCGAGAATCCAGAAGCCGGTGAAGACTTCGCGTGCTTCGGCGAACGGTCCGTCGGTCAGCGCGGGCGGGACCGAGTCGAAGTCGATGCGGAAGCCCTCGGCGGCGTCGGACAGCCCCTCGGCGCTCAGGAACACCCCGGCCTTCTGCAGCTCCTCGTTGTACGCGCCCATGGCGGCGTACGCCTCCGCCATGTCGAACGCCTCGGGGTCGAATGCCGCAGCAGCCTCGGCACCGACCTGCATGATGAGCATGTAACGCATGGGAATACCTTTCGTCGGGGCGATGATGGCCCGGTTGGAGGCCCGTTCGGCCCCTTCGCCATGTGCGTCGAACCAGCCTCGCGCAGATCGACATCGCGCGCGAAGATTCTCGCGGGAATCTCGGATGCCGGAAACAGCATACTGAGAAAAGCCCTGGTAGGAATACGAAAACCCCGCCGAACGGGTCGGCGGGGTCTTCGAGAGGCGTGAGGGAACTCAGCCGATGTAGGCCGCGAGATCCTGCTCGAGCGCGAACTTCGGCTTGGCGCCGATGATCGTGGTCTCGACCGCGCCCTTGTTGAACACCTTCATCGCGGGGATGGAGGTGATCTGGTACTTCATCGCGAGGTCGGGGTTCTCGTCCACGTTGAGCTTGAGGATCGTGATCTTGTCGGGGTGCTCCGACTGGATCTGGTCGAGGACGGGCGAGACCATGCGACATGGGCCGCACCACTCCGCCCAGAAGTCCACGAGCACCGGACCCTCGGCCTGAAGCACGTCCTGCTCGAACGTGGCGGAAGTCGTCGCCTTGGCGGTCATCTGTGTTTCTCCTTCTCTGGGAAGTCTGTCCACGCTCATTCAACGCGAGAGGGGCGTGGAGTGTTCCCGGGCTTGTGCGGCGCCCGGTCGCGCGTTATGCGGCGTCGACCTTGGCGACCGGCTCGGCGCCGGGGAGTCCGTCGATCTCGGCGGCGTCGCGGGCGGGAGCGCCGGCCTCGCCGAGCGCTGCGAGGAAGTGCTCGACGTCCAGGGCCGCGACGGTGCCGCTGCCCGCGGCGGTGACCGCCTGACGGTAGGTCGGGTCGATCACGTCGCCGGCGGCGAAGACACCGGGCACCGAGGTGCGCGACGAACGGCCATCGACCCAGACGGTCCCCTCGGCGGTGAGGTCGAGCTTGTCGTGCACGAGGTGCGTACGCGGGTCGTTGCCGATCGCGACGAACACGCCGTCCAGCGCGAGCTCACGACGCGAGCCGTCGACGGTGTCCTCGAGCACGACGCCGGTGACCGCCTCGTCGCCGAGGATGTCGACGACCTCGCTGTTCCAGACGAACTCGATCTTGTCGTTCTTGAACGCCCGCTCCTGCATGATCTTCGAGGCGCGCAGCTCGTCACGACGGTGGATGATGTACACCTTCGACGCGAACTTGGTGAGGAAGGTGGCCTCCTCCATCGCGGAGTCTCCGCCGCCGACGACGGCGATCACGCGCTCGCGGAAGAAGAATCCGTCGCAGGTCGCGCAGTACGACACCCCGCGGCCCGACAGGCGGGCTTCACCCTCGATGCCGATCTTGCGCGGAGCGGAACCGGTCGCGAACACCAGCGCGTCGGCCTCGTGAGAGGCGCCGCTGCCGAGGGTGACCTTCTTGACCGGCCCGTCGATGTCGAGCGAGACGACGTCGTCGTACAGCACCTCGGCGCCGAACCGCTCGGCCTGCTCCTGCATCTTCGCCATGAGATCGGGACCCATGATCGCCTCGGGGAACCCGGGGAAGTTCTCGACCTCGGTGGTGTTCATCAGCTCGCCGCCGGCCTCGACCGAACTCGCCACGACGAGCGGGCTCAGGTTGGCCCGTGCGGCGTAGATCGCCGCCGTGTAACCCGCGGGACCTGAACCGATGATGATGACCTGACGCACGTGCGCACCTTTCCTCGTGAAGCCTCGCGGAACGTCCCATGACACGCGCGATGGCTCCGGATGCCTCAACACATGGTAACCGCGTGGCATTCCGTGACCCGTCCCCCGCGCCCCGGCGGGACACATGGGCGGGGGCCTCAGCGTCTGCCGGGCAGGAAGCGGCGCACGAGGCCGGTGGCGACCGCCAGCTCGGGCGCGCGGAAGACGGCCAGGATGCCGAGATACACCGCGATGACCACGGTGCCGATGATGGCGGCGCCCACGGCACCCAGGATCTTGTCGGACACCATCCACCCGTCGACGCCGCCCAGCAGCTCGAACATCAGCCAGCCGACGACACCCGCAGGGATCGCAGCCAGTGCGAACCTTCCGAGCGCCCAGAGCCATGAGCCGACGTGGATGCTTCCCAGCCGCCGATGCAGCAGCCAGGTCGCGACGATCACCTGCACGACGCTGGCGAACGACTGACCCAGAGCGACCGCGGCGACCAGCTGCGCGGAAGGGAGCGCGCCTTCGTGGAAGGCCCACAGCGCACCCCAGGCGGTGAGCACCACGATCGCGCACTGCACGATCGTGAAGAAGAAGGGGGTCCGGGTGTCGTCGTAGGCGTAGAAGCTGCGCTGCACGACGAACAGCACGGCGAGCGGGATGAGGCTCACGAGGTAGCAGAGCAGCACCCCCGCTGCGGCGACCGCTTCGTCGGGGCTGCCGGTGAAGATGCGGGACGCGGGGATGGCGGCGGCAGCGAGCGCGGCTGTGGCGGCGACGACGAACACTCCGAGCGTGCGGATGCTGCGGCCGATGTCGCCCCGCACCTCGCCGTCGCGGCCCGCTGCGGCGTGCTCGCTCAACTGGGTGAAGTACGGGGTGCCGATCGACAGCACGATGATCGAGTACGGGAGCATGAACAGCAGCCACGCGTTCTGCGCCACGAAGACGCCCGGGTCGCCCTTGGGGATCTCCGACATGACCTGCGACTGGACCAGTCCGGCGAGCTGACCCGCCACGACCATGAGGAACGTCCAGCCGGCGAGCTTTCCGATCTGCCCGAGTCCCACGCCCTTCCAGCCGAAGTCGGGGCGGATGTGCAGTCCTGTCTGCCGCCAGAAGAGGAAGAGGATCCCCGTCTGCACCACGATGCCGAGCGTCGCGGTACCTGCGAGCACCGCGATCATCTCGGGCGTCCACGCCGTCGCGGAACCCGTCGGGCCGAAGAGCCAGATGAAGACGAGGAAGCCGGCGATCGACACGATGTTGTTGACGATGGGTGCCCACGTGTAAGGCCCGTACACCCGGCGAGCGTTGAGGGATTCGCCGACGAGCGCGAACAGACCGTAGAAGAAGATCTGCGGCAGACACCAGTAGGCGAAGGCCGTTGCCAGGGCCTGCTGCTGAGGGGGATAGCCGGGGGCGTACAGGGCGACGAGCCACGGAGCCGCGATCGTGGCGAGGACGGCGGTCCCGAGGAGCACGACGGTCCCGAGGGTGAAGAGCTTCGAGACGAAGGCGCGCCCACCATCGTCATGGGCGGCGGCCTTGACGATCTGGGGCACGACGACGGCGCTCAGGAGGCCCGTCGAGATGATCGCGTAGATGTTGTTCGGGAGTTGATTCGCGATCGCGAACGCGTTGCCCCCTGCGGTGGTCGCGCCGATGGCCGACACCAGCACGACGGAGCGGAGGAAGCCGGTGAGGCGCGACACGATCGTGCCCGCTCCGATGAGCGCACTGGCGCGCCCGATCCCGCTCACCGCTCGTCCCCTTCGGTTGCGGCAGGCGCTCCGGTCTCGACCGCACCGGACGCTTCGCCGGCTCCGCCCGCATCGGCCGGAGCCTCCTCCGCAGGACCTGAGGCGGCAGAATCCGTTCCCTTCCGCTTCCGGCGCATGCGCAGCACGGTGCGCGCGATGCCGAACAGGAGGAGGATGCCGACGAGCACGGCGAGGGCGGTGATGCCGACGGCCTCCCAGTCGGCGTAGACGTTGATCTCGACGGATTCGGGCTCGCCGATGGCGACGAAGGCGGGGCTGCGCAGCTGCAGTGTCAGGGTGACGTCGCCGCGGCCCACGCGGGCCTGCACCGGCACCTCGACGCGGGTGTTGCTCTGCGGTGTCGCGACGATCGGCGTCTCGCCCTGCACGTCGAGCCTCAGGTTGTCACGGGTCGCGTACAGCACGAGGTTGACCGGGTACGGCAGGTCGTTGCGCACCCAGAATCGGAGGGCGGCGCTCGACCCGTAGAGGTCGCTCGGGCTGGTGGGGAGGAGGGCGACCGAGTCCAGGGTGCCGGCGGTCGCGGCGCGGTGGTCGGCGAGCTGCGTCGACCAGGTGGCGTCGCCGATCCACGCGACGCCGAGCAGCTGCAGGATGTCGGCGCGCTCGGGTCCGGTCAGCATCGACGGCTGGTCGAGGATCGTGGCGAACCGGGCGAGCTCGCTTTCGTCGGCGACGAGAGCGGATGCCGCGGCCGCGCGCTCGGGCGAAGACTCCACGCCGGTCAGCTCGAGGTCGAACGCCTCCCCCGCCGCGACCGTCGCGATGGTGCGGGGCGTCACGTCGGGGGCGGAGAAGGCCGCGGAGATCGCGGCGCCGAGCTCGACGCGCGAGCGTCCGTCGCCGCGGCCGACGGTGACGAGGAGGGGGCCCTTCGTCTCGGCCGCAGCGAAGGCGAGGTAGGCGGTGGCCGTGGTGAGCGGGGCGCCCCGCAGCCAGGACTCCTCCTGCTGGGATGCGTCATCGAGCGCGGCGGAGACGTCGCTGTCGTAGACGAGCACCTCGCCGGCGCCGACCCGGCCGTGCGCCGAGACGGTGCGGCCGTCGGAGCCGGCATCCGTCGTCGACGACGGGATGAGCGTGACGGGCGCGGTGCCGTCGGCGGTCGCCATGTCGGCGAGGCGGGAGACGATCTGCTCATCCGCCGTGCCGTCGGCGGGCCAGTACACGCCCTGGCGGGTGGCGGGGCCGACGACCAGCAGCTCATCGGTGCTCGGGAGGGCGCTGTCGGGCTGCGGGGTGGGTGCGGTGGTCGGCGCATCCGACGGCGCGGGTGTGGGCGTCGGCGTCGGAGTCGGCGTCGCGAAGTTCGAGGACGACATGTACGCGCTGAACGAGGTGGGCTGCAGCGGCCGCGGGAGGCCCGCCTGCAGCTGCGCGGTGACGTCGGCGTCGCCGAACTGCAGGGCGAAGCGCGAGTTCTGGATGGCCTCGAGGCGCGTGAGCCACTCGAGCGCGGACTCGGGCGCCGAGGTGCCGAGCACCCGGATCGACGCGGGCACGGCGGGGTCGACCGCGAGGATGGCGGCGGTGCCGGTGACCCCGTCGAGCTGGTTGGTGAGATCGCCGTCCGGCGCGGTGAGCTCGGCCAGCTGCTCCGCGGTGAGCAGGCCCTCGCTGAGAGGACCTGCGCTGATCGGCACGACCACGCCGATGCCGACGTCGATGGCCTCGGTGGGCGGCACGATCATCGCGCTCGTCGACGTGACGGTGCCCTCCGCGGCGGGGTACGACGCGGCGAGCGGGTAGACGCCGGGGGCGAGGCCGGCGAGGGCGGGGTCATCGGCTGCGACCGTGATGCCGCGGACCTGGAAGCCGCCGGGCTCGACCGCGGCGATCGAGTCGGTGCCGATCGGCTCCAGCGCGAGCTCGGGCGAGCTGCCGTCGAGCCAGTCGCCCAGGGCGTCGCGGTCGGCGAGCGGCGTGCGTCCGAGGGAGAGGGTGACGGTCGCGGCCGCCAGCTCCGCATCCGTCCCGTTCTGCATCGAGACCGACACGCTCAGCGCATCGCCGGGATTCACGATGCCGTTGGCGACCGGCGACAGGGTGAACACGGTGGTGCCGGCGGGGACAGCGGAGCTCACGCTCGGCGAGGGGATCGGCGTCGGATCCGCCGCGATCGCCGGAGCCGGCAGCAGCAGACCGGCGAGCACGGCTCCGGCCGCCATGGCGGCGGTCACGAGGCGCGGTGCGCGGCGCGGGGCACGCCGCGGGGCTCGCGGTGAAGTCACGATCATCCTGTCGGGGGGTTCGCTCCTGTGCGATGTCCTGACCGCACGATCGAGGAGATTCTACGGTCCGCGCCTCCGAGCCCGCCGGAGGGCGGGCGGCGCGGTTGAATGGAGCCGTGCTCCCCGAACCGGATACCGACCTGTGCCGTGACCTCGCCGCCGACCTGCGCAGCGCCGGGTTCACCGCCGAAGCGCTGCGCGACGCATGGGGCGCCGCGGCCGACGATGCGATCGCGCGCGGCCTCCGATCGCCGGCGTCGCGGGCCCTCGGCGACCGCCGCGACGCCCTCGCCGTGCTGGGCAGGCTTCTGGTGCTCGGGATGCCTCAGGCCGAGGCATCCGTCGATCACGCGCTCGTGCGCGCCGGTGCGGAAGGACTGGCGCGGCTGGGTCTCGCCGAGATCGACGGCGGCGAGGTGCGCCCTCTCGCGGTGGTGCGACCGCAGTCGTACACCGACGATTCAGGACCCGGCCAAGATGAGGCGACGGCGCAGTGGTGGATCGCGAGCGACCTCGACGAGGCGGCGCTCGGCGGGCCGCTGCCCGAGGATCACGTGCTCGGCGTCGGCGGCGCGTCGCTGACGCTCGCCGGGCTGCAGCTGCCGACCCCGGCCGAGCGCGCGCTCGACATCGGGGCGGGCTGCGGCATACAGGCGCTGCGCGCCCGCGCGTACGGCGCACACGTCGTCGCGACCGACATCTCGCCGCGCGCGCTGTCGTTCACGCGGCTGAACGCCCTCCTCAACGGCATCGACGGCATCGAGGTGCGGCTGGGCAGCCTCTTCGAGCCGGTCGCCGGAGAGCAGTACGACCGTGTCGTGTCGAACCCGCCGTTCGTGATCACGCCGCGGGTCGCCGACGTCCCCGCCTACGAGTACCGCGACGGCGGGATGGTCGGCGACGACGTCGTGGCTGCGTTCGTGAAGGGGGTCGGCGCGCACCTGGCGCCCGGCGGGGTCGCGCAGCTGCTCGGCAACTGGGAGACGCGCGACGGCGTGCCCGGCCTCGAGCGTGTGCGCGGATGGGTCGAGTCGTCGCCGGTGCCGCTCGACGCCTGGGTCGTCGAGCGCGAGAGCCTGGACCCGCTGTCGTACGCCGAGCTGTGGGTGCGCGACGGCGGCACGCTGCCCGGCACGCCCGGCTTCGCGAGACTCGTCGACGCATGGCTCGACGACTTCGCGGCCCGCGCGGTGACGGAGGTGGGTTTCGGGTACCTGCTGCTGCGGCGTCCGGCTGACGGGACGCCCACGCTCGCCCGGTATGAGACCCTCCACACGGCCCTCGCGGGTGACGGGCTCGGGGCGCATCTCGCGGCCGCGCTCGACGCCCACGACCGCCTGAGCGGGCTCGACGACGCGGGGCTCGCGGCATCCGTCCTCGTCGTCGCCCCCGACGTCACCGAAGCACGTCATCACCTGCCCGGAGCCGAGGATCCGACCGTCATCGAACTGCGCCAGGGTGGCGGGTTCGGTCGCGCCCTCGGCGTGGATCCGGGGCTCGCCGCGCTCGTCGGCGCGTGCGACGGCGACCTTCCCGTCGGGGTTCTCATCGACGCGATCGCCGACCTGCTCGAGGTCGACGCCGGTGCGCTCCGTGCGGACCTGCTGCCCCGTGCGCGTGAACTCGCCTTCACGGGATTCCTCCGCTTCGCGCCTTGATGCGCCGAAACGAATATGGATGCTGTTGACGACAGTATCTTGACAGGCCGCCCGCGCAGGGCCATCATCCGTCTCGGGTGCTGGTGTGGGCGCCCGCGCCGCGTCGACGCGGCGAATTCGGGATCTGTCTGAGGCCCTGGGGAGGGCTGCGGTGGCGAAATCGCGGGGACCCTTGCGCGCTGAGCGCCAAGCGACGATGTCACGCGCGCGCTCCGCGGCGGTCGCCGCCACCGTCTCGCTCTCGATGGCGATCACCCCGCTCATGGTCCCTCCTGCGGCCGTCGCCGACGAGTTCGCGCTCCGCTCCGCCGCGCCCGTCGGGTCGTCCTCCGCGATCCGCGACCTCACGCCCGCCGACATCGACACGGTGCTTCCGGCGGCCCTGGCGGTGTGGGGCGAGACCGGCCTCGCGGGCGCCGTCGTGCGCGTCGGCGCCGTCAGCGGCGATCGGCTCGCGGTCACGTCCGGACGCACGATCACGATCGACATGGATGCTGCGGGCCGAGGCTGGTTCGTCGACAGCACCCCGTCCACCTCGCACGAGTTCGCGCAGCGCTCCGGCGACGTCGCGCACGCCTCGGGCTCGAGCCCGGCGGCGGGACGCTTCGACCTGCAGACGGTGCTCGCGCACGAGATCGGGCACCTGCTCGGCCGCGCGGACCTCGGCCGCGCCGACGCGATCATGCACGAGAGCCTCGCGCCGGGCGAGCGTCATCTCACCCGCGGCGTCGACGCCGGTGCCCGGGTCAGCGTGCTCCGTGCGCTGGCCGCCGGCGCGGAGCTGCCGCTGACCGCGGCGACGGACGCCGTGACCGGCGACCCCGCGGC
>NZ_JBDGJU010000056.1:0-17085 GCF_057656735.1 Microbacterium sp. Soil_C_42
CGGCGGGCGCGACCTCCGCCGGCGTCGCCGCATCCCCGCCGTCGCGGTCGCCCGCCTCGGTGGCGCCGCAGAGCCTGGCCGCCGTGACGGGACGGATGCCGGGGGCCGGCGACTCGCGGGTGCGCGTCGAGCGGTACACGATGCCCGACGGGTCGCGGCAGTACGCCGTGTACCTCGCGGGCATGCAGTCGTTCGACGTCGGGGGCGACGAACCCTGGGACAACGCCTCCAACGTCGAGCTGTATGCCGGGCAGAGGTCCGACTCGTACACGGCCACCCAGGAGGCGCTCGCCCAGGCGGGCGTGCAGCCGGGCGATGCCGTGCACCTGTTCGGGTTCTCGCAGGGGGCGATGATCGCTGGGCACCTGGCGCTGGAGGGCGGCTACGACACGCAGACGCTGGTCTCGATCGGGTCGCCCGTCGACACCGACGTCGGATCGGACACCCTCAGCGTGACGCTGCGGCACACCGACGACCCGGTCGCGGGGCTTGCCGGCGGGGGCCACGCCACCGCGGTCGGAGCGCCCGGGAGTTTCGTGGCGGAACGCGTCTTCGATCCCGACGTCGGCGCCGACGAGCCGCGGCTCCCCGCCCACCGGCTCACCGCCTACGCCGAGACGGCCGCGCTGGTCGATGCCTCGACCGACCCGCGGATCGATGCGCTGCGCGGCGTCTTCGCCGAGCTCGCGGGCGCCGAATCGGTCGAGGTGACCGAGTATGCGGCGACTCGCGGTGGCGGGTAGGTCAGTCCTTGCGCGGGCGGATGAAGATGCCGACGACCCAGTTGATGAGGGTGATGATGATCGCGGCGACGACGCCCCACCAGAAGTCCTCGACCCGCAGGCCCCAGTTCCAGAAGCTCGTCAACCACGCGGTGAGCCACAGCAGGAACGCGTTGATGAGGAGGCCGATGAGGCCCAGCGTCAGGATGTAGAGCGGGAACGCCAGCACCTTGATGACCGTGCCGATGATCGTGTTCACGAGCGCGAAGATCGCGGCGACGATCAGCAGGGTCAGGATCAGCTGGAGCGTCTCGCCCGGCGGGAACGGGATGACCGATACCTGCAGCGCCGGGATCAGGGTGACGACCCAGATCGCGAAGGCGTTGATGACCACGCGGATGAGGAAGCCCATAGTCCGCCCAGTCTTCCACGCCCACGCCCTCGACCGTGAGCAGCCACACCGTGCCCTCCGGCGGCCAGGGACGGGAGGCGCATCCGATCCCCCGCTCGTAGACTCGGGGCGTGACCGACGCTCCCGAGATCCCCGTCCGCGTGCGCCCCGAGGTCGCCGCCCTGCCGCCGTACAAGCAGGGCCGGCAGGCCGGCGCGGACGCGTTCAAGCTGTCGAGCAACGAGAACCCGTTCGACCCGCTGCCCGGGGTGCTCGAGCGGGTGCGGAACGCGTCGGCGCTGAACAGATATCCGGACGCGACGGCGGCACGGCTGCGCGAGCGGCTGGCCGAGCGGTTCGGCGTCGGCGCCGACGCCGTCCACATCGGTGCCGGCAGCGTCTCGATCCTCGCGCAGCTCGTGCTGGCGACGTCGGGCCCCGGCGACGAGGTCATCTACGCCTGGCGCTCGTTCGAGGCGTATCCGTGGCTTGCCGTCGTCGCCGGCGCCACCGCCGTGCAGGTGCCGCTCGCCGAGGGTGCCCGCCACGACCTCGACGCCATGGCGGCGGCGATCACCGACCGCACCCGCGCGATCATCGTGTGCAGCCCCAACAACCCCACCGGCCCGATCGTCACGCAGGCCGAGTTCGATGCCTTCGTCGAGAAGGTGCCCTCCGACGTGCTCGTCATCCTCGATGAGGCCTACGCCGAGTTCGTCACCGACCCCGAGTCGGTCGACGGACTCCGCGTGCTCGGCGGGTCGGGCCGGCCCAACGTGGTCGTGCTCCGCACGTTCTCGAAGGCGTACGGTCTCGCCGCGCTCCGCGTCGGGTACGCGATCGGACACCCTCGCGTGCTTGACGCCGCCCGCAGCACCGCGATCCCGCTGTCGGTGACCGCCCACGGCGAGGAGGCCGCACTCGCGAGCCTCGACGCCGAGGACGAGCTGCTCGAGCGCGTCCGCGTGATCGCCGATCGTCGCGACCGGCTGGCGGCGGGTCTGCGCGCGGCCGGGTGGGACGTCCCCGTCGCCCAGGGCAACTTCGTGTGGCTGCCCACCGGCGACGACACGATGGCGTTCGCGGCGACCTTCGAGGAGGCCGGGCTGATCGTGCGGCCGTTCGCCGGTGACGGCATCCGGATCTCGGTCGGCGAGGAGGAATCCGTCGAGCAGGTGCTGCGGATCGCGGCGGCGGTCGCTGCCCGTCGCGAGGGATGACCGCCGGTGCGATTGTCGATCGCGTGCGGTGGATCCCGGCAACCGTTGTCGAACGCATGCAGAATCGCGCATGCACGGAGAGATAGCGTGAATTCATGATCCCGGTCGACGATCACGCCCTGGTGCGGTTTCTGGAGGCGGACGGAACGTTCGCGCCGAGCCCTGCCGCCGAACCGTATCGGGAGGCCGTCGAGAGTCTCGGCGATGCCGACCTCGAGACGTTCTACCGCGATATGGCCGTCATCCGCGCGTTCGACGTGCAGGCGACGAACCTCCAGCGGCAGGGGCAGCTGGCCCTCTGGCCGCCGAGCTACGGGCAGGAGGCCGCGCAGGTGGGTTCGGCGCGCGCCGCGCGCGCACAGGACCACCTCTTCCCGTCGTACCGCGAGCACGTGGTCACGAAGATCCGCGGCGTCGACCCGATCGACATCATCCGCGTGATGCGCGGACTGACGCACGGCGGGTGGGACCCGACCGACCCGAAGAACGGCAACACCCACATCTACACGCTCGTGCTGGGGTCTCAGACGCTGCACGCCACGGGCTTCGGGATGGGGCTCGTCTTCGACGGGCGCTCCGGCACCGGCGATCTCGACCGCGACGAGGCCGTCATCGTCTACTACGGCGACGGCGCCTCCAGCCAGGGCGACGTGCACGAGGCGATGGTCTTCGCGAACAGCTACCGCACGCCTGAGGTGTTCTTCCTGCAGAACAACCAGTGGGCGATCTCGGTGCCCGTCGCGACGCAGTCGCGCTCGCCGCTGTACAAGCGCGGCGAGGGCTACGGCATGCCGAGCACGCTGATCGACGGCAACGACGTGCTCGCGAGCTGGGCGGTGACGCGCACCGCACTCGACGAGGCGCGCGCCGGCGGCGGACCGCAGGCGATCGAGGCCATGACCTACCGCCTCGGCGCGCACACCACGAGCGACGACCCCACCAAGTACCGCACCTCCGACGAGGAGGAGTCGTGGCGCCGCCGCGACCCGATCGCACGCATGAAGGCCTTCCTCATCGGTCGCGGCGCCTCGGAAGAGTTCTTCGCCGACGTCGAGGCCGAGTCGCAGGCGCTCGCCGACGACGTCCGCACCCGCACCAACGCGCTGGGCGGGCTCGAGCGCGACGACATGTTCGCGCACGTGTACTCCGAGCAGCACCCCCTCATCGACGAGCAGCGGCAGTGGCTCGCCGACTACGAGGCATCCTTCGAAGGAGGCGCATCGTGACCCTTCGACAGGCTCAGGGACCGACGGTGGAGGCCGCGGCAGCCGCCGAGGCCGCCACACCCACGGTGCAGACCCTGCCGTTCAGCCGGGCGATCAGTGCCGGGCTCCGTGCGGCGCTCGCCGGCAGCGACCGCGTCCTGCTCATGGGCGAGGACATCGGCAAGCTCGGCGGCGTCTTCCGCGTGACCGAGGGCCTGCAGGCGGAGTTCGGCGACCAGCGCGTGCTCGACACCCCGCTCGCGGAGTCGGGGCTCGTGGGGACGGCGATCGGACTCGCGATGGCCGGCTTCCGCCCCGTCGTCGAGATCCAGTTCGACGGGTTCGTCTTCCCCGCGTTCGACCAGATCACCACCCAGCTCGCGAAGATGACCAACCGGCACGAGGGCGCCCTGCAGATGCCCGTCGTCATCCGCATCCCCTACGGCGGGCACATCGGCGCCGTCGAGCACCACCAGGAGAGCCCCGAGGCGTACTTCACGCACACGGCCGGCCTCCGGGTCGTGAGCCCGTCGACGCCGAACGACGGCTACTGGATGATCCAGGACGCCATCTCGTCGCCCGACCCGGTGATCTTCCTCGAGCCCAAGAGCAAGTACTGGCAGAAGGGCGAGGTCGACACGTCGGCGCGCGCCCTGCCGCTGCACGCGTCCCGCGTGGTCCGCCGCGGCACCGACATCACCCTCGTCGGACACGGCGCCATGGTGACGACCATGCTGCAGGCGGCGGTGCTCGCCGAGGCCGAGGGCACGAGCATCGAGGTCATCGACCTCCGCTCGCTCTCGCCGGTCGACTACGGGCCCATCCTCGACTCCGTCCGCCGCACCGGCCGCATGGTGTACGCGCAGGAGGCCCCCGGCTTCACCTCGCTCGGCTCGGAGGTCGCAGCGACCGTCATGGAGCGCGCCTTCTACGCGCTCGAGGCCCCCGTGCTGCGGGTGTCGGGCTTCGACACCCCCTTCCCCCCGGCCAAGCTCGAGGGTTCCTATCTCCCCGACGCCGACCGCATCCTCGAGGCCGTCGACCGGTCCCTCGCCTACTGACCCGTCCCCTGACCGCGAGAGAACACCTGGTGGACGAGATGCGGGTTGCTTCCCCACCTCTCGGCGACCAGCTGTACTCTCGCGAAAACGGCGGGATCGAAAGGAGCTCCGCATGAGCACCCAGACGTTCGTCCTCCCCGATGTCGGTGAAGGCCTCACCGAGGCCGAGATCGTCCAGTGGCGGGTCGGTCCCGGCGACCGCGTCGCCGTCAACGACGTCCTCGTCGAGATCGAGACCGCCAAGTCGCTCGTCGAGCTGCCCTCGCCGTTCGCCGGCACCGTGGGCGAGCTGCTCGCCGCCGAGGGCACGACCGTGAACGTCGGCGCCGCGATCATCACGATCGCTTCGGCGACGGATGCTGCGCCCCCGGCCACCGTCGGGCAGTCCGAGCACGGCGCGCCCGCCGAGGCCGCCGGCGAGGGGGCGGTTCTCGTCGGTTACGGCACGGGCGGACACGTCCAGTCGCGGCGGCGCAAGGCCGCGGTTCCCGCGGAGGAGCGGGTCGCAGCATCCGTCGGCGTCATCGCGAAGCCCCCGATCCGCAAGCTCGCGCGCGACCTCGGCGTGGAGCTCTCGGCCGTCGCGCCCAGCGGCCCCGCCGGCGAGGTGACCCGCGAGGATGTCGTGCGGCACGCGTCGCAGGCCAGCGTCTTCCGCAACATCGAGACCCCCGAGTGGGGCGACGTGCGCGACGAGACCATCCCGGTCTCGGCGCCGGCGCCTGCGGCCGGGCCGGCGGCGGTCGCTCCGTCGACGCCCGCGCCCGACGCGGCGGGCCGTGAGGAGACCATCGCGGTGCGGGGCGTGCGCAAGGCGACGTCGTCCGCCATGGTGCAGTCGGCCTACTCGGCGCCGCACGTGTCGGTGTGGACCGACGTCGACGCCAGCCGCACGATGGAGGTCGTCAAGCGTCTCAAGACCTCACCGGACTTCGCCGACATCAAGGTCTCGCCGCTGCTCATCATGGCGCGCGCCGTGATCTGGGCGGCCCGGCGCACCCCGATGGTGAACGCCGCCTGGGTCGACGTCGAGGGCGGCGCCGAGATCCGCGTGCGCAACTACGTCAACCTCGGCATCGCCGCGGCGACACCTCGCGGACTGCTGGTGCCCAACATCAAGGACGCCCAGGATCTGTCGATGCGCGAGCTCGCCCGGGCGCTCGAGAAGCTGACGCTCACGGCGCGCGAGGGCAAGACGACCCCGGCCGACCAGCACGGCGGCACGATCACGATCACCAACATCGGCGTGTTCGGCATGGACGCGGGCACCCCGATCATCAACCCCGGTGAAGCCGGCATCGTGGCGCTCGGCACCATCCGCCAGAAGCCCTGGGTCGTCGACGGCGAGGTGCGTCCTCGCTGGGTCACGACCGTCGCGGGCTCGTTCGACCACCGCGTGGTCGACGGCGACGGCATGTCCCGCTTCATCGCCGACGTGGCGTCGATCCTCGAGGAGCCCGCGCTGCTCCTCGATTGACGTTCGGGCACGGAATCGGAGGGTTGCCGCGACACGCCGGTCGACAGCATCCGCTCCCCGGCGAGTGGGCAGAACCGCCGATTCGGTGCCCCCCCGTCCGGCTCAGCGTCCGGCGGGCCGGGGCTCCTGCTCGGCTTCGCGACGGGCCGCCTGCAGCAGCGACACCGGTGCGAGCGTGCGCGGGCGCCCGAGGATCAGCAGCAGGGCGATGGCGAACAGACCGCCCATCGTCCCTGCCAGGATGTCGGCCATCGTGTCCTCGAGACTGCCCTGCGAGACCGTGCCGATGAGCTGGTCGCTCGCGAACTCGCAGATCTCCCATGCCGCGGCGAACGCCATGGCGGTGAGGAGGATCACGGTCAACCCGAACCATGCGGGAAGTGAGACGCCGAGGCGCTCCTCGATGCGCCGTACCCACAGCATCCCCAGCCACGCGAGCATGACCCCAGAGTCGAAGTGGATCATCGTGTCCCAGTCGGCGATCGCGACATAGATGTTGAGCGCACTGCCCGCGAACGGGCCGAGCGTGATGAAGATCAGATAGTGCAGTTGGAGCGCACGCGGCAGGGTGGTCCGGAAGACGAGCTCGGCCGCGGCAGGGGCCCACATCGAGATCGCGAGGAGTGCGGTGAGCACCACCTGGGTCTGGTACCCGGCGACGAGGAGGACGACAGCTGCCGACAGAGTTCCGACCTGGAACGGGAGCGCGAGCAGCAGGGAGCGGCGGACGGCCTTCGGGAGCACGGCCCGAACCTATCAGCGCACCCGTCCCCGGCTTCGACGGCTCTCCACAGCGGGCCGCAGTCGATTTGAGAACGATTCTCATTAGCCTTAGAGTCGAGAGCATGACCTCCGTGCGACGTTCCCTGCCCGTGCTCGGCCTGGCGGCAGCATCCGCCCTCGTCCTCGCCGGGTGCGCGGGAACGCCCGCCGAAGGCGACGCGGGCGACGGGAAGATCGCGGTCGTCGCCTCGACCAACGTGTACGGGCAGATCGCCGAAGAGATCGGGGGCGACCTCGTCGACGTCACGTCGATCGTGACGAACGAGTCGCAGGACCCGCACTCGTTCGAGCCGAGCGCGCGCGACCAGCTCGCCGTGTCGAAGGCCGACCTCGTGATCGAGAACGGCGGCGGCTACGACGCGTTCATCGACGCGCTCATCGAGTCCAGCGGCACCGGTGCGCCGGTCGTCACCGCCGTCGAGTACTCGCACGACTGGCCCGAGAACGGCGGTCACGACGAGGAGAGCGCCGGTGACGCCGAGGACCACGCCCACGATCACGGCGACCACGAGCACGTCGAGGGCTTCAACGAGCACGTCTGGTACGACCCGCACACGATCGCGCATGTCGCTGACGCCATCGCGACCGAGCTCGGTGAGCTCAGCCCCGACGACGCCGGGACCTTCACCGCCAACGCCGAGGCGTTCTCCGGTGAGATCGACGGCATCGAGGCGTCCCTCGACGAGATCGCCGCCGCGCACGAGGGCGACAAGGTCTTCGTGACCGAGCCGGTGCCGGTGTACCTCGTCCAGGCGGCGGGGCTCGAGAACGCGACGCCCGAGAAGTTCAGCGAGGCCGTCGAAGAGGGGCAGGATGTCGCGCCCGCGACACTGCTCGAATCCCTTGCGCTCGTGCAGGGCGGCGACGTGCGCGTGGTCATCACCAACACGCAGACCGGGGGCGCGGAGACGCAGGAGATCGTCGACGAGGCCGACGGGCTCGGCATCCCGGTGATCGCGTTCTCGGAAACGCTGCCGGAGGGGCAGACTTACATCTCGTGGATGCAGGCGAACATCGAGGCGCTGAACGGGGCGCTGCCGGCGTGACGCCGGCACGCCGCGACTCGGCGTCGCGCCGCGTCATCCTCAGCATCCGGGATGCCGCGCTCCAGCGCGGCGACCGCGAGCTCTGGGCGGGTCTCGACCTCGATGTGCACGCCGGCGAGCTCGTCGCCGTACTCGGGCCCAGCGGCTCCGGCAAGACGACGCTGCTCCGCGCGATCCTCGGCCTCGAGCCGCTGTCGAACGGCGAGATCACCGTCGAGGGCGAGCCGGTGGCCCACAAGGGCAGTCGCAGCATCGGCTACATCCCTCAGGCACGGCCGCTGCCGCGCGACACGTCGCTGCGGGGCCGCGACCTCGTGACGCTCGGCGTCGACGGCCACCGGTTCGGCTTCCCGATCCCCCGGCGCGGCGACCGGGCACGCGTCGACGCGCTCATCGACGCCGTCGGCGCCCGCGAGTTCGCCGACCGGCCCGTCGGGCTCCTCTCGGGCGGCGAGCAGCAGCGCCTGCGGGCCGGCCAGGCCCTCGCCGACGACCCGCCGCTCCTCCTGTGCGACGAGCCGCTCACGAGCCTCGACCTCGCCAACCAGCAGGCGGTCATCGGCCTCATCGACCGGCATCGCCGGGAGAAGGATGCCGCGGTCCTGCTCGTCACGCACGACATCAACCCGCTGCTGGGCAAGGTCGACCGCATCCTGTACATCGCGAACGGGCGGTTCACCCTCGGCACCCCGCAGGAGGTGCTGCGCTCGGACGTGCTGACGGCGCTGTACGGGGCGCACGTCTTCGTGCTGCGGGCGGGCGACCGCCTCGTGGTGGTCGGTGCGCCCGACGCCGAGGCATCCCATCACCATCACGACCACCCGATGCACGAATGAACAGGGCGCACGCATGAACTGGAACGACATCGCCGACGCGATGTTCGGCGGGCTGCCCTACTACGGCGAGATCCTCGCGCTCGTGTCGAACTCGGTGTGGGCGGGCGCGGTCCTCGGGCTGGTGGGCGGACTCGTCGGCGTCTTCGTCATGCAGCGCGACATGGCGTTCGCGGTGCACGGCATCAGCGAGCTGTCGTTCGCGGGCGCCGCGGCGGCGCTCCTCATCGGGTGGGACGTCGTCACCGGGTCGATCGTCGGCTCGCTCATCGCAGCCGCCATCATCGGCGTGCTCGGGGCGAAGGCGCGCGACCGCAACTCGATCATCGGCGTGCTGATGCCGTTCGGGCTGGGTCTCGGCATCCTGTTCCTCTCGCTCTACGACGGCCGCAGCGCCAACCGGTTCAGCCTGCTCACCGGCCAGATCGTGTCGGTGCAGACGGGCCAGCTCGGCTGGCTGATCGGCATCGGAGCGGTCGTGCTGCTCGGGATGCTGCTCATCTGGCGCCCGCTGCGGTTCGACTCGCTCGACCCGCAGTCCGCTGCCGCGCGCGGCGTGCCGACGACCGCGGTCTCACTCGCGTTCATGCTGCTGCTCGGGCTCATCGTCGCCGTGGCCGTGCACATCATCGGGGCGCTGCTGGTGATGGCCCTCCTCGTCACCCCCGCCGCTGCGGCGATGCGCATCGCGTCGGGCCCGCTGTCGGTGCCGCTGCTGTCGGCCCTGTTCGGCTTCGTCTCGGCGGTCGGCGGCATCCTGCTCGCGATCATGGGCACCCTCCCGGTGAGCCCGTACATCACCACGATCTCGTTCCTGATCTACGTCGTCTGCCGTGTCATCGGCGCTCGCCGCGACCGCGTCACCCGGGCAGCCGTCCCCGAGGTCGCCCGGTGACCGGCGCCGGACTCTGCTCCCCTGTCTCGAAGCGCTGCCCGGGGCGGCATCGTGCGACAGGTGAGCACGCGGAGCTCGCAGCAGCCGGCGCCCGGGCGACGCACAGGACCCCTCGGTAGACTCCCCACCATGGCCCAGCGCAACACGTGGCAGCGCGAACGCGTGCGCGAAGCGCTGTCGGACGCCCGCGGATTCGTCAGCGCGCAATCGCTGCACGCCGCCCTCCGCGACGACAACACCGGCATCGGGCTGGCGACCGTGTACCGCGCCCTCGCCGGGCTCGCCGCCCAGGGCGAGGCCGATTCGCTGCAGAGCCCGGAGGGCGAAGCGCTCTACCGTGCGTGCTCGAGCACCGGCCACCACCACCATCTGATCTGCCGCTCCTGCGGACTGACCGTCGAGATCGAGGCGACGGACGTCGAGCAGTGGGCCCAGCGCACCGCCGAGCGCCACGGATTCCGCGACGCAGAACATGTCGTCGACATCTTCGGGCTGTGCGCGAACTGCGCCGCCGCCCGGGATGCCCAGCGTGACGCGCACTGACCCCGGCACGCGGGCGCACTCTGCCGAGCACCGCCACGGATCTGCATCGGATGCTGCGCCGCAGCCGTCCGCGCAGGCTCGCACCCTGCTCTGGCTCGGTGTGGGCGTCGCCGTCGTCGCCGGCCTCTTCCTCATCGACTGGCTCGCGCCGGCGCTGTTCCCGGCGTCGCTCTCGACCCGCGCCCAGGACGGCCTGACGCTCGCCATCAGCGTGCTCATCGAGTCGCTGCCGTTCGTGGCGCTCGGCGTGGTGCTGTCGATCGTCGTGCAGGTGTGGGTGCCCCCGGGCGTCATCGAGCGATGGATGCCGCGGCGCGGGTGGGCGAGGCGCGCGGTGCTGTCGCTCCTCGGCATGATCGTGCCGGTGTGCGAGTGCGGCAACGTGCCGTTCGCCCGCGGCCTGCTCATGCGCGGATTCTCGGTGCCCGAGACGCTGACGTTCCTCATCGCGGCGCCGATCGTGAATCCCATCGTCATCATCACGACCCACCAGGCGTTCGGCTTCAGCGACGGCATCCTCGTCGCCCGTCTTCTCGGCGGGTACGCGATCGCGAACCTGATCGGATGGCTGTACTCGCGGCATCCGTCTCCCGACGCCCTGCTCACCGACCGCTTCCGCGACACGTGCGAGCTCGTCGTGCACGAGCCGGGCGGCAAGTGGCGGCGCACGCTCGCGCAGTTCGTGATCGAGCTGCGCGCGGTGATGCCGGCGCTCGTCATCGGCTCCGCGCTCGCGGGCGCGGTGCAGGTGCTCATCCCGCGCGAGGCGCTGCTCGCGATCGGCGCGAATCCGGCGCTGTCGATCGTCGCGATGATGGCGCTGGCGATGGTGGTGTCGATCTGCTCCAACGTCGACGCGTTCTTCGCGCTGTCGTTCGCCTCGACGTTCACGCCCGGCTCGATCGTCGCCTTCCTGCTGGTCGGGCCGCTCGTCGACGTCAAGATGCTCGCGCTGATGCGGACGACCTTCACCTGGCGCACGCTCGGCGGCATCGTGGTGGTCGTCCTCCTGTCGGCCTTCGCGATCGGGACGGCGGTGAACCTCCTTGCGTAAGACAGGCTTCGTCGGCACGCGGTGGCTCGGGGTCGGGCTGGCCGCGGCCCTCGCCGTCTTCACCATCTCCCTCGCGGTGACCGGGCGACTGGGCCTGTACATCAACCCCGACTCGACGTGGTTCGCGGTGTCGATGTCGGTGCTCGTGCTGATCGGCGCGGTGGCCTCGTTCGCCCTCCCGCTCGGCGCAGAGGCCGATCACGGCCACGACCACGGCGAGGAACCGGAGCACGACCACGGCCACCACGCCTCGCACCCGCTCGCCGTGGCGGCCACCGTCGCCGGCGGGGTGGCGGCATCGGGGGTCGTGGTGCTCACGCTCGTGCTGCCTCCGGCCTCGCTCAGCGCCGAGCTCGCGATGTCGCGCGACGTCGGCGCCACGCCGCTGTTCGGCGGCGCCGACACGATCCAGCTCGCGTCGACCGGCGACACGGCCTCGTTCGGCGTCGGCGAGTGGGCGACGGTGTTCGCGACCGCCACCAACCCCGACGCATTCGACGGCGAGACCGTCGAGCTCACGGGCTTCGTGACGCCGGGTGAGGACGGTGCCTTCGATCTCACGCGTCTGGTCATCACGCACTGCGTCATCGACGCGCAACCCGCGAGCCTGCCCGTCGTGAGCGGCGCGAGCGCGCCCGACACCGGGCAGTGGGTCACGATCACCGGCACCGTGCGCTCGTCGTCGGACGGCCAGCTCGTCGTCGCCGCGGCTGCGGTCGAGGAGATCGACGAGCCCGAGGACCCGTATGAGTACTGACGGGTCGCTACGTCGTTCGCGGTCCCGGCGTCGTCGGGGCCGCGCGTTCGTCGGAGCCTTCGCGATCGTCGTGGGCGTCCTCGCCGTGCTCGGGCTCGCCGGAGCAGCCGCGAGCGTCGCGCAGGGGCCCCGGGTGACGGACGCGTATGTCGATCCGGAGGCGGCGGCCGCAGCATCCGGCGCCCGTCTCATCGTGACCACGACGCAGTCGCTCGCCGACATCGACCCCTCGCAGGTGACGATCACCCCCGAGACGCCGTTCGCCGTCGACACGTCGGGGCGGAGCGTCGGCGTGCGGTTCACGCTGCCGCTGTGGGACGACACGGAGTACACCGTGACGATCGACGACGTCGCGTCGCTGGGCGGCGGCCCGACGGCGACGATCACGCAGACCTTCAGGACCCCCGCGGCAGAGGTCTTCCTCATGCAGCGCGGCACGAACTCGGGCGACCTCATCTACCGCACCGACCTCACCGGGCAGAACGCGGTGCCGGTGTTCCGGCACGCGCACATCGAGGACTTCCGCGCGACATCCCAGCACCTCGTCGTCTCGGTGCGCACCGACGACGATCAGGCCGGGCTCATCGTCACCGACCTGGACGGCGAGAACGCGCACGAACTGCCGCTTCCCGGCGACGGGTTCGTGTCGAACCTGCAGACGGCCGATCGCGGTGAGCGCATCGGCTACACGTTCTCCGACGCCGAGCTCACCGCCGACTCGGGGCGCGAGAGCCGGCTCTACACCGCGTCGCTGAGCGACCCGGACGCCGATCCGGCGGCGATCGAGGTCGAGGGTGCCGACCCCCGCGTCGCGGAGTGGCGGTTCGTGCCCGACACCGACAGCATCCTGCTGCTCTCGTTCGACGGCTCGCTGCTCTTGACGGGATCGGATGCCTCGGCCGGCGCGCCGACCGCGCTCGGCGACGCGCTGACCATCGAGGGCATCGCCCGTGGCTCGAGCGAGGCGGTCGTCGACCGGCTCGACCGGGCGACCGTGATCGACCTCACCGACGCGAGCGAGGCCGACCTCGTCGCACCCGACACCGACCTCGGCGGGACGACGTCGGTGACACCTCTCCCCGACGGCTCCACGATCCGCACGGCGGCGGTGCTCGACGCCGACGGCGTGCCGACGGGGCGCACCTCGGTCGCCCATGTGGGCGCCGACGGTGCGACGACCATGCTCACCGAGATCGCCGACACGGACGCCGTCATCCAGGTGTGCGTGTCGCCCAGCGCCCGCTACCTCGCGGTGCTCGTGGCCCCCGACGCGGTGACGAACTCCTACGACACCTACCAGCACCCGCTTCCGAAGCGCCCTGAGACGCGCATCCTCGAGGTCTCCGACGGCGACCCCGTCGTCGGGCTCAACGGCTCCTCGATCTCGTGGTGCCAGGTGCCGCCCCGCTGACCCGGCGGACGGGCGCGGGGACGCAGCATCCGTGTCCCGTCCTCAATTGAGGACGAGGGGACGCCGCATCCGTGTCACGTCCTCAACTACGGACGCGGGGACGCCGCATCCGTGTCACGTCCTCAATTGAGGACGAGAGCCGAGATGCGGACCGTGCGCACCGGCTTGCTCCGCATCTCGGCACAGATCCTCAGCTGAGGACGCGAGGAGCTCAGGACGGGCGGGCGGATGCTGCGTCCTCCTCGTCCGTCTCCGTCTTGGGTGCGGCGGGGTTGGGCAGCGTGGCCGGCAGGCCGCTCGAGAGCATGAGCCCCAGCACCGTGAGAGCGAAGACGAAGAACAGCGACTGCCGCAGCGACTCGACCTGCGTGTCGGCATAGATCTGGGCGATCTCGGAGGCGGATTCGGGGTCGGCGCCGGCATCTGTCAACAGGTCCTCGGCCTGCTGCTGCGAGATGATCGGCGCGCCCTTCGACGCGGTCGCAACGACCTGGGAGCGGATGTCGTCGGGAATGGTCGTGCTCTGCTCTACCGCCGCGGTGAAGCCCGAGGTGAGCAGCAGGATGAAGACGGATCCGACGATCGCCGTGCCGAACGAGGAGCCGAGGTTCTGGAACGTGCCCTGAAGGCCGCCGACCTCGGACGTGTCGGACTGCGAGACGGCCGACATGTTGACGTTGCCGAGCTGCGAGGCCAGAAGGCCGAAGCCGGCACCGACCACGAACATGCCGGCGGCGAACGCCCAATCGGCGAGCTCGGGCTGCACCGCGAGGAACACGATCAGGACGCCGAGGCCGAGCGTGAGCTGCCCGATCCGGCCGATGTTCTGCGCGGTGCGCACCGTCGACAGCCGCGACCCGAGGATCGAGAACAGGATGAGCCCGAGCGACAGCGGCAGGATCTTCAGGCCCGTCTGCAGCGCGTCGTAGCCGAGGATCGTCTGCAGGTACACCGGCACGACGAAGAACAGCGCGGCGATCGCGAAGTACTGCGCCATGAACATCGTCAGGCCGCTGCGCAGCGCCGTGATCCGCAGGAGGCTCACCTTCAGCAGCGGAACGCGGCCGCTCCGCTCGAGCTGCTGCTGCCGCTTCACGAAGAGCCACAGCACGACGAGCGACAGCAGGATCAGGTACGCGACGGGCGAGATGCCGAGGGGGGCGAACGGCTGGCCGTTGATCACGGGCGGGTCGAGCGGCTGGAACCAGCCCCACGTCTTGGACTGCAGGATGCCGTAGACCAGCAGCCCCAGGCCGAGCGCCGAGAGCGCGACGCTCAGCAGGTCGATCCGCAGCTTGCGGTCGCCCGGCACGTCCTTGATGCGGCCCGACACGATCAGCACGAGGGTCATGACGACGGCTTCCGCGACGAAGACGTACCGCCACGACGAGTACGTCGTGACGAGACCGCCGATGAGGGGTCCGGCCGCAGCGGCGCCGCCGGTCACCGCGCCGAGCACGGCGAACGCGACCACGCGCTCACGGCCGGTGTAGTTGATCGCGGCCAGGGCGGCGATCGCGGGGATGACGAGCACGGCGCCGAGACCCTCGACGAGCGACCATCCGAGCATCAGCACCGTGAGGTTCGGCGCGAGCGCGGTGGTCAGCGAGCCGATGCCGTAGACGACCGACCCGATGCGGAAGGCCATGCTGCGGCCCCAGCGGTCTCCGAGCTTGCCGCCCGTGAGCATGAACGCGGCCATCGTCAGCGCATAGAACGTGATGGCGGCCTGCATGCCCGAGATGTCGGTGCCGAGGTCCTCCGCGACGGTCGAGATCGAGACGTTCATCACCGTGCTGTCGAGCACCATGATGAATTGCGACACGCTCAGCAGGATGAGCACGAACCACTTTCCCATGCGCGAACAGTATCGCTCGGTGCGGCGACCCGACGCGCATGTCACGGCCGACGCGCGGACGTAGACTCGGCCCATGGCGCGGGACCTGTGGCGTGCGGCGACCCGCGCGGACCTGCAGGGCCTTCCCGCCGACGTCGCGCCGCGCCTGCTCGGAGCCCGCCTCACGACCGCGGTCGACGGCGAGACGGTGGCGGTGCGCCTCACCGAGGTCGAGGCCTACCACGGGCGCGGCACCGGCCCGGTGCCCGATCCGGGCTCGCACGCGCGCATGGGCCAGACCGCGCGCAACGCCACGATGTGGGGCGAACCCGGGCATCTGTACGTGTACCTCAGCCATGGCATCCACTCGTGCGTGAACGTCGTGTGCGCTCCCGAGGGGGTCGCCGGCGGTGTGCTGCTGCGGGCAGGCCAGGTGATCGAGGGGACGGATGCTGCGACCCGTCGCCGACCGGCTGCCCGCACACCGCGCGACCTGGCGCGCGGACCGGGCCGGTTCGGCGACGCGGTGGGGCTGCGGCATCCGCTGCACGACGGCATCGACGCGATCACCGGCGCGCCGCTCCACGGCGCAGTGGCACGGCTGGAGCTGCTCGTCGACCCTCTCGCCGAGGTGGCGTCGGGGCCGCGCGTCGGCGTCGCAGGCGTGGCCGGCACCGCCGCGTTCCCGTGGCGCTACTGGATCCCCGGCGAGCCGACCGTGTCGCCGTTCCGCTGGGGGCGCGGCGCGCGCGAGGTCAGCGAAGCGACGTGACCGCGGCGACGGTCGTGCGCAGCGCCTTCATGTTCTTCTCGTAGCGGGCGGCCATGAAGATGAGCAGCGCGCCGCCGAGGCCGAGCCACAGCCACCACGGCACGGCGACGTACGCGGTGGAGATCCAGGGCCACAGCTGGGCGACGCCGTGCACCACCAGCACCGCCGAGCCGAGCAGGAGGGGCGCCTGCAGCCGGTAGATCGCACCGACCACCACCATCGCGATCGCCACGACGCCGAGCGAGACGATGCGCCAGAGCTCGGGCTCGCCCAGCCACGCCGCGTCGGCGGCCATGCCGGAGGAGGACCCCGCGAAGTCGGTCAGCAGCGACGGCACGGTCAAGAGCGCCAGCCACGGGCCGAGAGCCGGCCACGTGCGCGACGCCGGTTCGCGGCGCAGGGTGCGCACGCCGTATGCGATGCCGCCGAGCGCCGGCGGCACCGTGACCAGTTCGATGGGACGCACGTCCCCGACCGTGAGCGCCAGGAGGCCGAAGCCCGCGCCCGCCATCGCGGCCGCGATCACCAGGGCCGGCCCGAGCCGGGCGCGTGCGGCAGTGCCGACGACGGTGGCCGCCGTCAGTGCCGACATCACCGCGGCGGTGCGCAGCTCGTCGCCCGTCTGCTGCACGAGCAGCAGCTGCAGCTCGGCGAGCGCGAACAGCACCGATGCGATCGCGAAGCCCGCGCCGGCGGTGAGGCCGACCGCGCGCGACGGCGTCGCGCGCAGCGCAGCCAGGGCGATCGCGCCTGCGATCCCCGCCCCGGCGACGGCCCAGAGATCGGGCTCGAGCCCGCCGGCGGGTGCGATCTCGAGGAACCGCGCGCCGCACGCGACCACGGCGACGACGAGTCCGCCCACGGCCAGCACTCCGCCGAGCGGCGCCCAGCGCCGCAGCCCCAGCACCGAGGCGCCCGCGACGCCGAGCACGCCGCCGATGACGGCGGTCACGGTCGTGAGCACGAGATCGGCGTCCGGACGCGTGAGCGACATCGCCACGAGCAGGGCGGTCCCTCCGCCGGCCAGGGCGGCCGCGCCGCGGGCGGCGCCATCGGCCGGTCCGCGTGCCGTCAGCAA
>NZ_JBDGJU010000057.1:0-16870 GCF_057656735.1 Microbacterium sp. Soil_C_42
GGCGGTGCTCCGCCGGCGCGGTCGCGGCGGAGCCGCCGGCCGCCACGCCCCGCTTCCCGACGCCGTGCGCCCGCTCGTCGGGAGGCTGCGGGCACTGAGCGGCGAGTACGCGGCGGCCGGGGCATCCGGGAATCGCGATGCCACCGACGTCGCGACCGAGATCGTGACCGTCGCGAACAACACGACCGAGCTCTTCGACCGGCTCGGCCGCAAGGGCGACGAGGGGCAGCGGGCCACGGCCGCGGTCGAGTACGGCGAGACGCTGCGCAAGCTCACGGCGGCGCTCGACCGCGACTACCTGCTCGACATCCTGCAGCACCCCGACCTGTGGGACGACCCGGTCGATCGCGTCCGCGAGGTGCGCACCGCGCTGACATCGTTCTCGACCGAGCTCGTCGAGAACATCAAGCAGGTCAACGCCCGACGGGGCCTTCACTTCCAAGTGTCTCTCGACGGGCTCATCGGCCGCCGCAAGGAGCTGCAGGAGTGGGATCGCGCGTTCGAGCAGGCCGACGGCGACGCCGGTCCCTCGGCGCACGGCGACTAGAATCGACGGATGCCGCGGTCAGCGGCTTCTCGCACCTTCGTGCATCCCCTCCCGACCATTGGAGCCACCGTGGCCGAGCAGTCTCGCCTCGACAAAGTCATCGCCCTCGCCCGTCACCGCGGGTTCGTGTTCCAAGCGGGTGAGATCTACGGCGGATCCCGGTCGGCATGGGACTACGGCCCCCTCGGGACGGAGCTCAAGGAGAACATCCGTCGCCAGTGGTGGCAGACGTTCGTGCGCGGCCGCGGCGACATGGTCGGCCTCGACTCGTCGATCATCCTGCCCAAGCGCGTGTGGGAGGCATCCGGTCACGTCGCGACCTTCACCGATCCGCTGGTCGAGTGCCTGCAGTGCCACAAGCGCTTCCGCGCCGACAACCTCATCGAGGACTTCGAGGCCCGCAAGGGCCGCCCGGCGGAGAACGGCCTCGCCGACATCCCGTGCCCCAACTGCGGCACGAAGGGCCAGTACACCGAGCCCAAGGCGTTCTCGGGCCTGGTGAAGACCTACCTCGGCGTCGTCGACGACGAGTCCGGCCTGCACTACCTCCGCCCCGAGACCGCGCAGGGCATCTTCGTGAACTTCTCGAACGTGCTCACCGCGAGCCGCAAGAAGCCGCCGTTCGGCATCGGCCAGGTCGGCAAGGCGTTCCGCAACGAGATCACACCCGGAAACTTCATCTTCCGCACCCGCGAGTTCGAGCAGATGGAGATCGAGTACTTTGTGCCGCCCGCCGAGGCGCAGGAGTGGTTCGAGCACTGGGTCGACGAGTGCTGGGACTGGTTCATCGGGCTCGGCATCGACCCCGACAACATGCGCCGGTTCGACGTGCCCGAAGAGGACCGCGCCCACTACTCCGACGGCACCATCGACGTCGAGTACCGCTTCGGCTTCGCCGGCAAGGAGTGGGGCGAGCTCATGGGCGTCGCCAACCGCACCGACTACGACCTGAGCTCGCACTCGGAGGCGTCGGGCCAGTCGCTCACCTACTTCGACCAGGCCTCGGGCGAGAAGTACATCCCGTACGTCATCGAGCCCTCGTTCGGCCTCACCCGCGCGATGATGGCCTTCCTCGTCGACGCGTACCACGAGGAGGAGGCGCCGAACGCGAAGGGCGGCACCGACACCCGCACGGTGCTCAAGCTCGACCCGCGCCTGGCGCCCGTGAAGGTCGCCGTGCTCCCGCTGTCGCGCAACGAGCAGCTCTCGCCGATCGCCCGTGAGGTCGCGGAGACGCTGCGCGGCGACTGGAGCATCGACTTCGACGACGCCGGCGCGATCGGCCGCCGCTACCGTCGCCAGGACGAGATCGGCACGCCCTTCTGCGTCACGGTCGACTTCGACTCGCTCGACGACCGCGCCGTCACCGTGCGCGACCGCGACACGATGGGCCAGGAGCGCGTTCCGCTCGACGTCCTGCACGACTACCTCGCGGAGCGCCTCAAGGGCGCCTGACCCGCAGGACCACGGATGCCTCGACCCGCCGGGTCGAGGCATCCGTCGTCTGCGGGCGCGTGGCGGGCGTCCGTCGTCATCGTGCCGCGAGGTCCGCGCGGTCGCTTCCGGCGTCCGCGGTCGTTCGGGGCGGGCGCGGATGCCGATTCGGGCAGCGCGGGCGATCGGACTCGCGCCGGCAGGGGCGGCCGATCGGGCGGTCAGTCCGTGACGGTGTAGGTCGTGTCGCCGGTCTCGCCGGCGAGCACCCGGCGGTAGTCCTCGGCGACGATCTCGCGGAGCACGCCGGCATCGACCGCGTCGAGGTCCTTGATGTACAGGCAGCTGACCCCGGTCTCGTGCGGTCCCAGATTCGCGAGCCGGTCGCCGTGCGCGGCGGTGCGCAGCGTGTACACCGTCGTGGATTCGCGCCGCGGCGAGAACGCCGCGATCGGGGCGTCGCCCTCGCTGCCGGCCGCCGAGCGGTAGTGGCACGAGCCGAAGCCGATGATGGTGCCCCAGAGCTCGGGCTCGCGGCCCGTCACCTCGCGCAGCAGATCGATCATGCGTACGGCATCGCGCTGACGTTTCGCGGGCCGCACCGCGGCGACGAACTCGTCGACGTCGCCACCGGTCTTCTTCATCGCCGCCTCCCGGTCAGCCCTTGGCCGCGGCCTTCATCGCGCGCTTGTGCTCGCGCACCTTCGTCAGCGACTCCGGCGAGACGATGTCGGCGACGCTGCGGAACGACCCCTCGTCGCCGTACGAGCCGGCCGCCTCGCGCCAGCCGGCACCGGTGAAGCCGTACTGCTTGCCGAGGAGAGCCAGGAAGATCTTCGCCTTCTGCTCGCCGAACCCCGGCAGGGCCTTCAGCCGCTTCAGCACGGTCGGCCCGTCCGGTGCTCCGGCGGGATCCGTGGCCGGGCGGGTCCAGATCGCCGACGCGTCGCCGCCCCACTCCTGCGCGACCGCCGCACAGAGCGCCTGCACGCGTGCGGCCATCGAGCCCGGGAACCGGTGGACGGCCGGCGTCGCCTTGAAGAGCTCCGTGAACGCCTCGGGGTCGAAGCTCGCGATCGCCGCGGCATCCAGCGTCCCCGCGCGCTGGGAGATCTTGAGCGGTCCGGCGAATGCCGTCTCCATCGCGACCTGCTGGTCGAGCAGCATGCCAATCAGCAGGGCGAGCGGGTCGTCGGTGAGCAGGCGGTCGGCGGCGTCGTCGCCCGTGATGTGGAGCGTCATGCGGCCCAGTCTCCCACCGCCCGCTCCTGCCGGCACCGTTCGCGGATGGGAGGATGGATGCCGTGACCATCCCCACGCCCGCTCCCGACGCCGGCGGTCCGCCTGCACCCTCCGGGCACGAGGGCCCCACGTCCGAGCCCTTCCGGGAACTCGTCGACCACGCGCGTGAGACGCACGTGGTCGTCATCGGCGGCGGCATCGCCGGGCTCGTCGCGGCGTGGGAGTGCGCCAAGGTCGGCATGGCGGTGACGCTGGTGGAGGCATCCGATCGCCTCGGCGGCACGATCGGGTCCGCCCGCATCGCGGGACTCGAGCTCGAGACCGGTGTGACCTGCTGGTCGACCCGCGGCGGCACGGTGCGCGGGCTCGTCGACGACGTGCTGCCGGATGCCGCGATCGAGCGCCCGCGCGACGACCGCGAGTGGATCGCGGGCCTGCCGAAGGGCGCCGCGGCGCCGCTGCCCGCCGAGCAGGTGCTCGGAATCCCCGCCAACCCGTGGGACGAGAGCGTGCGCCGGATCATCGGATGGGGCGGCACGTGGCGCGCGTACCTCGATCGCCTGCGTCCCCCGCTCACGATCGGCGCCCAGCGCAGCCTCGGCCGGCTCGTCTACGGCCGCATGGGAGACAAGGTCCTGGATCGCCTGGTGGCACCGCTCACCATCGACCGCTTCGGCGTCGACCCCGTCGACGTCGACGTCGAGCTCGCCGCCCCGGGACTCAACAGCGCGCTCACCCGCACCGGGTGGCTCGGCGGTGCGGTCGCCGACGTACGCGTCGATGCCCCGAGCGCCTCGATCGAGGGACTGGACGGTGGGATGCCGCAGCTCACCGCCGCGCTCGCCGAGAGGCTCGCCGAGCGTGAGGTCGCGATCCACACGCACGCGCCGGCGACGGGTGTCGTGCGCAGCGACGGACGCTGGACGGTGGAAGTCGCGACGATCGCGCCCGACGGTGCGGCCGCCGCACCGGACCGGCTGCACGCCGACGCGGTCATCGTCGCGACCGACGAGACCACGGCGCGCGCGCTCCTCGCCGCCGCGCTCGGCACCCCGGCGTTCGCCGACGTCGCCGCCGCAGGGATCGCCCGCGACGTCGTGACGCTCGTGGTGGACGCGCCCGAGCTCGACGCGGCGCCGCGCGGTGCCCATGTCCACGCCGTCCCGGGCGGTTCACGCGCGACCGGCCTCGTCCATGAGACCGCTCGGTGGGAGTGGCTGGCGCGAGAGGCGGGCGCCGGGCGCCACGTCCTGCGCGTCGCCTTCGGCGCCCCGGGGATCGCACCGGCGACCGAGGGACTGTCCGACGCCGACGCGGCGGTGATGGCCGTGGCCGAGGCATCCGTCCTCCTCGGGGTGCAGCTCGACGAGGGCCGGATCGCCGGCGCGCGCCGCGACGCGTACACGCTCGTCCCTCCCGCGTCGGCCCTCGGCCGACGCGAGCGCACCGACGCCGCCCGGGCCGCGATCGCCCGCGCGCCGGGGCTCGCCGCCGTCGGCGCCTGGCTGTCGGGAAGCGGCCTCGCGCAGGTCGTCGCCGATGCTCAGGAGCAGGCCGACCGCCTTCGCCGCAAGGCTCTGTGGGGTGCCAAGGCGGCAGAGTGAACCCTGCGCCGGAGCCCCTGTCAAGGGTGGATGCCGGAATCGGCATACAGGGCTACCCTGGGAAGGTCGTCAGGTCACACCGAGCGTGAGGAGACCTCATGAAGGGCAAGGCTGGACTCGTTGTCGGACTCGCGATCGGGTATGTGCTCGGTACGCGCGCGGGTCGTGAACGCTACGAGCAGATCAAGACGCAGTGGCTGAAGGTGTGGAACACCGAGCCCGTGCAGAGCCAGGTCGGCAAGGTCAAGGACTTCGCCAAGTCCCAGGCCATGGCGCTGCCGTCGACGCTGTGGGAGTCGGCCGTGAAGGTCACGCAGGCCGCCGGATCGAAGGGCACCGCCGGGCAGAGGCTCGACGCGGCCATCAAGGTCGGCAAGGACTCGGCCGACGAGGTCGGCACGGCGGCGCAGACCTCGGCGAAGGCTGTGAAGGACGCCGTCGAGGACGCCGTCGACGACGCTTCCGAGAACGGCCGCGGCGGGGCTTGACGTGATGACAACCCCCCGCGGCTTCCGCGACCGCGCGGACGACAGCCTGCTCACCCTGCTGGGTGAGATCCCGGAGCTCGTCCGCAACCTCGTCATCGCGGAGATCGACGCCGCGAAGGCCTGGCTCGCCAAGACCGCGAAAGACGGCGGATGGGGAGCCCTGTGGGTCTTCGCCGCGCTGTTCGTGCTGTTCTGGTCGGTCCCGGTGTTCGGCACGTTCGTGATCGCGGGACTGTCGTCGTGGTGGCCCGTCTGGCTGTCGGCGATCGTCGTCTTCTTCGCGATGCTGATCGTCACGGCCGTGTTCGCGTTCATCGGCGTCCTCTACTTCCGCCGGATCGGCGAGCGCCGCAACCCGGTCCAATCGATCGCCCTGGATGTGAAGGAGGTGCGCGATGAGCTCTGACGCGCCCGTGCCGCTGTCGAAGAACTCCGTCGCGCTGCCTCGCACCGCCGTGCCCCTCGGGATCGGCGACCCCGTCGAGCAGGCGAGGACCGAGCTCAAGGCGGCGCTCGCCGCCATCGAGCAGAAGGCGAACGTCCCGCGCCGGGTCGGTCGCGCCCTCGACGAGCGGATCGAGCAGGCCCGCGCGTTCAATCGCCGCAACCCCGCGCTCACCGCCGTCGCGGTCGTCGCGGGCGCCGCCGCGATCGGCGCGGCGGTCTGGGGCTTCGTCCGCCTCTATACGCGCTGATCCCGCCCGGAATCCCGCTCTCCACACCGCCGAGGTAACGCCTCGCGCGATCGGGGGTATGCTCGGGAGGCAAGGCAGTGCAATGATGCGTTAGCTGCCGATCGCGCGAACCCGATTCGAATCGCGCATCGGCTGCCTCGATCTTTCCTGGGCGGCCGACTGAGCATCATCGAGAGTCGACCCCCCTATGAATTCCGCCGCAGCACAGCAGCAGTCCGTCAAACCCCTGACCGGCTGGCGCGTTCTCGTGCCCCGCGGCGGTCCCTGGGGCGACGGCGTCGCAGCGACTCTCCGCCGTCAGGGCGCGATCCCGGTGATCGCCCCGCTCATCAACTTCGCCCCCACGAACGACCAGGCATCGCTCGACCAGGCGCTCGCCGACCTCGCCGCCGGCAAGTTCGAGTGGCTGACGGTCACGAGCGCGACGACCGTCGACGTCCTCTACGCCTACCGCGCGGTCGTCCCGGCGACCACGAAGGTCGCCGCCGTGGGCGAGACCACCGCTGCCGCGCTCCTCGCCGTCGGCTATCGCGTCGACCTCGTGCCCGAGCGCGACAACTCCGCGGCCGGCATGGCGGAGCAGCTCATCGGCCTCGAGCCCGAGGCCCGCGACATCCTCACCCTTCGCAGCGAGATCGCGAAGCCGGTGCTCACCCGCATGCTCACCGAGGCCGGGCATCGCGTCCGCAGCGTCGTCGCGTACCGCACGGTCGGGGTCCCCGTCACCGAGCGCATCGCCGAGGACGTCCACTCCGGCCGCATCAACGCCATCCTCGTCACCAGCGGCTCGGTCGCGCAGCAGGTGCACGAGCAGTTCCCCGAGATCCCCGACACCACGCTGATCGCTGCGATCGGCCCGCGCACCGCCAAGGACGCGCGCCGCGCGGGCCTCGACGTGGATGTCGTGGCCGACGCACAGACCGTCGATGCTCTCATCGACGCCGTCGGGAGGTTCTCCCTCCCTCACGCGGCCGACGAGTTCGCCCCGAAGACCGGCATGATCCCGCGTCTCGGCGGCATCGACTCGCGGAACTGACGCGCCCGTGACCGGCACGCCCCGCATCGTCGTGCTCGCGGGCGGAGTCGGCGGCTCCCGCTTCGTCCTCGGAGTCCGTGGAGCGCTGCGCGCCCGCGGCATCGACGACACCGCGGCCGCGCTGACCGTCGTCGTCAACACCGGCGACGACATCTGGCTCTCCGGCGTGCGGCTGCAGCCCGACGTGGATTCGATCACCTACGCGCTCGCCGGCGTCAACGACGCCGAGCGCGGCTGGGGTCGGCAGGGCGACAGCGAGCGCGTGAATCACGAACTGCACGAGTGGAATGCCGGCTGGCCCTGGTTCACCCTCGGCGACCTCGACCTCGGCACGCATCTCGCCCGCACCGGCTGGCTGCGCGAGGGGCTCACGCCGACCGACGTGCTCGAGCGCATGTCGCACCGCTGGGACCTCGGCGCGCGCCTGCTGCCGATGACCGACAGCGAGGTCGACACCGTCGTGGTGCTCGCCGACGGCACGCGCCTGCACTTCCAGGAGTGGTGGACCCGGCACCGCGCCACGCTCGTCCCGGAGCGATTCGAGAACCCCGGCATCGACGAGGCCGCCGCCGCCCCCGGGGTCGCGGAGGCGATCGCCGAGGCGGACGCCGTGCTGCTGGCCCCCTCGAACCCGGTCGTGTCGATCGGCCCGATCCTCGCCGTGCCGGGCATGCGTGAGGCGCTGCGCGGGGCGCAGGCCCCCGTCGTCGGGGTCTCGCCGATCATCGGCGGCAAGGTCGTGCGCGGCATGGCCGACGTCTGTCTGGCCGCGATCGGCGTCGAGACGTCCGCAACGGCGGTCGCGGGCCTGTACGGCGCCCGCAGGAACGGCGGACTGCTCGACGCGTGGCTGCTCGCCGAAGAGGACGAGGCTGCCGCTGGCCAGGTCGCCGGGCTCGGCATCCGTCCCCTCGTCCGGCCGCTCTGGATGACGGATGCTGCGCGCCAGACCGCTCTCGGCGAGGCGGCGCTCGCCGCCGCCGGAGTGTGAGCGTGCCCGAACTCGCGTGGTGGGCGTGGGCGCTGCTCGGCCTCGGAGCCGTTGTCGTGGGCCTGTCGAAGACGGCCGTGCCCGGCGCGGGGACGATCGCCGTCGCCATCTTCGCGGCCGTGCTCCCGGCGAAGCAGTCGACCGGCGTCCTGCTGCTGCTGCTGATCGTCGCCGACATCTTCGCCGTGACCATGTACCGCCGGCACGCGGACTGGCGCACCCTGCTCAAGCTCGCCCCCGCGGTCGTGGTGGGCGTGCTCCTCGGCGTGGTGTTCCTGTGGTTCGCCGACGACGTGTGGGTGAAGAAGTCGATCGGCGTGATCCTGCTGGCCGTCATCGCCATCACGCTGCTGCGGCGCCGGTTCGCCACCGGCGTCGAGGCGGGCGGCTCGCACCGCGTCGCCGCAGCGACCTACGGCACCCTCGGCGGGTTCACCACGATGGTCGCGAACGCCGCCGGACCCGTGATGTCGATGTACTTCCTCGCCGCCCGCTTCGAGGTGAAGGCGTTCCTCGGCACGGCGGCCTGGTTCTTCGCGATCGTCAACCTGTTCAAGGTGCCGTTCTCGATCGGCATCGGCATCATCACAGTGCCGGGGATCCTCATCGACCTCGTGCTCGTGCCACTCGTCGTCGTCGCGGCGTTCGGAGGCCGGTGGCTCGCCGACCGCATGCCGCAGTCCGTCTTCGAGAAGCTGGTGATCGCCTTCACGATCGTCGGCGCGGTCTACCTGCTGCTCGTCTGACCCGCCGCGCTCATCCCGCCGGGCTAGCTGTGCCGGCGGGGTCGGGTCGGCCCGTGCGGTCGTCTCAGGCACGCGTTGCGACCGGACAGGCCGACTGCGCCGAGCGGACGCCGGCGGGGTCGGCCGGTGCGGTCGCTTCGGGACGGGTTGGTGACCGGAAGGGCCGACTCGGCGGGCGCTGCGGTACCCGAGGGGACGGATGCCGCGGCCTCAGCGCGCGAGAAGGGCCGCCGTGCGCGGGCCCAGACCCAGCATGCGCGCGGCGTCGAGCTGGTCGGCCGTGTCGACGTCGCGGCGGAGGGTGGAGGCATCCGGAATCGCAAGCGGCTCGCACCCCAGCGCGACGTGCCGTGCGAACGAGCCGTCGCCGAATGACGACTCCCATGGGGTGCCCGGCCCCGCGGTCACCAGCGTCGAGCCGGTGCCCTCCGCGTCGGGAACGACGGTGCGGGGGACGGATGCTGCGGCCCGCAGCGCGTCCGCGAGGTCGGCGGGCTGCAGCGCCGGAAGGTCTCCGAGGAGGGCGGCGCGCGGCATCCGTCCGTCCGGATCGATCGCCGCGACGCCCGCCGCCACCGCGGCGTCGAGCCCGCGCGCGTCGCCCTCGGGGACGAACCGCAGCGCCGGGATCATCACGGCGTCACGCGCGAGGGCGGCGTCGTCGGTCACCACCACGACCTGCGCGACGAGATCGCACGCGGTCGCCGCAGCGAGCGTGTCGAGCGCGATGGCGCGGGCGAGGTCCGCGCGACCCACGCCGTCGACGTCGAGCCGCGACTTCGCGCGGGCCGACGGCTTGACCGGCACCACGACGATCCAGCGGGGCGACCTCGACTCCTCGGGTTCCGCGCGTGACGGGGTGGAAGAGGTCGCACTCAGCGGCGGCGCCGCTGATTCCGGGGAGATGCGGCGGCGCCGGCCGAACAGAGGGGTCACGTGTACTTCGCGCGCAGGCGCGGGAGGATCTCTTCGCCGTACATCCGCAGGAAGGCGCCCTGGTCATGGCCCGGGTCGTGGAAGACGAGGTGGCGGAAGCCGAGGCCGATGTACCAGCCGATGCGCTCGACGTGCTCGTCGGGGTCGTCCGACACGATGAACCGCGACGCCGCGCGCTCGATCGGCAGCGCCTCGCCGAGCCGCTGCATCTCGATGGGGTCGTCGATGCCCATCTTCTCCTCGGGCGTGAGCGCCAGCGGCGCCCAGAACCGGGTCTTCTCCTTCGCGGCCTCGATGGTCTCGTCGAGCGAGACCTTGATCTCCATCAGGGTGTCGATCGCGTCGGCCGGGCGGCCGGCCTTCTCGAGTCCCTCGTGCAGCGCCGGCAGCAGCGTGTCGGTGTACAGCTCGCGCTTCTTGCCCGACGTGGTGATGAAGCCGTCGGCGATGCGGCCGGCGAGGCGCGTCGCGGCGGGGCCGGCGGCGCCGATGTAGATCGGCACCGGCTCGGGGAGCTTGTCGTAGATGGTGATGTTGCGGGCCGTGTAGTACGTGCCGTCGAAGGTGACGCGGTCCTCCGACCACAGCCGGCGGATGAGGCCGATGGCCTCCTTGAGCCGCTGGAACCGCTCCGGTGGATCGGGCCAGGTGATGCCGAGGTTCGCCTCGTTGAGCGCCTCGCCGGTGCCGACGCCGAGGATCACGCGCCCCGGGTACATCACGCCGAGGGTCGCGAAGTCCTGGGCGACGACCGTCGGGTTGTAGCGGAACGTCGGCGTGAGCACGGACGTGCCGATGAGCACGCGCGAGGTCTTCGCGCCGAGCGCGCCGAGCCACGGGACGGACGCGGGGGCATGCCCGCCGTCGTGCAGCCACGGCTGCAGGTGGTCCGAGATGAACACCGAGTCGAACCCGGCCTCCTCGGCCTGGATCGCATAGTCCAGCAGCTCGGCCGGGCCGAACTGCTCGGCGGAGGCCTTGTAGCCGAAGCGCAGGGGAACGGTCATGCGGGTATCCCTTCGATGGCGGGTTCAGTCAGGAATTCGGAGCCGTCGGCGCGGGCGAGTCGCTCCCGGAAGGCGTCGACGGTGCCCGGCCAGAGCAGGGCGAGCCTGCCCGAGCGCTCGTCGACGTACCAGTTGCGGCAGCCTCCGGTCATCCAGCGGGTGGATGCCGCAGCCCTGGCGATCTCATCGGTGTAGGTGCGCTCGGCCTCCGGGTCGACGCGCAGCGCGCGCCCGCCGCGGGCGTCGAGGACGCGCGCGACGTAGCCGGCCTGCTCCTCGATCATGAGGACCGAGGACGAGTGGCCGAGAGACGCGTTCGGTCCGTTGAGCACGAAGAGGTTCGGGAAGCCGGCGACCACCGTCGAGGCGAACGCCGTCATTCCGCTCGACCAGTGCTCGGCGAGCGTCGCCCCGCCCTCCCCCGAGACGTGGTCGGCGTACGGCTGGCGCGTCGAGGCGAATCCGGTCGCGAGGACCAGCGCGTCGACCTCGTGGCGGGTGCCGTCGGAGGCGACGAGCGTCGAGCCGTCCACCTCGGTGAGCGCTTCGGGCACGAGGGTCACCGCCTCGGACGCGACAGCGGGGTAGAAGTCGTCCGACAGCAGCACGCGCTTGCAGCCGAACGCGTAATCGGGGGTGAGAGCGGCACGCAGCGCGGGGTCGGCGACCTGACGCTCCAGGTGCGCGAGCGCCACGGCCTCGGCGTCCGCCGCCGCGGCGGAGTCGCCCGAGCGCGACGCGAAGCGCGCCTCGCCCTCGGCGTAGAGGTCGGCGCGCAGGGCCTCGAGGGCCTGCGGGGACGCGGCGAAGCGGGCGCGGTCGGCGTCGGAGTAGGCGTCGCCGCCGCGCGGCACGATCCAGGCGGGCGTGCGCTGGAAGAGCGTGACGTGCGCTGCCGTGCGTGCGAGCTCAGGGACGATCTGCACCGCGCTCGCACCGGTGCCGACGACGCCTACGCGGGCGCCGGCGAGATCCGCGGAGTGGTCCCACCGCGCGGAGTGGAACAGCGGCCCCGGGAACTGCTCGAGGCCGGCGAAGCGCGGAATGGCCGGCTCGGTGAGGCGCCCGCACGCGAGCACGAGCACCTCGGCGACGATGACCTCGGCGGGCGTGGCGATGCGCCACACCTCGTGCTCGGCATCCCAGGCGGCCCCGCGCATCGGGGTGCCGAGGAGCACCCGGTCGCGCAGGCCCTCGACATCGACGACGTGCTCGAGGTACGCGTGGATCTCCGCGCCCTTCGCGTACGTGCCCGACCACGCCGGGTTCGGGTGCGCCGCGAAGCCGTAGAGGTGCGACGGCACATCGCACGCGATGCCCGGATACGTGTTGTCGCGCCAGGTGCCGCCGACGGACTCCGCCCGCTCCAGCACCACGAAGTCCTCGCGGCCCGCGCGGCGCAGCGCCGACGCCACCCCGATGCCGGCGAATCCGGCACCGATGATCGCGACCTCGACGCGGATCACCGCGGGCCCGCTTGACCGTAGGTCGTGGTGCGCAGGCGGAACGGCCGGAACAGTCGCGCGACCATCGCCGAGGCATCCGTCACGGGCAGTTCGAGACCGTGCTCGATACCCGCCTCGGGCTTCACACGGCCGTCGAGCAGGGTGCCGCCGAGGTCGTCGCCGCCGGACTGCAGCAGGACGACGGATGCCTCGCGCCCGACGCGCGTCCACGGGATCTGGATGTGCGGGATGCTGCCCGACAGCAGCAGGCGCGAGACGGCGACCATCGCGCGGTGCTCGTCGAGCGCCGCGCGGCCGGAAACGAGTGAGACGCCGCCGGCGGGTCCGGGCAGCGGAATCGGCACGAACTCGCTGAAGCCGCGGGTCTCGTCCTGGATGGCCCGCAGTCGCCGCAGGTGCGTGATGCGCTCGGCGGCGGTCTCGACGTGGCCGTAGAAGATGACGCTCGTCGAGCGGAATCCGGCGCGGTGCGCGGTGGTGATGCCCTCGACCCAGCGGTCGATCTCGAGGTCTGTCGGCGCGACGAGCCTGCGCACGCGTTCGCTCAGCACCTTGACGCCCGTGCCCGGCACGGTGTCGACGCCCGCCTCGCGCATCGCCGCGAGCGCCGCGTCGAGCGAGAGGCCGGAGCGCTCGGCGAGGTCGCGCACGTCCTGAGGGCGGTAGGCGTGGAGATGGATGCCGGGGGCCCCGGCCTTCACCGCGCGCGCGATGTCGAGGTAGCCCGAGGGGTCGACCTCCGGCGGGAGGAGCCCCTGCACGCAGAGCTCGGTGGCGCCGAGGTCCCACGCGTCCGCCGCGATCGCCTCGACGTCGTCGAGGGTGAAGGTCGCGGGGTCGTCGCCCGGGGTCGGGCGGAGCCCGGTGGAGGTGAGGTTGCGGTTCACCACGAGGGTGACCGCTTCGCCCACGGTGTACCGGCGCACGTCGTCGGCGGTCGCCGCGAGTGCGTCGAGATCGTCGCCGGTCGCCTCGAGGAGGGCTACCCACTCGGCGTCGTCGAGCGCGAGCGGGTCCGCTGCCGCGGCCCCCGCGAGCTGCTTCACCGTCCGCGCCCTCGCCCCCCGCTGTTCCGCAGTCGACTTGTGCGAGTCCACCGACGCACGATCCGCCGAAACCGACTGCGCAGCGATCGGCCCGTTGGAGCTCAGACCCAGCGGTTCCGCAGTCAGTTCGTGCGGGTCGCCGGGGGGCCGATCCGCCGGAAGCGACTGCGGAACAGAGGAGAGCGGGACCGTGGGCGGGGTGGGGGAGGGAGACGCCGGGGGCACGGAGGCGGGGAGCCCGGCGGCGGCGCGGCTGGCGGCAGCGCGGCCGGGGGCGGCGAGTCCGGTCTTGGGATCCGCGAGCGCAGCGACCGCGGGCCGCAGCGCGGGGTCGATCCACGTCTCCGCGCCGAGCACGAACTCGGGCTGCGCCGTGAGGCGCTCGCGCAGCTCGAAGCCGAGCTCCGCCGTCATGCGGGCGAGGTCGTCGAGGTGCGGCCACGGGCGCTCGGGGTTCACGTGATCGGCGGTGAGGGGCGAGACGCCGCCCCAGTCGTCGGCGCCGGCGCGCACCAGCAGACCGAACTCCGTGGCGTCCGAGAGGTTCGGAGGCACCTGGATGCGCATCCGAGCACCCATCACGAGCCGGGCGACGGCGACGGCGGCGACGTACTCGAGCAGCTCTGCGTCGGGTGCGCCCTGCATGGCGGTGCGGGGCTTCGCGCGGAAGTTCTGGACGATGACCTCCTGCACGTGGCCCTGTCCCTCCACCCGGTGACGTTCGTGGGCCTCGCGGATCGCGACCAGCGACTCGGCGCGGTCGCGCACGGTCTCGCCGATCCCGACGAGGATGCCGGTGGTGAAGGGCACGCGCTCGCGCCCGGCGGCGTCGATCACCTCGAGCCGCAGCGCCGGGTCCTTGTCGGGCGAGCCGAAGTGCACCTGCCCGGGCTCCTCGAAGAGGCGACGCGAGGTCGTCTCGAGCATCATGCCCATCGACGGCGCGGTGGGACGCAGCATCCGCAGCTCGTCCGCGCTCATGACTCCCGGATTGGCGTGGGCGAGCAGACCGGTCTCGGCGGTCACCAGGCGCGCGATGTGCGCGACGTACTCGATCGTCGAGGCGAACCCGTGCTCGTCGAGCCACGCGCGCGCCTCGGGCCAGCGGTCCTCGGGACGGTCGCCCAGCGTCAGCAGCACCTCTTTGCAGCCCATCGCCTGGCCCTGCCGCACGACGGCCAGCACCTGCTCGGGCGACATGTACGCGGGCTTGTGCTTCTTGAGCAGCTGCCCGGGGGTGTCGACGAACACGCAGTAGTGGCAGCGGTCGCGGCACAGGGTCGTGAGCGGCACGAACACCTTGCGCGAGTACGTGATCACCCGAGGGCGACCGGATGCTGCGAGCCCGGCGTCGCGCAGTTCCCCGGCGATCTCCAGCAGGCGCTCGAATCGCTCGCCCGTCGCGCCGAGCAGCGTCTCGGCGTCGGCGGCGTCGAGACGTTCGCCGGCCGCGGCGCGCGCGAGCACGGCGTCGACGGCGATGGACGAGGACGCGGTGACGGAGGGGGACACGACGGTCACCGATCCAGTCTTGCACCGCCTGCGAGCACTGGGGCGTGGGATCGTTGCCCTCCCGTAAGCAAATCAGTCCGGTTCCGGCCGCCCGCGCTGGCAGACTGGGCACATGGTGACGCTGCTGCTCGACTCGACGCAGCTCGAAGTCGTGCTGTCGGTGTCCGAGCGCGCCCTGTCATTGCGCAAGGGGAATGTCGTCATCGAGCGCTCGACCATCACCAAGGTGCAGCTCACCGACGACGCGTGGACGTGGCTGCGCGGCATCCCGAGCCCCGGCACCCACGTGCGCGGGATCATCGCCGCGGGCACCTGGCGGTCCGCGGGCGGCGACGACTTCGCGATCATCCGCCGTCACCGGCCCAGTGTCGTGATCGACCTCGAGGGCCACCCCGAGTTCCAGCGGGTGATCGTCACCACGCGGCACGGCCTGGCGCTCGTGCAGGCTCTGCGGGTCGAGGTCGCAGCCGAGCCGACCGACGTCGTCGACATCGCGGCCGAGACCGGCACGATCCCCGTCGTCCCCGAGCGCAAGCCGCGCGGACGCAAGACGCCGGCGCCGGCTCCCGCCGTCTGACCTTCGCGTTTCGATTCTGCGTTTCGACTCGCAAGCCCGCTCGACGACCGGCGCGGGAGGGACTCAGCTGACGTCGCGCCGCCAGCTCACCAGGTGGCCGAGCACGACGAACACGATCGCGTAGCCGAACAGCACCAGCCCGCCCACCCACCACTCGAGCGGGGCCGCCGAGCCCTGGGGGATCGTCGCCGCGAAGACGCTCGCACCGACCAGCGCATCGCTCGCCGCTCCCGGCAGGAACCGCGTGACGTCCGACATTCCCTCCACGAACGCGGCGGCGGTGCGCCCGATCGGCTCGATGAACTGCGTGAACACGAGCACCCCGACGATCGCACCCACCTGATTGCGCACGAGGGCGCCGACGCCCACGCCGATGAGCGTCCAGAGGACGTAGGCGAGCAGCATCCGTCCGAGCATCGCCCAGGTGTCGGGCGAGGTGATGCCGGTCTCGAGACCGAAGCCCGCGAGGAACGCCGCCGACGTGCCGACCGCCGCGACGATGCCGATCACGCCGAGCACGACGCCGATGAGCACGCCGACGGCGAGCTTGGCGACGAGCACGCGGCCGCGGCGCGGCGTCGCGAGGAACGTGGGCGTGAGGGTCTTGTGGCGGAATTCCGCCGTCACCATCAGCGTGCCCACGAGCAGCGGGAAGACGTAGCCGACGGTGGTCGCGGTGCTGTACAGCGTGGCGGCGAGACCTTCCTCCGGCAACGGCGGCGCGTTGCCGGGGAGAGACCCCGTCGCGGCGGCCGCGTAGACGAAGCCGAGGGCCGCCGCGGTGAATGCGACATATGCGAACAGGACGATCGCGAGGATCCACCAGATGCTCGTGGAGAACAGCTTCGTGCTCTCGGCGCGAGTCGCGGCGGCGAGGCTCATCGGGCGCCCCCTTCCTCGTCGGCGGGTGGGGCGTGGGTGACGGCGTCCTCGAACGCCTCGGCCTCGGGCGGCACCCAGGCCTCGGGCTCGGGCTCGGTTCCGGGCTCGGGCTCGGTTCCGGGCTCGGACTCGGTTCCGGGGCCGGACCGGGATCCGGGCTCGGACTCGGATCCGGGTTCGTCGGGCGCCGATTCGCCGGTGTGGTCGAAGGCGGCGAAGAAGGCGTCCGCCTCGATGTCCGAGTCGGTCTTGACGTAGTGCTCCCACGGCCGGTCGTCGTCGGCGTCCGGCGGCTCCGGCGTCGAGAGCTCGTCGTCGATCTCGCCGACCGCCTGGACGTCGGCGTCCGCGTCTTCGGGAGCCCACGGATCGGCGGGGGCGGGGGGGGGGGGGGGGGGGGGGGGGGGGGCGGTCTCCGGCGCCGACGTGTCTGCGCGGTCGTCGTCCGCGCCCGGTTCGGAGCGTTGCGTCTCTGCGTCCTCGGGTGCCGCGGGCGACACGATGTCGATCACTCCCGTGCGTGCGACGGCGTAGGCGACGGGCGCCGGTGCGACGGGCGCCGGTGCGACGGGCGGTTCGGGCTCGCTGTCTGCCCGGGGCTCGGCACGCTCGGAGACCCCGGCGGCACCGGCCGCTGCGGCGAGGGCTGTCGCGGCGCCGG
>NZ_JBDGJU010000058.1:0-16206 GCF_057656735.1 Microbacterium sp. Soil_C_42
AGGCGGTCCGGAGGCGGCGGCGCGCGAGGCGCGCTACCGCGCCCTGGCCGACGGGGCCCGGGCGATCGGTGCGGCCGCGATCCTCACCGGCCACACGCTCGACGACCAGGCCGAGACGGTCCTGCTCGGCCTCGCCCGCGGCGCGGGCGCCACCAGCCTGCAGGGCATGGCCGAGGCATCCGTTCTCGAGGGCATCCCACTGCTGCGTCCGCTGCTGGGCGTGCGTCGTGTCACGACCCGCGGCGCGTGCGCCGCCGAAGGGCTCGAGCCCTGGGACGATCCCCACAACGCCGACCCGCGGTTCGCGCGCGTGCGCGTGCGCGAGACGGTGCTGCCGGTGCTCGAATCCGAACTCGGCCCGGGCATCGCCGAGGCGCTCGCACGGACGGCAGCGCAGCTGCGCGAAGACGCCGAGGCGTTCGACGAGATGATCGACGAGACGATCGAGGACATCGTCGAGCACGCCGAGGCCGGCATCTCGGTGTCGGCGGCGGCGCTTGCCGCCAACCCGGCGGCGCTGCGCAACCGCATCATCCGGCACGTCGTGGCCAGCGAGTTCCACGAGAGCCTCACGCGGACGCAGACGCTCGAGGTGGCGCGCCTGGTCACAGACTGGTCGGGTCAGGGCCCGATCGACCTTCCCGGATGCCGCGCCCGTCGCGTCGGAGGGCGCGTCGAGTTCACCGCCCTGTGAGCGTGCCCCTCTAGACTCGTCGCATGCGCGCGGCCGACGTTTCCAGCGACATCACCGAAGTCCTCGTCACCGAGGAGGAGATCCGAGCCAAGCTCGACGAGATCGCGGCGCAGGTCGCCGAGGATTACGCCGAGGAAGACCTTCTGCTGGTCGGAGTCCTCAAGGGCGCGATCATGGTCATGGCCGATTTCTCGCGCGCGCTCAAGAAGCACGTGACGATGGACTGGATGGCGGTCTCGTCCTACGGTGCCGGCACGAAGTCCAGCGGTGTCGTGCAGATCCGCAAAGACCTCGACACCGACATCCTCGGCAAGCACGTGCTCATCGTCGAGGACATCATCGACTCGGGTCTGACCCTCAGCTGGCTGCTGGAGAACTTCGCGGCCCGTGGCGCGGCATCCGTCGAGGTCTTCGCGCTGCTGCGCAAGCCCGAGGCCGCCAAGGTCGAGGTGCCCTGCCGGTACGTCGGCTTCGACATCCCGACGGAGTTCGTCGTCGGCTACGGCCTCGACTACGCCGAGAAGTACCGCAACCTGCGCGACGTGGCCGTGCTCGCGCCGCACGTCTACAGCTGATCCCGGTCAGCCGGCTCGTCTGGGCTGTGCGGCGCTTCGCCGTCGCGCCATCGGGCGGGCTGTGATTACGCCCCGGGCGAATGCACAGACGGCGCCTAGGAATCGCGCGATACCCTGATTCAACCGTCGACGGGGGTTTTCCCGTCCGCGGCGGCACGTCGACGAAAGGGGTCGGGCTCGCGCCCGCGCCATGGACTTCAAGAAGATCACCCGCAATCCGCTCTTCTACGTCCTGCTGATCGGGGTCTTCCTCATCGTGGGTTTCTCGCTCATCTCGAGCTTGGGCGGCGCGAAGCAGATCTCGACGCAGGAGGGTCTCGAGCTGCTCTCGGGCGACACGGTCACCGAGGTCGTCAACACCGACGGCGACCAGCGGGTCGACATGAAGCTCTCCAAGGAGTACGACGGCGCCTCCGACGTGCAGTTCTACTACGTCTCGGCGCGCGCTGACGAGGTCGTCACCGCGATCAACGACGCGAACCCCGAGGACGGCTTCAACGACGCCGTCCCGCGTGCCACGTGGTTCGACGGCTTCATCTCGCTCCTCCTGCCGATCCTGCTGCTCGGCCTCCTCTTCTGGTTCCTGCTGTCCAGCGCCCAGGGCGGCGGCAGCAAGGTCATGCAGTTCGGCAAGTCGCGCGCGAAGCTCGTGACGAAGGAGATGCCGCAGGTCACCTTCCAAGACGTCGCGGGCTCCGACGAGGCGATCGAAGAGCTCGAGGAGATCAAGGACTTCCTGAAGGACCCGTCGAAGTTCCAGGCGGTCGGCGCCCGCATCCCGAAGGGCGTGCTGCTGTACGGCCCTCCCGGAACCGGCAAGACGCTGCTCGCCCGCGCAGTCGCCGGCGAGGCCGGTGTGCCGTTCTACTCGATCTCGGGCTCGGACTTCGTGGAGATGTTCGTCGGCGTCGGCGCGAGCCGCGTGCGCGACCTCTTCAACAACGCCAAGGAGAACGCTCCGGCCATCATCTTCATCGACGAGATCGACGCCGTCGGCCGCCACCGCGGCGCCGGCATGGGCGGCGGTCACGACGAGCGCGAGCAGACGCTCAACCAGATGCTCGTCGAGATGGACGGCTTCGACCCGAAGGCGAACGTCATCGTGATCGCGGCGACGAACCGCCCCGACATCCTCGACCCGGCGCTGCTTCGCCCGGGCCGCTTCGACCGTCAGATCGGCGTCGACGCCCCCGACCTCAAGGGCCGCACGAAGATCCTCGAGGTGCACGGCCGCGGCAAGCCGCTCGCCGACGGCGTCGACCTCGAGGTCGTCGCCCGCAAGACGCCCGGCTTCACCGGTGCCGACCTCGCGAACGTGCTGAACGAGGCCGCGCTGCTGACGGCCCGCTCGAACGCGCAGCTGATCGACAACCGCGCCCTCGACGAGGCCATCGACCGCGTGATCGCCGGCCCGCAGCGGCGCACGCGCGTGATGAAAGACAAGGAGAAGCTCATCACGGCGTACCACGAGGGCGGTCACGCGCTTGCGGCGGCGGCGATGAACCACACCGACCCCGTCACGAAGGTCACGATCCTTCCGCGCGGCAAGGCCCTCGGCTACACGATGGTGCTGCCGCTCGACGACAAGTACTCCGTCACCCGCAACGAGCTGCAGGACCAGCTCACGTATGCGATGGGCGGTCGCGTCGCGGAGGAGATCGTCTTCCACGACCCGACCACCGGCGCCTCCAACGACATCGAGAAGGCGACGAACATCGCCCGCAAGATGGTCACCGAGTACGGCATGACCGGCGACATCGGCCCGGTCAAGCTCGGCCAGTCGTCGGGCGAGGTCTTCATGGGCCGCGACATGGGCCACGGCCGGGAGTTCTCGGAGCGCGTCGCCGAGCGGGTCGACGTCCAGGTGCGCGGCCTCATCGAGCAGGCGCACAACGAGGCGTACGAGGTCATCAACGCGAACCGCGCGGTGCTGGACAAGCTCGCCCTGGAGCTTCTCGAGAAGGAGACGCTCGACCACCTCGAGCTCGCCGAGATCTTCAAGGACGTCAAGCGTCTCCCGCCGCGCCCGCAGTGGCTGTCGAGCGAGCAGCGCCCCGTCTCGGAGCTGCCGCCCGTGGAGGTCCCGCAGCGTCGCGACGAGGCAGGACTCGCCGCGAGCGTCGAGGCCGACGAGCTGCCGGCTGCCGAGAAGGCGGCCAAGCGGCGCCCCACCGGACAGGCGCGCCCGGCGACCGCGTAGGCTCGGCCTATGGCCGTCGATCGTGAGCGCGTCGCCGCGCTCGTGCGCGAACTGCTGGAGGCGATCGGCGAAGACCCCGAGCGCCCCGGGCTGAAGCAGACACCCGAGCGGGTCGCCGACGCGTACGCCGAGTTCTTCGCGGGAGTGGGAACGGATGCCGGCGCCCCGCTCGCGCACACGATCTCGGTGTCGCGCGGCCCCGCGCCCGACACCCTGCCGTCGGGCGCGGTGATCTTGCGCGACATCATCTTCCGCTCGGTCTGCGAGCACCACCTCCTGCCCTTCCGCGGGCACGCGCACCTCGCCTATCTCCCCGGCGAGCGGGTCGTCGGCCTCGGCGCGCTGCCCAAGGTCGTCGACATCCTGTCGTCGCGGCCGCAGGTGCAGGAGCGCCTGGGCGAGCAGATCGCCGACGTGATCGCCGGCTCCCTCGACGCCCGCGGTGTGCTCGTGGTGCTCGACGCCACGCACGAGTGCGTGACGATGCGTGGCGGACGGCAGCCGGATGCCTCGACGGTGACGATCGCCGCCCGCGGGGATCTCGCCGAACCGGCCGCGCGCGCCGAGCTGATCGCGCTGATCGGGGCCGGCCGCTCATGACTCTCATCATGGGCGTCGTCAACGTGACGCCCGACTCCTTCAGCGACGGCGGGCGGTACGTGGATGCCGAGGCCGCCGTCGCCCACGGCCTGCTGCTTCGGGCGCAGGGCGCCGACATCCTCGACATCGGCGGTGAGTCGACCCGGCCGGGCGCTGAGCGCGTGGCTGCGCACGTCGAGCAGGAGCGGGTGATCCCCGTCGTGCGCGCCCTCTCGGACGCGGGGGTCGTCGTCAGCATCGACACGATGAACGCCTCGACCGCCGCCCTCGCCGTCCAGGCGGGCGCGCGGATCGTGAACGACGTCTCGGGCGGCATGGCCGACCCCGGGATGCTGGCTGCCGTCGCCCCGACCGATGCGGACGTGGTGCTGCAGCACTGGCGCGGCCATTCCGCCGACATGTACGCGCGTGCCGTCTACGACGACGTCGTGGCCGAGGTGACGCGCGAACTCACCGCCAGGATCGAGGCTGCCGTGCAGGCCGGCATCGATCCCGCGCGGATCATCGTCGACCCCGGCATCGGCTTCGGCAAGCGCGGCGAACAGAACTGGCAGACCCTGCGGGGCCTGGACCGCTTCGTCGGGATCGGACAGCGGGTGCTGATCGGCACCAGCCGCAAGCGGTTCCTGGCGGACGCGCTCGCAGCAGATCCCGCCGACGCCTCGGAGGCACGGCGCGACCTGGCGACGGCAGTGACCAGCGTCCTCGCGGCGCAGGCCGGTGTGTGGGCGGTGCGCGTCCACGACGTCGGCGCCACACGTGATGCTCTGGTGATCGCCGAGCGCTGGGCCGGTGCGGATCGAACAGGCAGCCGGGAGGGCTGATGGACTTCATCGACGAGATCACGCTCACCGGTGTGCGCGCCTACGGGTATCACGGGGTGTTCGAGGACGAGCGCCGCGAGGGCCAGGAGTTCGTCGTCGACGTGACCCTGTACCTCAGCACCGCGGAGGCGGCCGAGACCGACGACGTCGCCGACACCGTGCACTACGGCGAGGTCGCCGAGCGCATCGTCGAGCTGGTCGGGGGCGAGCCGCTGAACCTCATCGAGGGCGTCGCGGCGCGGATCGCCGACGACCTCCTCACGCACGACCCCGTGCGGATGGTCGCGGTCACGGTGCACAAGCCAGAGGCCCCGATCACGGTTCCGTTCTCCGATGTGGCGGTCACCATCCGCCGCGGCCGTCCCGTCGAGCCGGCGTGGACGGTGGGCTCGTGAACCGTCGGCTCGCACAGGGCTTCGACGGCGACCCCGCACGCCATCCGCGGGAGGCGGTCGAAGCCGTCGTTGCGCTCGGCGCCAACCTCGGCGACCGCGCCGAGACGATGACCGCGGCCATCAGGGACCTCGCCCGCGTGCCGCTCGTCGACGCGGTGCGCGTGTCGGAGCCGATCGAGTCGGTCGCGCTGAAGCCGGAAGGACCGGATGCCTCCGCTCCGGCGTACCTGAACGCCGTCGCGATCCTCACCACACGCCTGGCGCCCTCGGTGCTGCTCGGCTACCTCCATGCGATCGAGCAGCGGCACGGCCGGATGCGGTCGGCCGCGCGTTCCGCGCGCGAGGGAGGGTGGGAGGACCGCACCCTCGACCTCGACCTGATCGTCTACGGCGACGTCGTCAGCGACGATCCGCGCCTGCTGCTGCCGCATCCGCGCGCGGCCGAGCGCGACTTCGTGCTCGGGCCGTGGCTGGCCGTCGACCCCGACGCTGTGCTCCCGGGTGTCGGCCGAGTCGACGAGGCGCTGCGCCGGCTGCGGACGGAGGACCGATGAAGCGCACCAGTGCGGGCGTGCTGATCGTCGCCGCGGTCCTCGGGGTCGCGGCGGGCTTCCTCGTGGACCAGCTGCTGACCTCCGCGGGCAGCCCCACGTTCACGCCAGCGGTGACCCTGCCCATCCTGCTCTTGCTGCTCGGCGTGGTCGTGATCGCCCTCGCGATCCCGATCCGCCGGGCCACCCAGGGCACCGCCAAGACGAAGGTCGACCCGTTCCGCGCCGTGCGCATCGCGATGCTCGCGAAGGCGTCGAGCATCGTCGGCGCCGCGATCGGCGGGCTGGGCGCAGGCCTGTGGATCTTCCTTTCGACCCGGCCGGTCACGCCCTCGCTAGGCTCGTTGGGAACGGTCATCGCGACGACCGTGTGCGGCGCCCTGCTGGTCGCCGCGGGTCTGGTCGCGGAGCACCTGTGCACGATCCGGAAGGACGACGATGACGAACAGCCCGGAGAAGATTCCGGACTCGAACCGCGCATCCACGACCACTGAGTCGGCGGCGGCGCCCGTCACCGCCCCTGAGTTCGAGCGGCTCGTCGAGCCGCGGTCCGAGAACCGTCTCGCGCTCGAGGGCGGGGTGTGGCACCAGATCTCGCCGAAGTACGTGACGGTGCAGCTGATCTCGACGGGGTCGTTCCTGCTGATCGTCATCGCCGCCACGCTCGTGCTCGCGCTGCTGATGCACCAGCTGTGGGCGTGGATCCCCGGCGGCATCATGACCGTGATCCTCGCGTGGACCCTCGCCATCCTCCCGCGCCAGGCGCGGGCGATCGGCTACCAGCTTCGCGACGACGACCTCGTCTTCCGTCGTGGCATCCTGTGGCAGCGCTTCGTCGCCGTGCCCTACGGTCGCATGCAGCTCATCGACATCACGCACGGTCCGCTCGACCGCGGCTTCGGCATCGCGCAGCTCAAGTTCGTGACGGCCGCCGCCGCGACCGGCGTCGTGATCCCGGGGCTGGCGCAGTCCACCGCCGAGACGCTCCGCGACCACCTCGTCGGTGTCGCCGAGAGCCGCCGCACCGGGCTATGAGCACGCTCCCCCCTCCTGAGGCGACGCCTGCCGGCCCCGGCGTTCCGCCGCCGCAGCTGGTGCGATCGCCGCTGAGCGACGGCGAGTGGCACCGCCTGCATCCGCTGACCCCGTTGCTGCGCGGCGGTCTGTTCCTCATCGTCGTCATCGGCATCGTCCTCGCGAACCTGCGCGACCGCCTGCTGTACATCTTCCTGCCGTGGCTCGCGCCCGGGGTCGGGGACGACGTCGTCGAGTGGGAGCAGGTCGGCGGCGACCCCATCGACTTCATCGTCGCGAACAACCTCTACGTGCTGGCGGGTGTCGCCGTCCTCGCGGTTCTCATCGTGCTCGTCGCGGTGTTCTACACCTCGTGGCGCTTCCACACCTTCCGCATCACCGACGACGATGTCGAGGTGCGCAGCGGCATCCTGTTCCGCACGCAGCGGCGTGCGCCTCTCGATCGCGTACAGGGCGTCAACCTCACGCGGCCGATGATCGCGCGGCTGCTGGGCATGGCCAAGCTCGAGGTCGTCGGCGCGGGCACCGACGCGAACGTCAAGCTCGAGTACCTCTCGACCGCCAATGCCGAGGCGGTCCGTGCCGACATCCTCCGCCTCGCGTCGGGTCGCCGCCTCGCGGTGGCCGCCGGCCACGGCAGCGGGGGCGCGCCGCGGCAGGCCGGCAGGGTGGCGTCCCTCAGCCAGACCGTCGGACGCGAGATCACGGGGCTCATCGAGGGACCCGAGGCCCCCGTCGCCGAACGGGAATCGGTCGTGCACATCCCGGTCGGCCGGCTCGTGGCATCCCATGTCCTCAGCGCGTCGACGCTCGGACTGCTGTTCGCCGTCGTCGCGATCGTGATCGGCGTCAGCCAGGGCGTGACGTGGCTGCTGTTGGGCTTCGTCCCGGCCATCATCGGTTTCGGCGCGTACTGGGTGCGCTCCATCGTCCGCTCACTGCGCTACTCGATCGCGCCGACGCCCGACGGCGTGCGCATCACGTTCGGACTCTTCACGACGATCACCGAGATCGTCCCGCCCGGCCGGGTGCATGCCGTCGAAGTGACGCAGGGGGTCTTCTGGCGCCCCGCCGGATGGTGGACGATCCGCATCAACCGCCTCACCGGCCGCAGCGCCGCCGACAGCACGACCGATCAGTTCACGACGGTGCTGCCGGTCGGCACCGCGGCCGACGTCGAGCGCGTGCTGCGCCTCCTCCAGCCCGCGCTGCCCGACGACGAGCGGGCGCTCATCGTGCGGCAGGGCATGTTCGGGCCGACCGACGATGACACCTTCACGAACACGCCGAAGCGCGCGCGGTGGATCCGGCCGTTCTCGTACCGCCGCAACGGCTTCCGCCTCACCGACGACGTGCTCCTGATGCGGCGCGGCGTGGTGTGGCGCAAGCTCGTCATCCTCCCGCTCGCGCGCCTGCAGAGCTTCGGGCTCTACCAGGGGCCGCTCGATCGCGCGTCGCGCGTGACCAACGTGCGCGCGCACGTCGTCACGGGTCCGGTGTCGCCGTTCCTCGCGGCCGTCGACCGCGAGGCCGCCCTGGCGCTGTTCGACGATGTCGCCCACGGGTCGGTGCGCGCCGCGCTGGTCGACCGCACCCATCGCTGGGCGCAGGACGACCCGGATGCTGCCGCCTCCGTCTCCCTGACGCCCGAAGGGTACGCGCCGGCCGCTGCGGTGCCCGCTCCACCTGCGGCCGGCGCAGATGCTCAGGCCGCAGCATCCGTGCCCCCGCCGCCGGCGGGCTACATCGTCGTTCCGGAGCCGGGGGAGGACCGAGGGTGAGCCGCGAGGGCCGTCTGGGGGTCGGCATCATCGGCGCCGGCCGGGTCGGGCCCGTGCTCGGTGCGGCGCTCGGCGGTGCCGGGCACGCGCTGGTGGGCGTCACGAAGGGCTCCGATCCCGAGCGGGTCGAAGCCATCCTGCCCGGAGTTCCCGTGCTTGACGCGACCGAGGTCGCCCGCCGGAGCGAGCTCGTGCTCGTCGCGGTGCCGCATGACCAGCTCGAAGGTCTCGTCAGCGGTCTGGCCGAGGTCGGCGCGTGGCAGCCGGGGCAGCTCGTGCTGCACACGGATCCGGCCTTCGGCACCGGCATCCTGTCGGCCGCCGCGGCGAAGGGCGTCATCCCGCTCGCCGTACACCCCGCGATCGAGTTCACCGGGACCTCGATGGATCTGCGGGCGCTCTCCAGTGCGTATGCGGCTGTCACCGCACCCGCTCCCGTGCTGCCGATCGCACAGGCGCTCGCCGTCGAACTCGGCTGCGAGCCTGTCGTCGTCGAAGAGTCGGCGCGTGCCGCATACGGGGAGGCGATCGCGACGGCGCGGGTGTTCTCACGGTCCATCGTGCACCAGGCGGCCGCGCTGCTGGCCGAGGCCGGGGTGCCGTATCCCGGGTCGTTCCTGTCGGCTCTCGCGCACACCACGCTCGACCAGGCGCTGGCGGAAGCAGGCTCTGGTCCGGCGCGTGGCGAACCCCCCGCTACGATCCAAGGATGATCAGCACCGTCGACGAGCTGCGCGCTCGGCTCGCCGAGGTCCGCACCGCCGCCCCGGGGGCGCGCATCGCCCTCATCTCCACCATCGGCTCGCTCCACGACGGGCACATCGACCTCGTCCATCGCGCGCGCGAAGTCGCCGACGTCGTGGTCGTCTCGGTGTTCGTCAATCCGCTGCGTTTCGCGTCGCCGGCAGAGTTCGCCGCGTATCCCCGGACGCCCGACGAGGACGCGCGCCTCCTCGAGTCGCTCGGCGTCGAGGTCGTGTTCGCGCCGGACGCGAACGAGCTGCTCCCCACCGGCTCCGCGACGACGAAGGTCACCGCGGGCGATCTCGGTCTCCGCTACGAAGGGCGCGCGCGCCCGTTCTACTTCGACGGGCTCCTCACGGTGGAGGCGAAGCTCTTCCACCTCATCGACCCGGACGTCGCCGTCTACGGCGACCGGGACCGGCAGCGGGTCTTCCTCGTGCGCCGCATGATCCGCGATCTGTTCTTCGACGTCGAGGTCGCGACGGTCGAGACCGTGCGCGGGGACGACGGCCTGCCCGTATCGACGCGGGTCGGCATGCTCGAGGAGCGCGACCTCGCCGCCGCCGCGCTCCTGCCGGCCGCGCTCGACGCGGCCGCTGCCAACGCGGACAGGGGCGTGGACGCGTGCATCGCCGCCGCCCAGTCTGCGCTCATGGGGGAGCCGCGCATCCGGCTGGAGTATCTGAGCGTCGTCGACCCGACGACGTTCCTGCCCATCGACGAGGGCAGCAGCGGTCCCGCCCTCGTCCTCATCGCCGCCTCGGTGGCGGGGCATCGGTTCATCGACAACGCCGAGATCTACCTGGGCTGACCCCGGGCACGAGGGCTGGGAAGGGTGGCGGATCCTCGCGGACCCGGACAGTCGCCCCAGACCTTACTCGCGCCCTTGAGCACCTCGGTAGACTTGGGGGTCCGCGTTCTGCGGAGAACACCCCCACCGAGGAGCCCACCCCGTGACCGACGCGACCGCGCCCGACGAGCCGACCGAAGAAGAAGTCTTCGAGCAGAAGGCCGTGCGGCTGGCCAAGCGCGAGCGTCTGATCGCGGAGCGTACGGATGCCGCGGGTGGGGCATACCCCGTCAGCCTGCCGATCACCGACACCATTCCGGCGCTGCGCGATCGGTTCGCCGATCTCGACCCGGGTGCCGAGACCGGTGTCACCGCCGCGGTCGCCGGGCGTATCGTCTTCAGCCGCAACACCGGAAAGCTCTGCTTCGCCTCGCTCCAGGCGGGCGACGGCAGCCGCATCCAGGCGATGGTGTCGCTCGCGGCCGTCGGTGACGAGTCGCTGCAGGCCTGGAAGGAGCTCGTCGACCTCGGAGATCACGTCTTCGTCTCGGGCGAGGTCATCTCGAGCCGCCGCGGCGAGCTGTCGATCATGGTGTCGCAGTGGCGCATCGCGTCGAAGGCCGTGCTCCCGCTGCCGAACCTGCACTCCGAGCTCAGCGAAGAGAGTCGCGTCCGCAGCCGCTTCCTCGACCTCATCGTGCGCGACCGCGCGCGCGACACGGTCCTCGCACGTGCGAAGGTCAACGCGAGCCTGCGGCAGACGTTCGCGTCGCACGACTTCATCGAGGTCGAGACCCCGATGCTGCAGGTGCAGCACGGTGGTGCGTCGGCACGCCCGTTCATCACGCACTCCAACGCGTTCGACACCGACCTTTACCTCCGCATCGCGCCCGAGCTCTTCCTCAAGCGCGCCGTGGTCGGCGGCATCGACCGCGTCTTCGAGATCAACCGCAACTTCCGCAACGAGGGCGCCGACTCGACCCACAGCCCCGAGTTCGCGATGCTCGAGGCGTACCAGGCGTACAGCGACTACAACGGCATCGCCGACCTCACGCAGGAGCTGATCCAGAACGCGGCCGTGGCGATCTCGGGCTCGACCACGGTGATCTGGGCCGACGGCACCGAGTACGACCTGGGCGGGCAGTGGGACCGCCTGTCGATGTACGAGTCGCTGTCGGAGGCGGCGGGCCGCTCGATCACGCCTGAGACGCCGTTCGAGGACCTCGTGTCGCTCGCCGAGGCCGAGGGCGTCGACCTGCCGCCGCACGCGATCCACGGCAAGCTCGTCGAGGAGCTGTGGGAGCACTTCGTGAAGCCGGGCCTCGTGCGCCCCACCTTCGTCATGGACTTCCCGGTCGACACGAGCCCGCTCGTGCGCGAGCACCGCTCGATCGCCGGCGTCGTGGAGAAGTGGGACCTGTACGTGCGCGGCTTCGAGCTCGCAACCGGCTACTCCGAGCTCATCGACCCGGTCATCCAGCGGGAGCGCTTCGTCGAGCAGGCCAAGCTCGCCGCGAAGGGCGACCTGGAGGCGATGCGAATCGACGAGGAGTTCCTGCGCGCGCTCGAGCACGGCATGCCGCCGACCGGTGGCATGGGCATGGGCATCGACCGGCTCCTGATGGCGGTGACCGGGCTCGGCATCCGCGAGACGATCCTCTTCCCGCTCGTCAAGTAGCCCGCCGGCGGGATCCTCCCGCGCGCGGATCACGGGGCGCTCGCGCGCTGGAACGCCCAGTCCGGCAGGTGCCCGGCGTTGACGAACGACAGCACGATCTGCGACAGCCCGTGCTCGGACTCGATCTCGCATGCGCGCTCGGCGTAGGCCGCCGCATGGGTCGAGCGACCGAGAGCCCACGACAGCCATGCGCACATCGCGAGCGGACCCGGCTGTGCGTCCCTCGGCGCGACGGCGGCCGCTCCTCGCGACAGCTGCAGAGCGGTCTCGAGCCGCGACACGTGCGGGCGGTCGCCCTCTCCCCACATGCGCATCGCGAGGTGCGCCGGATACTCCTCGCCCGACTCCCACCGCAGCTGCGCATCGAACGCCTCGTCCCCCTGTGCCAGGTTGCCGCTCCACTGCACGAGCGCGACATCCCGCAGCGACGGGCGCGCGAGGCACCATACGAGGGCGGCGACGTCGTACGCGTCCGTCGCCTCCAGCGGCCGGGTGAGGGCGTCCTCGAAGAACCCGGGCAGATCGTCGAACCGGCAGACTGCCGCGAGTGCCTGCGGGTCGACGCGCGCCCCCTCGTCGGCGACGGATGCCGCAGCCTCCGCCGCGCCCGGCACCGGGGCCGGAACGGGGCCGAGGTCGCTCACGCGCGCGCTCGGCAGCGCTGCGCTCGTCGCGACCTCCGTCCCGCGGGCGGACCCTGTCGCCGCGTCGTCGCACGCGGTGCGAGCAGACCGCACGGTGCGCGTCGCAGTGCCGCCGTCCGCCTGCGGTCCGCACAGCACCGCCACCGCCGTGTCGAGCGCCGCCATCGCCGTCGCGACCCCTTCGCGCTGCTCGGGCGAGCACACCGGCAGGTCGGCGCCCGTCGACTGATCGCCGTCCGGCTCCGGGATGTCTCCGGAGCCGATCCAGTCCAGGTCGCCGAGCGGCCTCCCGTTCGCGGGACACTCCGCGTCGAGGAACGAGCCCCACCCGTCGGCGGCGACGCACAGCAGATCGGTGACCCGCAGGCCGCACGCATCCGCGCGGCGCTCGAGCGCGGCGAGGAGGTCGCGATGCGGCATCCGTCTCTCGTCCTGGAACCGTGCTCCGGTGTACGTGATCGCGGCGACGGCATCGGCCTCGGGGAGCCGGCACACCATGCCCGTGACCGTCGCGGCGATCCGGTCGACGGCGTCCTCGTCGCCGCCGGGGAGATCGAATCGCATGGCGCCCAGGCTGCGGGCCCCATGGAACGGGATCACCACGAGGCTCTGCGTGGGGTGGTAGCCGAGCATGCGGGGGACGAACGAGAGGAACTGCGCGGCGTCCGCGGCTTTGACGATGGTGGGGGTCATGGGACGAGTGTCGTGACGCGCGAGGCCCTCACCGCGGTATCCACAGGCGTCGCCGCTGGAAGGCCGGAGAAGATGCACTGGGGAGGAGGCGATACCCGCACGGCGTATCCTTGAAGACATGGATTACTGGGTCGCGGCGCTCTGGACGCTCCTGCCGACCGTCCTCGTGTCGCTGATCTTCTTCTTCGTGCTGCGCAGCATCGTCCGCGCCGACCGCACCGAGCGTCGTGTCTACGCGAAGATCGAGGCCGAAGAGCGCGCCAAGCGCGGGCTGCCGCCGGTGGCGCCCGGCACCGCCTCCACCGACGCCTGATCGGCGCCGGCGCCGCCGGTCGATCCCGCGGATCCCGCGCGGCACGCGCCGTCCTCGCCCGGATGCGGGCCGCGTCCGCCGCCCCAGATAGTGTGGGGCACACCGCTCGATCGGCGTGTCCGAACCGGTCGGTCCGCCCGACGCCGGGGAGAGGCTCCGCTCGATGATCACCATCACGTTCGACGCGACGTGGTGGGTGGTGCTCGTCTTCATCGTCGACATCGTCATCCGCGTCACGGCGATCATCGTGGTGCCGCGCAACCGCCGGCCGACCGCGGCGATGGCGTGGCTGCTCGCGATCTACTTCATACCGATCATCGGCGTCTTCCTGTTCCTGCTGATCGGCAACCCGCGGCTTCCGCGCAAACGCCGTCGCAAGCAGGAGCGCATCAACGACTACATCCACGACACCAGTGCGTCGCTGGACTTCGGAACGCTGCGCCCGCACGCGCCGAGCTGGTTCACGTCGCTCGTGACGCTCAACCGCAACCTCGGTGCGATGCCCCTGGCGGGCGACAACGCCGCACACCTGATCCCCGACTACCAGGAGAGCCTCGACGCGATGGCGGACGCCATCCGCGAGGCCGAGCGGTTCGTGCACGTCGAGTTCTACATCCTGCAGGCGGATGCGGCGACCGACAACTTCTTCCGCGCGCTCGAAGAGGTGTCGGCGCGCGGCGTGACCGTGCGCGTGCTGCTCGATCACTGGGCGAACAGGGGTAAGCCCTTCTACAAGCGCACGCTCAAACGCCTGACCGAGATGGGCGCGCAGTGGCACCTCATGCTCCCGGTGCAGCCGCTGCGCGGCAAGTACCAGCGGCCCGACCTGCGCAACCACCGCAAGCTTCTGGTCGTCGACGGACGCGTCGCGTTCACCGGCTCGCAGAACGTCACCGCCTCGACGTACAACCTGCGCAAGAACATCAAGCGCGGTCTGAACTGGGTCGACCTCATGGCGCGGATCGAAGGCCCGGTCGTGGCATCCGTCAATGCGGTCTTCCTGAGCGACTGGTACAGCGAGACCGACGAGGTGCTCACGGAGCAGATCGACCTGTTCGATGTGACGAGCGGGCCGGGGGATCTCGACTGCCAGATCGTGCCGTCCGGGCCGGGTTTCGAGTTCCAGAACAACCTCAAGCTCTTCGCCGGGCTGCTCTACGCGGCGCAGCGCAAGATCATCGTGGTGAGCCCGTATTTCGTGCCCGACGAGGCGATGCTGCTCGCGATCACGACGGCGTGCCAGCGCGGCATCCATGTCGAGCTGTTCGTGTCGGAGGAAGGCGACCAGGCGATCGTCTACCACGCGCAGCGCAGCTACTACGAGGCGTTGCTTCGGGCGGGCGTGAAGATCTGGATGTACAAGAAGCCGTTCATCCTCCACACGAAGAGCCTCACCATCGACGATGAGGTCGCGATCGTCGGCTCGAGCAACATGGACATGCGCTCGTTCGGTCTCAACATGGAGATCTCGCTGTTCGTGCGCGGTGAGGAGTTCGTCCGCCAGATGCGCACGGTGGAAGACATGTACCGGTCGCTGTCGCGCGAGCTCACGCTCGAGGAGTGGGAGAAGCAGCCGCTGCGCTCGACCGTGCTCGACAATCTCGCACGTCTGACGTCGGCCCTGCAGTAGGGCGTCCTCTCGGCGGATCGTGACCTCGACGTGACCGGAGTGCCGAGATTCCGGGGCGTCTTGCGACACGATATGGGTGACGGATGCCGCGGGGGATGGCATCCGCAGAACACCAGGAGGCCTCGCATGCCCGTTCGCTCCCGCTCACTGCTCGCCGGGCTCGGCCTGGCGATGATCGCCGCAGGACTTCTGACCGCCTGCGCGACGCCCGCCGGTGGCGGCGGCACCACCCCGTCGCCGGCCGCGACCGGCAAGACCGGCGACAGCAACGAGCAGGAGGTCGGCGCGGCCTGGCTCGACGGCGGCCGCATGGTCGGTCTCGTCACCCAGGGTTCGTCGACGTGCATCCCCACCGCCGAGGAGGCGACCTTCGAAGACGGCGTGATGAAGGTCACGCTGGTCGATCCGGCGGGCGACATCGCCTGCACGCGGGACCTGGTTCCGCGTGTCTCCCTCGTGGGTGTGCCCGAGGGCGTCGACCCGGCGACGGGCGTCGAGATCGAGGTGACCGGCGAGGGCTGGCACGGCGACACCGACCTCGAAGGCGTCGCCGGCCTGACGGCCGGCGGTGAGACGGACTACCTGCCGAGCGCCGGCTGGACTGACGACGACGGCCAGTTCGTGATCCTGTCGTGGGGCTCCTCCGCGTGCGCCCCGCAGATCGAGGACACCGAGGCGACCAGCGCGACCGAGGTCACCGTGACCTTCGCGACCCCGCCGGCCGACCAGGTCTGCACCATGGACATGGCCCCCCGCGGCGTCGTCGCGGCGGTCGACGGCTTCGAGGACGAGGACGCCGAGACCTTCGCGATCCTCGCCGGCGGCGAATTCGACAACATCCGCATCCCGATCTACCCCCACTGACCCGCGGATGGACGGATGCCGCGCCCCGCAGCATCCGTCCGCCCTTCAGTCAGCCCCCCGCCCCGCCTGCCCGCACATTGCTCCGCAGTCACTTTCGGCGCGTTCCGGGCGTCGAGTCCGGTGACGTCCCCTGTGGTGGTGGGGTTTCCGGCGGGGTCGCCAGTGTCGTAGACGTTGGTGAGCCATCGTGCGATG
>NZ_JBDGJU010000059.1:0-15534 GCF_057656735.1 Microbacterium sp. Soil_C_42
TCGTCTACCGCACGCGGCTGCGCCCTCGCCTCGCCGCGCTGGGCCGGCCGGCGCACGTCCTCGACATCGGCTCCGGCGGCGGAGACCTCGTCGCGCGCCTGGCTGCGGCCGCCCGGCGCGACGGGCTCGAGGTGACCTGGACCGGCATCGACCCCGACCCGCGCGCGCACGAGGTGGCGATGGCGCGCGGGCCGATCGCCGGCGCGAGCTTCCGGAGAGCGGATGCCGCCACCCTGGTCGCCGAGGGGCGCACGTACGACGCGGTGCTGTCGAATCACGTCCTCCATCACCTGGGCGACGGTCTCGGCGACTTCGCCGAGGAGTCCCGCGCGCTCTCCCGCGGCATCGTGCTGCACAGCGACATCGCCCGCTCACGGCTGGCGTACGCGCTCTACGCCGTCGGGATCACGCCCTTCGAGCGCGGCACGTTCCTGCGCACCGACGGCCTCCGCTCGATCCGCCGCAGCTACACGCGTGCCGAGCTCACGGCCGCGCTGGAGGGCGGCAGTCCGGGCGCGTGGACGGTGCAGAAGCCGGTGCCCTTCCGCCTCGTCGCCGTCGGGCGCGGCCGTGCGTGACGTCACCGTCGTCGGCGCCGGACCGGTCGGGCTGCTGCTGGCCGGCGAGCTCGCCCGCCGAGGGGTCGACGTCGAGCTGCTCGAGCGGCGACCCGCTGTCGGCGACGGCACACGGGCCATCGGCATCCACTCCCCCGTCCTGGCCGCCCTCGAACCGTCGGGGCTCACAGACCGCCTCCTCGCCGAGGCGGTGCGCGTGCGGCGTGGAGAAGCCCGATCGCGCGGGCGTCTGCTCGGGACGGTGCACTTCGATGTGCTGCCGGCGCGCTTCCCCTTCGTGGCGACCCTCCCGCAGGCGGCGACGGAGTCCGTGCTCGGCGGCGCGGCCCCCGAGCCGCTGCGCGGCGCGTACGTGCTCGCGGTGATCCCGCACCGCGATGTGGTCGTGGTGCGTGCAGGACTTCTCGGCCGCCCCATCGAGTCCGAGAGCCGCATCGTCGTGGTCGCGGGCGGCGGCGCCGCGCGTGATCTCGTCTACCGTCCGGGTGCCGTGCCGGCGCGCGAATACCGCGACCGGTATCTGATGACGGATGCCGACGCCGACGCCGACGGCGAGCTCGCTGTGATCCACCTCGATCCTGACGGCGTGCTCGAGTCCTTCCCGCTGCCCGGCGGCCGCCGCCGGTTCGTCGCATGGGACCCGCCGGGCAGGGGCGACGACCCTGAGGCCCGCACTCGGCGGCTGCGGGACGCGCTGGCCCGTCGCGGGGAGGCTGCGGCGGCCGATGCCGTGACGGCGGCGACGTCGTTCGGCGTGCGCCGCGTCGTCGCGCCCCGACTGCGCCATGGGCGTGTGTTCGCGATCGGAGACACCGCCCACGAGGTCAGCCCGATCGGCGGGCAGGGCATGAACCTCGGCCTGCTCGACGCGGTGACCCTGGCACCTCTCCTCGCCTCCTGGGTGCGCACCGGCCGTGCCCCCGACCTCGGGTTGCTGCGGTGGGAGGCGCGCCGGGTCCAGTCGGCGCGACGCGCCGCGACGCTGGCGAGCGTGAACACCGCGCTCGGCCGGCCCAGCGGTCGCGGCGACGCGCTGAGGCGCACGGCCGTGCGAGCCATGCTCGCCGGTCCGTCGGCGCGCGTGTTCGCCCGCGCCTACTCGATGGGGTTCGACGTCGACGCCTGATGCGCCGCCCGCCCGAGGTGAGCAGGGGTCCGGTTGTGGGTTTGGGGCGCATAACGTCCGTTGGGGCGGATAAACACCGCCCCAACGGAGGCATCACGCCCCAAACCCGGCCGGGAGGGGATGGCGCCACCCCTGACCCCGCGAGGTGATGCCTCGACCCCGGCGGAGGCCTCAGGCGACGAAGGCGCTGCCCGAGGCGACGAGCTGGGCCGCCAGGAGCAGGGCCGCGAGCATCACGAGGCGGAACAGCGCGCGCGTCGGCGGTCTCGAGATCGCACGCCACGCCGTCACCGCGGCCACGGCGACGACGGCCGCGAAGAAGATCCACGACACCGGCGAGATCGCGCCGAGGTCGCCCCCCGCCGCGCCGAGCAGCACCGCGACCGCACCGCCGACCACCGCGAGCGCGGCGACGATCGCCGCCACCCGCGGCCCCAGCCGGTGCGGGAGCCCGCGCACGCCGGTGCGCGCGTCGTCGTCGAGGTCGGGCAGCACGTTGGTGAGGTGCACGGCGGCGCCCAGGGCGGCACCGGCGATCCACGCCCATCCCGCCGCGAACGAGGGATCGGGCGCCGACAGCGTCGCCAGTGACGGGAAGATCCCGAAGCTCACGAGGAACGGCACGATCGACCACGGCGTCGACTTCAGGCCCGCGTTGTAGGCCCACGCCGAGCCGAGGGCGAGCGCGTGAGCCGCCAGCATCCGCCATCCCAACGGGGCGGAGAGAAGCAGAGCCGACGCCAGCAGGCCGAGCGCGGCGCCCCATGCGACCCGCGTCGACACGTCGCCGCGCGCGATCGGCTTGTCGGCGCGCCCCACCGCGCGATCGCGCTCCGCGTCGAGGGCGTCGTTCGAGATGCCGACCGACAGCTGCCCCGCGAAGACCGACGCCGTCAGCAGCGCCAGCCGCCAGGTCTCGAGACCCGTCGCGATGCCCAGGGCGAGGGCGAGCGCGGTCACGACGAGCGTCGGCCCCGGATGCGAAGAACCCCACAGAGCACGGACGGTGCGCACGGGTCGATGCTCTCACGGCCCGCTCGACGACACGGGAGGACATGGAGGGAATGTTCCCAGGTCCATGCCGTTGCATGGACCTGGGCCGACGGGGTCCCGACAGAAGTCGCTCGACCCCTGAGGAGGAGCCCCATGTCCACTCTCACCGCCCGCACCGCCGAGACCGACGCGCCGATCATCGACGTGCTCGCCGAGCGCTGGAGCACCCGCATCTTCGACCGCGAGTCGGTCATCGACGAGGCCGCGCTCGCGAGCGCGCTCGAGGCCGCCCGCTGGACGCCGACCGCCGCCAACACGCAGGCCTGGCGCGTCATCGTCGCCCGTCGCGGCTCGGCCGCGCACGCGACCGTGCTCGGCTCGCTCGCCGGCTTCAACGCCGCCTGGGCCGGCGACGCCGCCGCGCTCGTCGTATTCGTCGCCGAGACCATGCGCGACGGTGAGCCGTTGCGCTGGGCGCAGTACGACACCGGCCAGGTCGCGGCGCATTTCACCGTGCAGGCCCACGCCGACGGGCTGTCGACGCACCAGATGGGCGGCTTCGACCGCGACGCCATCGCCGCCGGCTTCGACCTCGGCTCCGACTTCACCCCCGTCACCGTCATGGCGGTCGGCGAGCTCGGCGACATCCGCCTCGCATCGGAAGAACTGCAGGCCCGCGAGAACGCCCCGCGCGTGCGCCGCCCCGCCGCCGACTCGGTGCTCGTGAACGACTGATCCGCCCCGGATTCGAGAGACGGATGCCTCGGCCCGCCGCTGCGGGCCGAGGCATCCGTCTCTCATTCCTCCGCCGCCCGCGCAGCCGTGAGGCGAGGGGTGAGACGTCAGTCGTCGAGGAGCTCGGCCTCGATCACCTCGTCGTCGTCCGTCGGGGGCTCGGCCGCGGCCGGGCCGTCGCTGGTCAGCACCAGCGACGCGCCGTCGGCAGCCACGTCGACCCGCACCACGTCGCCGTCGCGCACGCCGCCCGAGAGCAGGGCCATCGCGAGGCGGTCCTGGATCTCGGACTGGATGAGCCGGCGCAGCGGACGCGCTCCGAACACCGGGTCGTAGCCGCGCTCGGCGAGCCAGGCGCGGGCGTCGGGCGTCACCGCGAGCGTGAGGCGACGGTCCTTGAGGCGGCGCTGCAGCGCGAACACGGCGAGTTCGACGATCTGCGCCAGGTCGTCCTGGCTGAGCGCGGCGAACATGACGATGTCGTCGAGCCGGTTGAGGAACTCGGGCTTGAACGCCTGCCGCACGATCGCCATGACGGCGTCGCGCTTCTCGTCGGCCGACAGCACCGGGTCGATGAGGATCGGCGAGCCGATGTTCGACGTCAGGATGAGGATCACGTTCGTGAAGTCGACCGTGCGGCCCTGTCCGTCGGTGAGGCGGCCGTCGTCCATGACCTGCAGCAGCACATCGAACACCTCGGGATGCGCCTTCTCGACCTCGTCGAGCAGCACCACCGAGTAGGGCCGCCGGCGGACCGCCTCGGTGAGCTGGCCGCCCTGCTCGTACCCGATGTAGCCGGGAGGGGCGCCGACCAGGCGCGAGACCGAGTGCTTCTCGCCGTACTCCGACATGTCGATGCGCACCATGGCGTGCTCATCGTCGAAGAGGAACTCCGCGAGCGCCTTGGCGAGCTCGGTCTTGCCGACGCCGGTCGGGCCGAGGAAGAGGAACGAGCCCGTCGGGCGTCCCGGGTCGCTGATGCCCGCACGCGAGCGGCGCACAGCATCCGATACCGCCTTCACGGCGTCCTTCTGCCCGATCAGGCGCTTGCCGAGCTCGGACTCGAGGTGCAGCAGCTTCTCGCTCTCGCCCTGGAGCAGGCGTCCGACCGGGATGCCGGTCCACGCCGCGATGACGGCGGCGATGTCCTCGTCGGTGACCTGCTCGTTGACCATGCGCTCCTCGGTCGACGCCGCCTCGGCCTGCTCGGCCTGCGCGATCTCGACCTCGAGGCGCTTGATGGTCTCGTACTCGAGCTTCGACGCCCGCGTGTAGTCGGCCTCGCGCAACGCGCGATCGCGGTCGATGATCGCCTGGTCGAGCTGCTTCTTGAGCTCGCCCACGCGGTTGAGGCCGGCGCGCTCGCGCAGCCAGCGCTGCTCGAGCACCGACAGCTCCGCTTCGGCGGTCGTCATGTGCTCGCGGAGCGTGGCGAGGCGCTCCTTCGACGCGGAGTCCTTCTCCTTCTTGAGCGCGAGCTCCTCCAGCCGCATGCGGTCGATCTGGCGCCGCAGCTGGTCGATCTCGAGCGGGCTCGAGTCGATCTCCATCTTCAGCCGGCTCATCGCCTCGTCGATCAGGTCGATGGCCTTGTCGGGAAGCTGGCGGCTGGGGATGTAGCGGTGGGACAAGGATGCTGCGGCCACCAGCGCGCCGTCGTTGATGGTGACGCCGTGGTGGGCCTCGTAGCGGCCCTTCAGCCCGCGCAGGATCGCGACCGTGTCTTCGACGCTGGGCTCGCCGACGTAGACCTGCTGGAAGCGACGCTCGAGTGCGGCATCCTTCTCGATGAACTCGCGGTACTCGTTGAGCGTGGTCGCGCCGATGAGGCGCAGCTCGCCGCGGGCGAGCATCGGCTTCAGCATGTTGGATGCGGCGACCGACCCCTCGCCGCCGCCCGCGCCCATGAGCACGTGCAGCTCGTCGATGAACGTGATGATGCGGCCGTCGGACTCGGTGATCTCCTTGAGCACGCTCTTGAGGCGCTCCTCGAACTGGCCGCGATACATCGCGCCGGCGACGAGGGCGGAGATGTCGAGCGTAACGAGCTCCTTGTTCTTGAGCGACTCGGCGACGTCGCCCGCGACGATGCGCTGGGCGAGGCCCTCGACCACGGCCGTCTTGCCGACGCCGGGCTCGCCGATGAGGACGGGGTTGTTCTTGGTGCGGCGGGTCAGCACCTGGCTGACGCGCCGGATCTCGCTGTCCCGCCCGATGACGGGGTCGAGCTTGCCCTGCCGGGCGCGGTCGGTGAGGTTGATCCCGAACTGCTCGAGGGCGCTCTGCGCGTCCTCCTGCCCGGGCTGCTGCGTGGCGTTCATCTGTCTCCTGAAATCTGTGGACCTCAACTCTTCAACAAAGTTGAGTCGTCATGGCTCAAGTTTACCAGCGAGCCGCCGCCCCGGCAACGCGACGCTAGTAGTCGATCTCGGCCCGGGCGTCGGCGTAGGCGCGGCGCAGTCCCTCGCCCACCCATTCGGTGCCGCGGTAGACGTTGTCGGCGCCGATGTCGGCGGTGAGCCCGCCGGCGTCGAGCTGCGAGATGACGCGGTCCTCCGTGGCCACGACCTTGAGCGTCGAGTCGGCGTCGCGCAGCTCCGCCGCGAACCGCCGCAGCACCTCCACGTGCGACAGGCCGATCTCGTCGGTGCCGCGCAGGCGCACGATGACGACCGAGCCGCTCGACTCGCGGCTGACGTCGGGCAGCTGCCGCTCGAACACCGGCGCGCTGGCGAAGAAGAGGCTGCCGTACGGCTGCAGCACCAGCACCTCGCCCGGCGGGACGACCGCGGGCGGATCGGCCTCGCGCATGCGGCCGTCGTCGGCGATCACGACGACCCTCACCCGCACGCTGTTGGACTGCTCGGCGACGTACAGGATGACGCCGAGCCCCACGCCGACGAGCACGGCGAACTGCAGCGGGATGATCAGCGTCAGGCCGAACGTCACCGCCATGATCGTCGTCGGCAGCAGGCCCGACTTGATCACCGAGTAGATGCGGCTCGGCTTGATGGCGCGCCAGCCCACGACGATGAGCAGGCCGGCGAGTGCCGGCATCGCCACGAACGCGACGACGTCGGCCAGGGCGAAGATGACGACGGCCATCACGGCTCCCGCGACGAACAACGACAGGCGCGTCTTCGCCCCCGCCTGCACGATGAGCGACGAGCCCGACATCGACCCGCCGACCGGCATGCCCTGGAACAGCCCCGAGACGACGTTGCCGAGTCCTTGACCCATGAAGTCGCGGTTCGCGTCGGCGCGCCTGCCGTCGGCGGTCGGGATGCCCGCGGACACGGCGGCGCCCTGCACGAGGCCGATGAACGTCAGCGACAGGGCGGGGATCAGCAGGTTCGGTGCGTCGGCGATGCTGGGCAGCACCGGCGCCGGCAGCCCGCGCGGCACGTCGACGATGTCGTGCAGCAGCACCACCGAGTTCGGCACCCACAGATTCAGCAGCACCGCGCATACCGAGCCCACCACCACGGCGATGACGAGCCCCATGCTGCCCACGCGGGTCGGCAGGAGCACCACGATGATGAGCACGGCGATCGCACCCACGACCAGGGACGGGATGTTCCACTGCCCGATGTGCACGAGCACATCGATGGTCTTGAGCAGCCGGTTGGCGCCCTCCGCCTGGTAGCCGGTGAAGTTCGACAGCTGGCCGAGGATGATGTTGACGCCGATCGCGGTGACGAACCCGGTCATGACCGGCGTCGGCACGAAGCTGATCAGCCGCCCGCCGCGCAGGAGACCCGCGATCACCATGATGATGCCGGTCAGTATCGCGAGGGTGAAGAGCCCGCGATCCGGATCGGGCAGGCTCTCGAGCCCGGCATCCGAGACGACGAGCGCCATCGCGCTGGTCGCCTGCACCGCCATGAACGCACTGCTCGTGAGCGCGGCCGCACCCACCATGCCGAAGAGGTAGCCGTACAGACCGGCGAGGGGATTGACCCCGGCGAGGAGCCCGGCCGCAAGCCCGTCGGGCACCGCTTCGACGCCGAGGATCACTCCCGCGACGGCGTCCTTGCGCAGCGTCTTACGGGAGAACCACGATCTCGGATCGAACCCCACGGTCACACGCTAACGGGTCGGCTATGACGCTGTGCGTCCCGTCATGACGGCGCGCGCAACACCGGGGGACAATGCGCTCAGGTTTCTCCCAGGTTCGCTAGTGTGTGCCCCAGGTGCCGCATGGCACCTGGGGCGGACGCGGATCGAGCCCTTCTCGCCGACGTCCGGCATCTCGCCGAATGTGAAGGATCTCCCATGACCGACAACAACGTGAACACCAGCGGATGGGCAGGATGGGGCGTCTTCGCCGCCGTCGTGCTGATCGTCGGTGGCACCATCGACGCGTTCCACGGCCTGCAGGCGCTCATCGGCCCTGACACGGCCTACTTCCTCGGGCAGGAAGCCCTCTTCTCGATCGACATCCAGGGCTGGGGCTGGTGGCACCTGATCGCGGGTGCGCTGCTCATCCTCGTCGGCGTCTTCCTGCTCCTGGGCGCGACCTGGGCGCGGGTCACCGCGATCGTGCTCGTCGCGATCAACGCGATCGGCCAGCTCTCGCTCATCTCGGTGCAGCCGTGGCTGTCGCTCGCGCTGCTCGCGATCGACGTCGTCGTGATCTACGCGCTCACCGTCCACGGCCGCGAGATCGACGGCAAGAAGGCCTGACCCCGTCGTAGGGCGTGAGAACGCCCTACGCCACGGACTCGAGAACGGATGCCTCGACCCCCGCTTCGGCGGAGGCCGAGGCATCCGTCATCTCATCGAGGTGGCAGGTGAAGCGCGAGCGGTACGCGGTCGGCGTCGTGCCGAGCACGCGCGCGAAGTTCTGCCGCAGCACGGCGGCAGAGCCGAAACCGCTCTCGTAGGCGATGCGGTCGAGACCGAGGTCCGTCTTCTCGAGCAGGCGCTGCGCGTGGATGATGCGCTGGCGGGCGAGCCAGGCGGCAGGCGTCGCACCGTGGTCGGCCTTGAAGCGCCGGGCGAACGTGCGCGGCGACATGTGCGCCTTCGCGGCGAGCTGGTCGACGGTGAGGTCGAGCCGCAGGTTGTCGAGCATCCAGTCGGTGACCGGCGCGAGCGACAGCGACGTCGTGGCCGGCAGCGGGTTGGCGATGAACTGCGCCTGACCGCCGTCGCGCTGCGGCGGAACGACCATGCGGCGGGCGATGATGTTCGTGAGCTCCGCGCCGAGCTCCTGGCGCAGCAGGTGCAGGCAGGCGTCGAGGCCGGCCGCGGTGCCGGCGCTCGTGATGATGCGGCCGTCCTGCACGTAGAGCACGTCGGGATCGACGTCGATCGACGGGTACATCTCCTTCATCTTCTGCGCGTACATCCAGTGCGTCGTCGCGCGGCGGCCGTCGAGCACGCCGGAGGCCGCGACGACGAACGATCCGCTGCACACGCTCAGCACCCACGCGTCTCGGGCGACCGCGGCGCGGATGACGTCGAGCACACGGTCGTCGACGTTGCCCCAGTACTGGTGGGGAACGGGGGACACCACGACGAGATCGGCCTCGTAGGCGAACGACAGGTCGGCGTCGACGTTGATCGAGAAGCCCATCTTGGACTGCACGGCGCCGGGGTCGGGCGTGACCACGCGGAAGTCGAAATTGGGGATGCCGTCGTCGGACCGGTCGAGGCCGAACGCCTCGCACGCGACGCCGAACTCGAAGGGCGCGAAGCCGTCCGTGACGATGCAGGCCACTGTCTTCATGCGAACCTCCGGGAGTGGCAGTTTTCGTACGATGCGTGTCCATCCTGCCACTCGTGGCAGGTCTGACGCAAGCGTAGCGTTTCTGCCATGTTCCTGGTGATTCTTCTCGCAGCCCTGTCCGCGGTGGCCTTCGCATCGACGATCGCCGCCCTTCGCAGCGACGGTTACCGTCGCCTCCCCACCGACCGCACCCGCCTCCCCTGACCGGCGCCGGCCACCCCCAGCCCGCATCCTCAATCGAGGACGAGAGCCGGGATGAGGAGCAGATCCCGCGATTCGCTCCTCATCCCGGCTCTCGTCCTCGAATGAGGACCGGGGAACGCAACGCGAGGCCGGGGACGCAACGCGAGGCCCGGGACGCAACGCGAGACCGGGAACGCAACGCGAGGCGGCTCAGGCGGTGACGCGGTCGTAGACCTCGACCATCGCCGCCGTGCGCGACGACTGCCGGAAGCGCTCGCGGATGGTCGGGTCCGGCACGCGCGGCGTTCCGGACGAGATATCGGATGCTGCCGCCCGCAGCGCGTCCGCGAGCGCGGCGACCGACGGGTCGGCGGTCACGCCGTCCCCCACTGCCCAGAAGCCGTCGCCGAGCTCGGCCGCCAGATCCGGGTCGCTCACCACCGACGGCGTTCCGAGCGAGGCCGCCTCGAAGATCGTCATGCCCTGCGTCTCGAAGCCGATCGAGGTCTGCACGACGGCGTCGGCGGCCGCGATGCGCCGCAGGGTCTGGGCATACGGCATCCGCCCCGCGAAGGTCACGGTCGCGCGGGGCCGGAGCTTCTCGACGAGGCGTCGGGCGGCGCGCAGCTGACCGCCGCCGCCGATGATCTCGACCTCGGCCTCGACGCCCGACGCGGCGAGCGCCTCGAGGAACGGCATCAGACGCTTCTCGGGACTCATGCGCCCCAGCCACACGAACCGCGGCCTCCGCTCCAGCGCCGAAGCACCGGCCGGTGACGACGACACGCCGGAGACGGATGCCTCAGCCCGGCGTGTCGCGTCGCCGACCCGTCTTCCGGCAGGGGAACTGGGGGGAAGGGTGTCATCGGGGCGGGGCGGCAGCACCTCGTCGAGCACGTCGTCGTCGATGCCGTTCCAGATGACGTCGACCGCCGGCGCGCCGGCCGCGGGCAGCACGTCGTTCGCCTCGAGCCGGCGCGCGAAGTGCGTCGACGGCGCGGTGATCGCGGCGGCCCGGGCGCCGAACCGCCGCAGGTACGCCCAGCCGTCGCGGCCGGGCTCCGACGCGTCGACGCGGCGTCCGAGCGCGCGGCGCTGCCACGCGTTCAGCACCCGCAGCACGGTCTTCGGGAACGGGGTGGTCGCCTCGATGCCGACGTCGAGCCGGTTGTGCATCGTGTGGACGATCGGGATGCCGTGGCGCTGCGCGTACCGCACGCCGATGAACGCGCCCCAGAAGTCCCCCTGGATGTGCACGACGTCGACCGGCGGGCGGCCCGACATCGCGGCATCCAACCACCGATCCGTACGCCGCCCCGGCCACGTCATGGAGTACTCGCGGTCCACCGTGATGGGGATCGAGGGCAGGTCCACGTACGCGGAGTCGTCCGCCGCCGCACGCGCCCGCGGGCCGCGCATCGCCGGCGCGACCATCGTCACGGTGTGCCCGGCCTTCTCGAGGAAGCGGCGCTGCAGGCGCATCGAGACCTGCGCCCCGCCGAGCGACTCGGCGTGCTGGTCGCCGAACATCACGACGTGCACGATGGCCTACTCGGGAAGGGGCTCGTCGCGGTACAGCGCCTCGAACGTGTCGAGCGTGCGCTTCATGTCGTGCACCTTGACGCCTTCGAGGGAGCACTGCTGCATGCGCGCCCGCTCTTCGGGCGTCTGCGTCAGCACCGTCGTGAGCTTCGCGGCGAGGTCGTCGACGTCGCCGGGGCGGAAAAGGTAGCCGTTCTCGCCGTCGTGGACGAGGTGGGGAAGCGCGACCGCGTCGGCGGCCACGATCGGCAGGCCCGAGGCCATCGCCTCCATGGTCGCGATCGACTGCAGCTCGGCGATCGACGCGATCACGAAGAGGCTCGCGTCGGTGAGCAGCGCCCGCAGCTCCTCGTCGGTCGTGTGACCGTGGAAATGGACGCGGTCGCCGAGACCGAGCTCGGCGACGAGCTGCTCGAGGTTGCGGCGCTGGTCGCCCGAGCCCACGATGTCGAAGCGCACGTCGAGCGCCGGGTCGAGCTTCGCGATCGCGCGCAGCACGACGTCGATCTGCTTCTCGGTCGTGAGGCGGCCGACGAACACCAGCCGATGGGCGTCGCGGGGAGTGAGGTCGGCCGTGTAGTTCGACGCGTCGATGCCGCAGCTGACCGGGATGACGCCGTCGATGTCGATCGTGCGCTCGAGGAACTCGGCGGCCTTGCGCGTCGGCGTCGTGACCGCGCGCGTCATCTTGAACGTGCGCTCGGCGTCCTCCCACGCGAGCTTGACCGCGTACCGCGTCCACGACGGCGGGAGCACGGTGAAGTCGAGCACGTTCTCGGCCATGACGTGGTTGGTCGCGACGACGGGGATGCCGCGCTTGCGGGCCTCGCGGGTGAGACCGCGGCCGATCACGATGTGCGACTGGATGTGCACCACGTCGGGCTGCACCTTGTCGAGCACGCGGCGTGCGTAGTACTTCGAGCGGAACGGAAGGACGAACGTGAGCCAGTCGTGCGGATACCAGCGCCACGACGGCAGCCGGTGCATCGTCATCGGCTGGCCCTCGATGACCTCGGTGAACGTGCCGTGGTCGCGGTGCCGCTTGCTGGGCGCCATCACGTGCACCTCGTGACCGCGCCCGACCATGCCGGCGGCGAGGCGCTCCGCGAAGCGGGCGGCGCCGTTCACATGCGGAAGGAACGTGTCGGCGCCGTAGAGGATCGTCAGTGCGCGAGGACTCGCGGCGGCGGCGGGGGTGTCGTCGGGCGTCGCAGGATCGGTCACGGGTTGGGGGCCTGTCTGTGCGGCGGGGGACGCGCGGCAGCGGCTGGCGCCACGCGCCCTCCACCATACCCGAGGGCTTTCCGGGGGCTCCCCAGGAACGCGCCCGTGGAGGCACGTACCCTGGTCCCATGCCCCGCCTGCAGGCCGACGCCGACCCGAACCTCTGGGTGCCCGTGACCGAATCGCTCGGCTTCCGCGGGCGCCGTCACCGCAAGACCGCGATACGGATGCTGCTGAACCAGGCCGGCGGCCTGATGATCGGCCCTGCGGGCGCGACGTCGATCGAGTCGCCGGGCGGCGCGAACGGGCAGCCTCGCCCCGGGAACGGCTTCGCCGCCTGGGCGATGAGTCAGGCCGCACCGTTCCTGATGCGCAAGGCCGCGGGACGCGTGCTGGTGTGGGTGTGGAAGGCCGACGCCGAGCTCGTCGTCGTGATGGCGCAGGTGCAGCAGGCCACCAACGACCTCCGTGCCGCCCGCGCCATGATGCCGATGGAGTACGACGACACCGAGAGCTTCCGCAGCCCCTACCTCGGCGTCGGCGAGAAGCTCGAGATGGCGCTCCCCTCCGACCAGCGCACCCCTCCGTTCGCCACGTACACGTGGGACACCGGCACGCACTTCGTCACCGTGACGGCGGTGTGCTCCGACCGCGAGCGCTTCGGCACCGTGATGGGCAGCGTCGACGACCTCGCGCGCACCCTCCGCGTCGTCGACGATCTGACGGTCGGCGAGTCGCCCGACGTGCTCCGCATCGAGCCGAAGAACTGAGAGGCTGCTCGACGTGACTTCGTCGAGGCATCCCGGTGACCATCGTCCGCTGCCGATCGGCGTGCAGCTCGCGCCGCAGCACGGGTCGCACCAGGGCCGCTTCCGGGAGCGGCGCGACCGGATCAACGGCGTCTGACGGCCAGCCGCCGATACGTTAGCCAGGCCGGTATCGCTCGACAACCCTCAGGAGGACGCCCATGGGCGCCGTCATCGGAGAGATCCTTCCGCTCGCCCTCGGTGTGGCGATCAGCCCCATCCCGGTCATCGCGGCGATCCTCATGCTCCTGTCGCCGAAGGCGCGGGTCACGAGCGTCGGGTTCCTGCTCGGCTGGGTGCTGGGCATCGTGGTCGCGGTGACCGTGTTCACGCTGCTGTCGTCGATCCTCCCCGAGCAGGACGCGGATGCCTCGAAGCCGATCCAGGGCGTGATCCAGCTGATCCTCGGCCTGGGCCTGCTCCTGCTCGCGTTGCGCCAATGGCGTGGGCGGCCCCAGGCGGGCGAGGAGCCCAAGATGCCGAAGTGGATGCAGGCGATCGACAAGGTCACCTTCCCCGGCGCGCTCGGCCTCGGCTTCCTGCTGTCGGCGATCAACCCCAAGAACCTCCTCCTGGCCGCCGCGGCCGGTGTCGACATCGGGTCGGCGGCACTCGACGCCGGGTCCATCGTGCTCGTGATCGTGGTGTTCACGCTGATCGCAGCATCCACCGTCCTCGTTCCGGTGATCGGCTACCTCGTCGCCGCCGAGAAGCTCCGCGGCCCGCTCGACGCGCTGCGCGTGTGGCTGGGCAAGGAGAACGCGGTGATCATGGCCGTACTGCTGCTGGTGATCGGCGTCACGCTCATCGGCAAGGGCATCGGCTCCTTCTGACCCGGTCCGCTGCTCACCTGTCGCAACGGGTCGTGTCGGGCAGCACGTCGTGCCAGGTGAGCAGCGAGGCTCCGGGGGTCGCGCGCCGCGGCAGTGCGACGCGCCGCGAGATCACGCGCTGTGAACGCGGCGTCCCGGACCCCGGCGATGCCACACTTACCCCGTGGACTCCGGTTTCTTCGCCAACTTGACCTGGTCGCTCGCCGCGCTCGTGCACGCCGCGATCGTCATCACCGCGCTCATCGTCATCCCGCGCGGGCGCAAGCCCACGGCGGCGATGGCGTGGATCCTGCTCATCGTCGCCCTGCCGGGCATCGGCGTGGTGCTCTACCTCGTCATCGGCAACTTCCGCCTGCCGGCGAAGCGACGTTCCGAGCAGGCGCGCATCGACGAGATCATCCGCGGCAGAGTGACCGCGAACGCGCTGGACGGGACGGATGCCTCGTGGCCGCGGTGGTTCCAGCGCGTGGTGCAGCAGAACCAGAACCTGACCGCGCTTCCCGCCTCGGATGGCAACGAGGCGACGCTCCTGCCGCACTACCAGGAGTCGATCGACGCGATGGCCGCAGAGGTCGACACCGCGAAGGACTTCGTCCACATCGAGTTCTTCATCGTCGGATGGGACGACACCACCCGCGGATTCTTCGCCGCGATGGAGCGCGCCGTCGCCCGCGGCGTCACGGTGCGCCTCCTCGCCGACTACGTCGCGACGAAGAAGGTGGCCGGCAGCGACAAGATGCTGGCCGAGCTCGACCGGATCGGCGTGAAGTGGGCGTGGATGCTCCCGGTCGAGCCCTTCAAGGGCAAGTACCAGCGCCCCGACCTGCGCAACCACCGCAAGATCGTCGTGGTCGACGGACGCGTCGCGTTCATGGGTTCGCAGAACCTCATCGCCCGGCACTACGACTCGCCGAAGAACATCAAGCGCGGCCTCATGTGGCAGGAGCTCATGACGCGGCTGACCGGCCCGGTCGTCGCATCCGTCAACACCGTCTTCCTGTCGGACTGGCTCATCGAGACCGGCGAGGACCTGTCGCAGACGGCCCAGGTGCCGCCGGCGCAGCTGCCGGTGTCGACCGCCCCCGACGCGCTGCAGTGCCAGGTCGTGCCCAGCGGACCGGGCTACGACACCGAGAACAACCTGCGCCTGTTCCTGTCGCTGATCTACGGGGCGACCGAGAAGGTCATCCTCACGAGCCCGTACTTCGTGCCCGACGAGGCGATGGTCTACGCGATCACGAGCGCCTGCCAGCGCGGCCTCGAGGTGCAGCTGTTCGTCTCCGAGATCGGCGACCAGTTCATGGTGTGGCACGCGCAGCGGTCGTACTACCAGGTGCTGCTCGAGGCGGGCGTGCGCATCTTCCTGTACCCGGAGCCGTTCATCCTGCACTCGAAGCACTTCTCGATCGACGACGACATCGCCGTCATCGGCTCGAGCAACATGGACATCCGCTCGTTCAGCCTCAACAGCGAGGTCTCCCTCATGGTGCGGGGCAAGTCCTTCGTCGCCGGCATGCGCGAGGTCGAGCAGGCCTACCGCGACGCCGGCCGCGAGCTCACGCTCGACCAGTGGCGCCGCGAGCCCGCCAAGGCCACCTTCCTCGACGGCCTCATGCGCCTCACCTCTGCGCTGAACTGAGATTTCCGGCGACGGATGCCTCGGCCCGGGGCATCCGTCCCTTCCGCTGTGTCTGCCGCCCACGGGTGACGTCCCCTGTGGTGGTGGGGTTTCCGGCGGGGTCGCCAGTGTCGTAGACGTTGGTGAGCCATCGTGCGATGG
>NZ_JBDGJU010000060.1:0-13251 GCF_057656735.1 Microbacterium sp. Soil_C_42
CGCCGAAGCCAGTCGCTGACTCGCGACCGCCGCCGCACCGGCGCCGGCGAGCGCCGCCGCGAGGATCGCGGCCGCACCGACGATCCCGACCGCCGCCATCGTCCCCGCCATCAGCCCGTCCCGCGCGCCGGCGCGACGGCGTCGTGGGGCGCGTTCACAGGCCGCCCGCCAACGCGCATCCGGCCGCCGTCACCCGCACTCCGAACAGCGCCGGAGCGGATGCCTCGACGCACACGAGATCCCCCTGAGCGGTGATGTCGACGGATGCCTCCGCCACCGTCGCCGCGACGGCGTCGCGCACGCGCTGCTCGGACTCGCCGCGGGCGCTCAGGCGCGCAGCATCCGCCACCGCGTCCTGCAGCCGCACCTGCCGCGAAGCTCCCGCGAGGATCCCGACCCCGGCGAGCAGGACGAGCGCGACGGCGGGGAGGGCGACCGCGAACTCGGCGACGACCGCACCGCGATCGTCGCCCAGCCGCGGCCGCATCACGCCACCGTGAGCGCGCGTCGCACGAGGTCGGTGAGGATGGTGCGCACCTCATCCGAGCGCATGATGACGACGAGGAGGCCGGCGAAGGCGACCGCTGCCATCGTCGCGATGGCGTACTCGGCGGTCGCGGCGCCGGTATCGCCCTCCCACGTGCGGCCGACGTCGCGCGGTGCGAACAGGCGTTCGGCGCGGCGACGCGTGAGACGGGGCACGACGAGGTCGGTTCGGGACAGGGACATGGGTTCTCCGTTCGATGGATTGATTGGTGGGTGCGGGCACGGTCTGGGCGCGACGACGCGGCGCAGCATCGCGGGATCGGGGACGGACCGTCACAGCGAGACCGACATCGTCGACATGACACTGAGCAGCATGGGCGCGACCCCGAGGAGGAGGAATGCGGGCAGTGTGCACACGCCCAGGGGGATGAGCAGCCGCGAGGAGAGGCGCGCGGCACGAAGCCGGGCCTCGACACGGGCGCGATGCCGGGCGTGCGCGGCGGAAGCCCGCAGCAGTTCGACGGCCGGTACGCCCGCTGTCCGCGACAGCGTGAGCACGGCGTCGACGTCATCGGATCCGCCCGGCGCGTCTCCTTCCGGGTTCGCCGCGGCCGTCCCGGACTCGCCGCCCGGATCGGTGCTCTCGCCCATGGTTCCGACTCGACGTGCGTCCCGGACGACCGCCCGCGCGCGGTCGATGGACACCCCGCCGCTGAGCGCGATCGCCATCAGCTCGGCGTCGAGACCGGGCGCGCGGTCCGGGCTCGCCGCAATGCGCACGAGCCGCTTCGTCCATCGGTGCGCGGCGAGGATGAGCACCGCACCGGCGCCGAGGCATGCCAGCCCCAGAGGGTTCGCGAACAGGGTGCCGAAGGTGTCGAAGCCGAGCGCGGCACCCAATCCCACGGCGACGAGCGGAAGCCAGCTCATGAGCCGGGCCGTGCCCGCGGGCTCGGCGAGGGTGACCCGCACCTCGTCGGCCGCCTCCTGCGCGTCGCGCAGCGCGGCGGCGAGCCCGCGCAGGCACTCGGCGAGCGGTGCCCCCACGACGAGCGCGACCTGGCACGCGACGCCGACCTCCCGCCACGCGCCGGTGCCCACGGTGGCGATCGCCTCGTGCAGCGGCATCCCTCGGTCGATCGCCGAGGAGACGTGCCGTGCCGCCGGGTCGCCGGCGCGAGCGAGATGCTCCCAGGCGCGGGCGGGCGCGACCCCGGCCTGCAGCAGCACCGCCAGCCGCAGCACGGTCTCCGCGATGTCGGCCGACGACGTCGAGGGCCGGGTGGACGCGCGAAAACCGGACAGCACCAGGGCTCGAGGCGACACCGCCGCCGCGGAGGCTGCCCGTGCGCCCTTCGCACCCGCCGCCTGCGTCACCGCCGCCCCCATCTCTCCTCCTCGATGGCAAGACGCCCGTTGCCGTCGACGACGGGGCGACCGACTCCGGCGATGCGTCGCGAGCCATCCGGGTCCCGCTCCACGTGCACGACCAGTCCGATCGCGCTGGCCGCCTGGCGCGCGAGCGAGCGGTCGTCGAGCCCTGCGGGCGCCCCGAGAGCCTCGAGGCGTGCCGGCACGTCGTGGAGTCCGTTCGCGTGCACCGTGCCGGCTCCGCCGTCATGACCGGTGTTCAGCGCCGACAGCAGCTCCCTCACCTCGTCGCCGCGGCACTCCCCGACGACGAGACGGTCGGGGCGCATCCGCAGGGCCTCACGCACCAGGCGAGCGAGCCCGACTCCGCCGGTGCCCTCGATGTTGGGCTGACGCGCCTCGAGGCGCACGTGGTGCGGGTGTGCGATGCGCAGTTCCGCGACATCCTCGATCGTCACGATGCGCTCCTGCGCAGGCGCCTCCGCGAGAAGCGCCGCGAGCAGCGTGGTCTTGCCGGCTCCGGCGGCGCCCGAGACCAGGAGATTCGTGCGCCTGGCGATCGCCTCCCGCAGGCGGTCGCGGACTGCCTCGTCGAACATCCCGGTCTGCTGGAGCTCGTCGAGGGTCGCGGCGCCCAGGCGCGGCACGCGGATCGACAGGACCGTGCCCTCGGGGGCGATCGGCGGCAGCACGGCATGCACGCGGATGCCGTCCTCCAAGCGCACATCCACGCACGGCGACGCGTCGTCGATATGCCTCCCTCCCAGACCGATGAGCGCGACGGCGAGCTCTCGCACCTCTTCTTCCGTGGCGCGCCATTCGCGTGCCGCCTCCACCCCGGCTCCGCGATCGACGAACAGGCCCGCCGCTCCGTTGACGAAGAGATCCGTGATGTCCGGGTCGTCGAGATAGGCGGCGAAGGGTGCGAGGACCGGATGCCGCTCGGCCGGTGCCCGCGGAGGCGGGGGCGCGCACACGTGCGCCGGTTCGCCACCCGGAACTCCGGCCGTGTCGGCACGCCGCGGCACCCATGCCGCGGCGGCGCCCGGCGGAGCCGGCTTACGCGCAGGCGCCGCGATGCGTGGCGCCGTCTCAGCCGTGGCCACGAACATCGTCGGGGCGGAGGACACGGGTCGGGCCGCAGCATCCCATCGGTCCTTCGCAGCGGGCGCGCCCGCAGGCCCGGAACGAGGACGGACGACGAACGGTGCGGACATGCTCCGACGCTACGAAGGCGGTGTCCCACCCCGGCGTACACGACCGGTCATCCGTGGAGAGCCGCGCGACGCCACGGGTTGGGGAGGAGCCGACGAATCGAGAGACCGCTCCCAATGAGGAGAGGCGGCATCCCATGGGGGGAATGGGATGCCGCCAAGCGCGGCCCCGAATTCGGGGGGTGACGTCGGGAGCCGCAATGCCAGAATCGATGTTCGGCCAACGGTCAGCATAGGCGAGGTAGGGGTCCTGACAAAACGAAAAGGAGAGGATTCTCACTGATATATCGGTCGGGATCGATGTATGCGGGGCCACCTACTATCGGGGGTAGTCGGTTCCGGCGGTGGTGGGTACATTTCCTGGCAGAGTCGCCGACACCCCTCGGCCTCGACCCAGCCCGCAAAGGAGCGCGCTCCCATGAGCGAACAGACCCCTGTCACGCAAGCCAGCAGTCAGATCGACCACCTGCTGAACGAGGACCGGCGCTTCGCGCCCACCGCCGAGTTCGCCGACAACGCCATCGCGACGGCGGAGCTGTATGAAGCGGCGAAGGCCGACCGCCTCGGATTCTGGGCCGACCAGGCCCGCGACCTCCACTGGCACAAGCCGTTCACCGAAGTGCTCGACTGGTCGAACCCGCCGTTCGCACAGTGGTTCGCCGACGGCGAGCTGAACGTCGCCTACAACTGCCTCGACCGTCACGTCGAGGCCGGCAACGGCGACCGGGTGGCGCTGCTCTGGGAGGGTGAGCCTGGCGACGAGCGCCGTGTCACCTACGCCGAGCTCACCGACGAGGTCAAGCGCCTCGCCAACGTTCTCGAGGGACTCGGCATCGGCCAGGGGGACCGCGTGGCGATCTACCTGCCGATGATCCCCGAGGCCGTCGCCTCGATGCTCGCGGTCGCACGCATCGGCGCCATCCACTCCGTCGTGTTCGGCGGGTTCTCGGCCGACAGCCTGCGCTCCCGCATCGACGATGCCGGCGCGAAACTCGTGATCACCGCCGACGGCGGTTACCGCAAGGGCAAGGTCTCGCCGCTGAAGCCCGCCGTGGACCTCGCCCTCGCCGACCGCGGCGCAGGGGTGCAGGAGTCCGTCGAGCACGTGCTCGTCGTCAAGCGCGGCGAAAACGAGGTGGACTGGAACGACGGCCGCGACCTCTGGTGGCACGAGGTCGTTCCGCAGGCCTCGGCCGAGCACGAGGCGCACGCCTTCCCCGCCGAGAACCCGCTGTTCATCCTCTACACGTCGGGCACGACCGGAAAGCCCAAGGGCATCCTCCACACGTCCGGCGGCTACCTCACGCAGTCCGCGTTCACCAACAAGGTCGTGCACGACCTCCACCCCGAGACCGACGTCTACTGGTGCACGGCCGACATCGGGTGGATCACCGGGCACAGCTACGTCACATACGGCCCGCTCGCGAACGGCGCGACGCAGGTGCTCTACGAGGGCACGCCGGATGCCCCCCACCCCGGCCGCTGGTGGGAGATCGTGCAGAAGTACGGGGTCACGGTGCTGTACACGGCGCCCACCGCGATCCGCTCGTTCATGAAGCTCGGCCGTGCGATCCCGAAGCAGTTCGACCTGTCATCGCTGCGCCTCCTCGGGTCGGTGGGCGAGCCCATCAACCCCGAGGCGTGGATGTGGTACCGCAAGATCATCGGCGGCAAGACCGCGCCGATCGTCGACACGTGGTGGCAGACCGAGACCGGCTCGATCATGGTCTCGGCGCTGCCGGGCGTCACCGAGACCAAGCCCGGCTCGGCGCAGGTGCCCCTCCCCGGCATCTCGATCGACGTCGTCGACGAGGACGGCACGCACGTCGGCAACGGCAACGGCGGGCTCCTCGTCGTCACGGACCCGTGGCCGTCGATGCTCCGCGGCATCTGGGGCGACCCGGAGCGCTTCGTCGAGACCTACTGGGAGAAGTTCCAGAAGCAGGGCTATTACTTCGCGGGCGACGGCGCGCGCCTCGACGACGACGGCGACGTGTGGCTGCTGGGGCGTGTCGACGACGTCATGAACGTATCGGGTCACCGCCTGTCGACCACCGAGATCGAGTCGGCCCTGGTCGGAAACGAGGCCGTCGCCGAGGCGGCCGTCGTCGGCGCCTCCGACGAGACCACCGGGCAGGCGGTCGTCGCGTTCGTCATCATCAAGCAGTCCTACCTCGACGCGCACTCCCCCGACGGGCTGGCGCAGAACCTGCGCCTGTGGGTCGGCGAGCAGATCGGCCCGATCGCCCGTCCTCGCGACGTCTACATCGTGGGCGAGCTGCCCAAGACCCGCTCCGGCAAGATCATGCGTCGCCTGCTGCGCGACGTCGCCGAGGGCCGAGAGGTCGGCGATACGACCACCCTCGCCGACACGGCGGTCATGTCGGTGATCTCCGCGCAGGTCAAGTAGCGAAGTCCCCCGCTCGTTGAGCGAAGGGCACTCTGGCGCCCGAAGTCGAAACGCCCCTGACCTTGCGCAAGGTCAGGGGCGTTTCGACTCGCTTCGCTCGCTCAACGAGCGGAGAGACCGTCAGGCGTAGGAGAAGACGACCTCGACCTCGACCGGGGCGTCCAGTGGCAGCACCGGCACGCCGACGGCCGAACGGGCGTGCCTGCCGGCGTCGCCGAAGACCTCGCCCAGCAGCTCGCTCGCGCCGTTGATGACGCCGGGCTGGCCGGTGAACTCGGGAACGGATGCCACGAACCCGGTGACCTTGAGGACGCCCGTGAGGCGGTCCACCCCGCCGACGGCGGCCGCGGCGGCGGCGATGGCATTGAGCGCGCTCTGGCGCGCGTAGCCCTTCGCATCGGAGGCGGGCACGAGGCCCTGGCCCTCGCCGACCTTGCCCGTCGCCGGCAGGGAGCCTGCGATCATCGGCAGCTGGCCGGCCGTGTAGACGAGGTCGCCGTGCGCCTTCGCGGGCACATAGGCGGCGACCGGCGGCACGACGTCGGGAAGGTCGATGCCGAGCTCGGCGAGGCGGGCGCTCACACTCATGCTCACGCCTCCTCGAACTGCTTCGCGGCCTGGGCCGCAGCATCCAGTCCCGCGTTCTGCTGACCGCCGCCGGACGGGCGCTTGAAGTAGGCCACCAGACCGCCTTCGGGGCCCTGCACGACCTGCACGAGCTCCCAGCCCTGCTTGCCCCAGTTGTTGAGGATCGCTGCGGTGTTGTGGATCAGAAGGGGCGTGGTGAGGTACTCCCACGTCGTCATCGCGACTCCTCGAGTAGGGGGAAGGGACGGCTGGTGAAGGCTGGGAAACACCCCGGTCAGCTGTGCGTCCTTGATGGATCGCCCAGGTATCTCCCTTACGATCAACCCTATGCCTGATACCAAACGCACGGCCACCGGTGTGCTCGGCGGACTCGCCGGGCTCGTCGGCCTCAGTGCCGCAGCCGGTGTCCTCATTGCGGCGACCGTCACCCCCGCGGTCGCGCTCACGAGCACCGCGGCCGAGCGCGCGATCACGATGTTCGACAATCTCCCGAGCGTCCTCGAGATCGACAAGCTCATGCTCCCGAGCAACTTCTACTACACCGACCCCGCGACGGGGCAGCCGCAGTTGATGACGCAGTTCCTGGAGCAGGACCGCACCCCTGTCAACTTCGACCAGATCAATCCGGTCATGTACGACGCGCTCCTGTCCAGCGAGGACCCGCGCTACTACCAGCACGGCGGCATCGACCTCATCGGAACGACGCGCGCGCTCCTGTCGAACGCCCAGGGCGGCGGCGAGACCCAGGGTGGTTCGTCAGTCAGCCAGCAGTACGTCAAGAACGTGCTGATCCAGAAGTGCGAGCAGAACGCCGAGACGGTCTACGAGACCGACAAGGACGGCAATCGCGTCCTCGACGAGGCGACCGGCCTGGACAAGGTCAAGCTCACCAGCGAGCAGGCGCTTCGCCAGTGCTGGGTCGACGCGACCACGGCCGAGGGCAGCGAGGGCTACAGCCGCAAGCTGCAGGAGATGCGCTACGCCATTGCGCTCGAGCAGAAGTACTCGAAGAACGACATCCTGCTCGGGTACATGAACATCGCGAACTTCGGCGGCATCACCTACGGCATCGAGGCCGCGGCGCGCCACTACTTCAACACCACTGCGGCGAACCTCACCGTCGCGCAGGCGGCGACGCTCGCCGGAATGGTGCAGAACCCGAACAACTACCGCATCGACAGGCCAGGCGGATCGATCTTCGGCTCGGACGGCGCGACCTTCAACAAGGCGCCGGACGGCGTCATAGACGAGGGCGCCAAGCTCGGCGTGCTCGACGCCCTGGTGGCGTCGGGAGAGATCACCGAGGAGCAGAAGCTCGCCGCGGCGGACGGCTACACCTCGACCAAGGTGCGCCAGCTCTACGTGCTGAGCCGCATGCTGGACGACGGCAAGATCACCCGCGAGCAGTACGTCGAGGCCGCCGCATGGCCCATCACACCTGACATCGTCGAGCCGAAGACCGGCTGCGCCAATGCAGGCGGCGCGGCGTACTTCTGCCAGTACGTCAAGTACGTGATCCTCAACGACGCCGCCTTCGGCGAAACCCCCGACGCGCGGCGCGACACGCTCCAGCGCGGTGGGCTGAACGTCTACACCACTCTCGACCCGCGCGTGCAGGCCCCAGCTGAGCAGGCGATGGCCGAGAACGCGCCGACCAGTGCCACCATGCCGACCTCCCCGGACTATGCGCCGGGCCGCTTCGGATCGGCCACGGTGAGCGTCGAGGCGACAACCGGACGAGTCCTCGCGATGGCGCAGAACACGATCTTCAGCGAGGACGCCGCGAACGCCGAGGACTGGAACTACTCGGCCCAGGTCTACGCCGGCGATAAGACGTTCGGCGACTCGTCAGGCTTCAACGCCGGTTCTACCTTCAAGCTCTTCACGCTCCTCGACTGGCTCGAGAAGGGCCACTCCGTCAACGAGACGCTGAACGGTGGAACGCGTGTGTTCAAGCGGATGAAGACCTGCGGACCCGACTGGGTCAATACGACGAACACGGTCGTCAACAACTTCAACAAGCAGCGTGGGTACGTAGGCAACCCCATGCAGTTCACACGGGACTCGCTCAACACCGGCTACTTCGCCATGGCAGAGAAGCTGAATCTCTGCGACATCGGCAATGTCGCGACAAAGATGGGAGTCATCGATACGTTCGACAACGAGCCGGTCGAGTTGAAGACGCTCACAGGAGTAATCGGAGTCACGCCCGTGTCGCCCCTTGCCATGGCGGAGGCCTACGCAACCGTCGCCAACAACGGCGTGTACTGCCAGCCTCAGGTGATCGACCGTGTGACCGACGCGGACGGCAACGAGCTTCCCAAGCCGCAGCGCGCGTGCAACCCGGTGATCGAGCCGCGCGTCGCCGCCACCGCCGCGTACGCACTGCAGGGAGTCATGAACGGCGGCACCGGAGCGGGCGGAAACCCGCGCGACGGTGTTCCGCTCATCGGCAAGACCGGAACCCACGAGTCGATCCAGTCATGGCTCGTGACCTCGAGCACCAAGGTCGCCACGGCAACGTGGGCCGGCAATGTCAACGGTGGCGGCGACATCTTCAAGACGTGGCACAACGGACGCAAGCTGTCTGACATCCGTTACAACATCACGCGATCGGTGCAAAGCGCCGCAAACGATGCGTACGGGGGCGACCAGTTCCCGAAGCCGGATGCGGATCTCACCAAGCAGGTCCTCACCGACCTCCCGAACGTCGTGGGCAAGTCGGTCGACGAAGCGACCAAGATCCTGACCGACGCGGGCTTCGCCGTCGAGGTCGGCGGCCCCGTCGACTCCGATCAGCCGGCCGGCATTGTGGCGGCGCAGAACCCGGGCGCCGGGAAGGTCGCAGGCGGCAGCACCGTCACGATCAACCCGAGCAACGGGGAGGGCATCGCGGTGCCCGATGTGTCGGGCCGCTCGCTCGATGATGCGAAGAAGGCGCTGCGCAGCGCGGGCTTCGGCAACGTCGGCGACGGCACCTGCACCGCCGATGCCAGCCTGGGTGCGCAGACCAAGTCCGGCGCGACGAACCCGGGCGCGGGCTCGGTGGTGAACCGCAACGCGTCGATCACCGTCGACTATGCCGCAGCGGTCTGCGGCGGAGGCGGCGGTGGACGCGGCGGCGGCAACAACGGCGGCGGCAACGGCTAGTGCCGTCCTCAGCAACGCGCACCGCCCTCACCGTGCTCGGCACGGTGGGGGCGGTCGGCGCGGGCGCCGTGGTCTGGGGCGTCGGCATCGAGCGCTACCTCTTCACGGTCCGCTTCCATGAGGTCCCCGTGCTTCCCGCAGGAGCCACGCCCATCCGGGTGCTGCACCTGTCGGACGCGCACATGGCGCCCTGGCAGCGCCGCAAGCAGGAATGGATCGCGGGGCTCGCGGACCTCCAGCCCGACCTGATCGTCAACACCGGTGACAACATGGGCCACTTCGACGGTCTCCGCGGGCTCCGCCGCGCGTACGACCCCCTGCGCGGCGTCCCGGGCGTCTTCGTGCACGGCTCGAACGACCACGCCGCCCCGTCTCCTCGCAACCCGTTCCGGTACTTCACCGGTCCGTCGAAGGTGAAGCACACCGCCGAGCCACTTGATACCGACGCGCTGGACGATTACCTCACCCGCGAGCTCGGCTGGCTGGATCTCAACAACAAGGTCGGATCGTTGGATGTCGGCGGTCTGCGCATCGCCGCCTTCGGCGTGAGCGACGCGCACCGCCATTGGGACCGTCTCGACGAGCTTCCCGAGCCACTGTCCACGCTCCGCGCCGAGCAGTCGGCCGACCTCTCGATCGGCGTGACCCACGCCCCCTATCGCCGTGTGCTCGACGACTTCGTCGATCTGAGGGCCGACGCGATCTTCGGCGGCCACACGCACGGTGGCCAGGTCCGCATCCCCGGCGTCGGCGCCCTCGTCGCCAACTGCGACATCCCGCTTCGTCAGGCCCGCGGGCTGAGCGCGTGGAAGCACGGCGGTCGCTCGGTGCCGCTCAACGTGAGCGCAGGACTCGGCCACTCGATCTACGCGCCGGTGCGCTTCGCCTGCCGCCCCGAGGCCTCACTCCTGACCCTCGTTCCGCGCGCGTAGCGCAGCTCCGCGGGTTCCTCCCCAGGCCCGCATGGCGGCGGGCCGTCCACAGTTCGCCACCCGCGGCCGCCACCACCTGTCCGAGGCGCCGATCCTCGATACATGGCTGCTCCGCGTTCCACACGACCCGCTGATCCCCCCATCCGGAACACGCTCGTCGCCGCGACGATCGTTCACGGCATCGGCCTGCCCGTGCGACTGCGACTGCTTGCGCTCGTGATCGCCCTGGTCATCGGGGTCGTGTCGGCTCCTTTCGTCCCCGACACGACAGACGGTGCCGATCACCGCGACGATCAACGAACCCGCGGATTCGGGCGGCATATGCCGTTCGTACCCGTCAGCGGAGGCGCCGAATGAGCGGGTCTGCGACCGACGACACGGCAGCGCCCATCCGACTTGCTGTCGGTCGACGCACGTCTGCCGTGTTCCTCATCACCACCGCGATCGTGATCGTGATCACCTTCCTCGTGCCGTCCCGCGCCGACGCCGCCGAGCGCGGCACCGGATTCGGAACGTGGGCTCCGGTCTCCGCCTACGGGTGGCACGGCTCGATGCTGGTCGACGGCGTGCACACGTACTGCATCACCCCCGGAGCGCCCGCGCCGACCGGCCAGACCACCGACCACGGAGTCAGCGGGTCGGCCGCCGGGCTGTCGCCGCAGCAGCTCGCCGGAATCAATCTTCTCGTGACCACGTACGGACAGACCGGCGACCCCGTCCAGGCCGCCGCCGTGGCGTGGGCGGTCAAGGCCATCGCGAACCGCGAAGAGACGCTGCATGCCTTCGGCTACCGTGGGGACTCGCTCGCCGGCGCCATCCACTGGACGATGTCCGCGCTGTCCCCGCAGCACGACCGGGCCGTCCAGGAGCGTGCCGTGGCGTACTACGACGAAGCCACACGTGCTGCGGCGGGCCCCTCGACCGCCAGCGGAAACCTCGTGTTCACGACGGATGCCGCCGACCACCGCAACGGTGCCGTCCGGGTCGACACGACCGCCGCAGCGACGGGCACGATCACCCTGACGAACGCGGTCTTCGCGGAGTCGGGTTCGCCGACGCTCGAGAACGCGGCATCGGGGTCGACGTACGCCATCCGCACCGTGCCGCCGGCCGAAGGCCGTCCCTATACCGTGAGCGGAACGGGTCGCTTCGACGCCGGCCTGGCCGCCGCGGTGCGACACTTCACGACGCCGGGCGGCCAGGAGACGGCCGGACCCGCGGGGCATGTTCAGTTCGACGTGTCCGGGGCCGACGCCGCCCCGCGCATCCCGCCGTTCGCCCCGGCCATCTCGACGCAGGTCACGGCGCGCGACGCAGCGGGCGGCCCGTACGTGGACGAGGTCACCTTCACCGCGACCGAGGGCGCGTGGCCGCGCGCCGACGACGGCTCCTACCTGCCGGTGACCGCGAGCGCCATCGTCTACCGCACCGACACCGAGCCCGTCCCCGGGTCGACGATCCCGGGCGACGACGCCATCGTGGGAACGCTGCAGCTCACGACCGACTCCGCGACAGGCCCGGCCGGCACGTACACAGTCAGCTCCTCGTGGGAGATGACCACGTCGGGGTTCTACACCGCCGTGTGGAGCCTGCGTGCGGCCGACCAGATCCCCGCCGTCGTCGCCCACATCGGCGCTGATTTCGCCTGGACCGAACGGTTCGGCGAGCCCTCGCAGGTCGCCGTGATCGCCCCGCCCCCGACGACGCCGACACCCATTCCCCCTCCCGCCGCCGAAGCGCCTCCGGCTCCGGAAGACGCGCCTCTGCCGGAGCTGGCAGCCACCGGCACGGATGCCGCCTCCCTCCGCGGGCCCGCCGCGATCGCCATCGCTCTGCTCAGCCTCGGCGCCGCGATCGTCAGCTCGAGGCGGCCGTGGTCAGCAGCACCCCTGACGATCGGTTAGACTCGGAGGGTTGCAAAACGGGGTGTGGCGCAGCTTGGTAGCGCGCTTCGTTCGGGACGAAGAGGCCGCAGGTTCAAATCCTGTCACCCCGACCACGGAGAGGCTCCGCCGGAAGGCGGAGCCTCTTGCATGAAAGGACGGACGTCATGGACCACAGCATCCCGCCCCTCCTCGTGGCCTTCGATCTCGACGACACGCTCGCTCCTTCGAAGAGCCAGATCGACCCCCGCATCGGCGAACTGCTGATCGCGCTGGCGGAGCGCGTCGAGGTGGCGATCATCTCCGGCGGTCAGCTTCTGCAGTTCACGACGCAGGTCGTCGACCGCCTTCCGGACGCCTCCGCCGACACTCTGGCGCGTCTGCACCTCCTCCCCACCTGCGGCACGCAGTACTACCGTCTCACCGAGGACGAGGTCGTCACCGTCTACAAGCGCTCGCTCACGGACGATCAGAAGTCCCGAGCACTCGCCGCCGTCGAGGGTGAGGCTCGCCGCCTGGGGCTGTGGGAATCCGAGACGTGGGGCGACATCCTCGAGGATCGCGGGTCTCAGATCACCTTCTCGGCGCTCGGCCAGAAGGCCCCCGTCCCCGCGAAGACCGCATGGGATCCCACCGGCGAGAAGAAGAACAGCCTGCGTGCCGCCGTCGCGGCGCTGCTGCCCGATCTCGAGGTGCGCTCCGGCGGCTCGACCTCGGTCGACATCACCGAGCAGGGCATCGACAAGGCCTACGGCATGCGTCAGCTCGCCGAGCAGACCGGCATCTCCCTCGACGACATGCTCTTCGTCGGCGACCGCCTCGACCCCGACGGCAACGACTACCCCGTTCTCGCGATGGGTGTGCGCTGCCATGCGGTCGACGGCTGGGAAGACACCGTGGCCTACCTCGAGCAGCTGATCCCCACGCTTCCCGTCCGCGTCTGACGCGCCATCCGCTCGCCCGTCACCACATGCGGCTCGTGCCGGCACGTCGCGACAGGTGAGGAAAATCCCCGCTGACGAGACTGCTCGCCTGTCGCAACCTGCCGCGGCGAGCGGCACATCGTGACAGGCGAGCAGCCGTCCGAAGCTCAGGCTTTGGCGCGCGGCCCGGCGCTCTTCGCCGCCGGGGCCTTCCCAGGGCGGGATGCTGCCGCTGGGCCCACGCGCCCGGAGGCTCCGGCCGACGCGCCGGCGTCGCCCGGAGCCGGCGTGGGG
>NZ_JBDGJU010000061.1:0-12713 GCF_057656735.1 Microbacterium sp. Soil_C_42
CACGAGCCGCGCGCGGGCGCGGTGCGGCGGCGACGGCCGCCTCGGCGGCGGGGGCCGACACCGCGACCGGGACGAGGCGCTGCAGCTGCGTGACATGGCGCGGCTCGAGCTCCGCGATGGACGAGACGCCGAGGAGCTTCATCGTGCGCTCGATCTCGCTGCGCAGGATCGCGATGGTGCGGTCGACGCCCTGGCGTCCGCCGGCCATCAGGCCGTACAGGTAGGCGCGGCCGATGAGCGTGAACTTCGCACCGAGTGCGATCGAGGCGACGATGTCGGCGCCGTTCATGATGCCGGTGTCGACCATGACCGTGGCGTCCTTGCCGACCTCACGGACGACCTCGGGCAGCAGGCGGAACGGGATCGGCGCGCGGTCGAGCTGACGGCCGCCGTGGTTCGACAGGATGATGCCGTCGACGCCGGCGTCGATGAGGCGCTTCGAGTCGGCGACGTTCTGCACGCCCTTGATCACGATCTTGCCCGGCCAGATCTCGCGGATGATCGCGAGGTCGTCGTAGCTGATGGTCGGGTCCATGGCCGAGTTGAGCAGCTCGCCGACCGTGCCGCCCGTCGTCGAGAGCGATGCGAACTCGAGCTTGGGCGTGGTGAGGAAGTCGTACCACCACCACGGGCGCGGGATCGCGTTGACGATGGTGCCGAGCGTCAGCTGCGGTGGGATCGAGAAGCCGTTGCGCTTGTCGCGCAGGCGGGCGCCGGCGACCGGCGTGTCGACCGTGAACTGCAGCGTGTCGAAGCCGGCCTCGGCGGCGCGGCGGGCCAGGGCGTACGAGATCTCGCGGTCGCGCATGACGTACAGCTGGAACCAGTTGCGCCCGTTCGGGTTCGCCGCTTTCACACCCTCGATCGACGTGGTGCCGAGCGTCGACAGGGTGAACGGGATGCCGGCGGCACCGGCGGCACCAGCGCCGGCGATCTCGCCCTCGGTCTGCATGAGGCGCGTGAAGCCGGTCGGCGCGATGCCGAACGGCATGGCCGACGGGCCGCCGAGGATCTCGGTCGACATGTCGACGTTCTCGGCGGGGCGCAGCACGTCGGGGTGGAACTCGATGTCCTCGAACGCCTGCCGCGCCCGCGACAGCGAGAGCTCGCCCTCGGCCGCACCGTCGGTGTAGTCGAAGGCGGCCTTGGGGGTGCGGCGCTTGGCGATGTCGCGCAGGTCGTAGATCGTGAGCGCGGACTCGAGGCGGCGCTTCTTGCCGTCGAGCTCGGGCTTCTTGAACTGCATGAGCTCGAGGAGCTCCTTGGGGTTGGGGAACTGCCGGGTGACCATGAATACCTCTCCGATGGGTCAGATCTGCGTGCGTGCGGCGGTCGAGCGGGCGAGACCCGCCGCTGCGTAGTAGCCGACGATGTGGTCGTGGACGAGTGTGCGGGCGAGCGTGGGGTCGCCGGCGTCGACGGCGTCGAGGATCGCGTGATGCTCGTGGCGCAGGCGGTCGGCCGCGGCATCCCATTCCGCGATGCCCGCCGCACCCGCTTGCACGTACGACTCGATCGCCGTGCGCAGGCCCGCCATCATCGCCGCGATGACGAGGTTGCCGGAGGCCTCGGCGAGGGCGAGGTGCAGCTGGGCGTCGAGCGCGAGGAACTCGGGGGCGGTGAGGTCGTCGGCGTCCATCGCGACGAGCACCTCGCGCGCCTGCGCCGTCGAGCGCGTCGGGTCTGCGGCGAGCGCGTCGACGACGGCCGATTCGAGCACGAGCCGCGTGGCGACGACGTCGTCGAACGGGAAGCCCTGTGCGGCGACCTGCAGCCGCAGCAGCGCCGACATGCCGCCCTGCGGCGTCGCGATGATGATGGCCCCGGAGGTCGGCCCCGACCCGGTGCCGGTGCGGATGAGCCCCATCACCTCGAGCACGCGCAGCGCCTCGCGGACGCTGGAGCGCCCCACACCGAGAGTGGCGGCGAGTTCGCGCTCGGGGGCGAGGCGATCACCGGGCTTGAGGGTGCCGTCGAGCAGATCGGTCTCGATCTTCTCGAGCACGACGCGCCACGCGCGTGCGGGCGCGAGCGCGGGCGGAGTCGGGATGCCTGCCACGGATCTCCTCGTCGATGTCGGATCCGGCGCCCTCCTCATTGAAGGGCACGGTGTGGTCAGAAACGTTACCCTGTGGTCAGACCACAAGCAAGCCGTGTGACCCCTCGTGTCCGCGCGGGCCACTACGCTGACCCCATGGACCCCCTCCCCCTCGTCCTCATCGTCGCGGGCGTGGCTGCCGCGTTCTGCTGGATCACCTCGCTCGTCACGAACGAGACGTCCTGGATCGACCGACTGTGGTCGATCGTCCCGGTGATCTACGGCTGGATCTTCGCCGCCGCCGCGCTGATCGCGGGCGTCGACGCGACGCGCCTCGTCGTGATGGCGCTCCTGGTCACGGCGTGGGGCGCCCGGCTCACCTTCAACTTCGCGCGCAAGGGCGGCTACACCGGCATGGAGGATTACCGGTGGGCGATCCTGCGCGGCCGCATGACGCGCGGGCAGTTCCAGCTGTTCAACTTCTTCTTCATCGTGCTCTTCCAGAGCGCGCTGCTCGTGCTCATCTCGCTCCCCGCGTACATCGCGTGGCAGCATCCCATGCCGTTCACCGGATGGGATGCCGCGTTCGCGATGCTGTTCGCCGCGTTCCTGGTCGGTGAGACCGTGGCGGATCAGCAGCAGTGGGCGTTCCACCAGGCCAAGAAGGCGGCGGGCGGCACGCTCGAGCCCGGCTTCGTCACGACCGGGCTCTTCGGCTACAGCCGCCACCCGAACTTCTTCTTCGAGCAGGCGCAGTGGTGGGCGTTCTACGCGCTCGGCGCGGTCGCCCTCGTCGCCGACGGCGGCAGCTGGCTGAACTGGACCATCGCCGGCGCCGCTCTGCTGACGGTGCTGTTCATCGGGTCGACCGTGTTCACCGAATCGATCTCGACGTCGAAATACCCGGCCTACCGCGAGTACCAGCGGACGACATCGATGCTGATCCCGCTCCCCCGCCGGCGCGGACGCGCCCCCGAGACAGCCTGATCCCGGGCTACTCCAGGCGGCCACCCGAAGCGCGGAGGTAGTCCTCGGCGCACAGCGATTCGTACGTGACGCGGTCGGCGGTGAGTTCGTCGATCGCGACCTGGTCGCCGTCGAAGACGAATCGGCCGCCCACGAGGCGGGCGTTGAACAGCGCCTTGCGACCGCAGCGGCAGATGGTCTTCAGCTCTTCGAGGCTGTGGGCGAGCTCGAGCAGCCGCGCGGACCCCGGGAACGCCTGGGTCTGGAAGTCGGTGCGGATGCCGTACGCAAGCACCGGCACGCCGTCGAAGACGACGATGCGGAGCAGATCGTCGACCTGCTCCCGGGTCAGGAACTGCGCCTCATCGATGAGCAGGCACGCGACATCGACCTCGTGCTCCTCGGACTCCGGAACGAGGGTGTCGGCCGCTTCGGCCTTGACGCGCGCCCGGTGCTCCGCGAACAGCGTGCGGATGTCGTCCTGGGGACGCACCAGGAAGTCGACGGTGCGCTTGACGCCGAGGCGGCTGTCGATCTGGTCGGCGCCTTTGGTGTCGATGGCGGGCTTGGCGAGGAGCACGTGCTGCCCGCGCTCCTCGTAGTTGTACGCGGCCTGCAGGAGCGACGTCGACTTGCCGGAGTTCATCGCCCCGTAGCGGAAGTAGAGCTTGGCCACGGATCGAGCGTAGTCGGTGGCGCTTCCCGCGCCCGCCGCGCCTGAGCCGGCGCCGGGGCGAGGATCAGCGCCCGCCGAAGCCTCCCCCGCCGCCTCCGCCGCCCGAGAACCCGCCGCCGGAGGATCCGCCCGAGAACGACCAGCTCGAGCTCGAGGACGAGCTCGACGACGATCCCGGGCGCGACACCGGCGTGGCCGCGAGCCGTCCGATCGACGACGAGGCATCGGAGAGCGAATGCGAGGTCACCGCGTCGAGCAGCGCACGCTGGGAGGCGACCTCGACGGCCGCGGCCGCGCGGATGACGTTCACCCACTCGCGCTCCATGCCGAACAGCACCGCGTAAGGCAGCAGACGTTCGTAGAGGTTCACGACGGATGCGCCAGGAGCATCTGGCAGCTCCCCGTAGGCACGATGCCCCGAAGACACGAGATCGGCTGTCCGCGGCGACTGCGCCGCGCGCAGCCGATCCTCCTCCGCGAGCTGCAGATACTCGCGGATCCCCTCGAGATAGGTCTTGTGCATGCCGCCCGCGACCGTGAGCACCGACTTCGGGAGCGAGAAGAACGGCAGGCCGATGAACGCGAAGAAGGCGCTGCCCAGCGCGGCGAAGTAGATGACGTTCCCCCACTGCCCGAGGGGGTCGAGCACCACGAACGCGCCGTCGGCGAAGAAGATGAGCAGCATCGCCAGCGGCAGCCCGGCCAGCTGGAGGAAGCCGCGCAGCCGCGTGATCCAGTCCGGCAGCTTGCTGCGGTACCCGCGCTGCACGGTGGACTCGTCGATCCGCCGCACGTAGGTGACGGCGCGTGACGGGGGCTTGCGGGCGAACGCTCCGAGATCGACGTCAGCACCGGGTTCGGCCTTGCGGCCGAACAGGGTGTCGACGATGCGCCGCTCGTCACTGTCGAGACCGGCGCTGCCCTGCAGCACCACTTCGAAGTCGTCGGCATCCTCGCGGTCGCCCGTCGCCCGGATCTCGAGCACATCCTTCACCGCGAGATCGACCACGTTCGCCGCCAGCGCGCGCTCGGGGACGTCGAGCACCCCGGCCGACAGCGTCAGCGACTCGTCGTCGGGCGGCGTGTACTGCACGATCACCGGTGACCGGTCGGGGTTGCGACGCGCGACGGCTTTCACCACGAGCACGAACACCAGACCGCCGATGCCCGACAGCAGCGCGAGCCCGGGGAGGATCCACAGCCACCACGGGTACGGCGGCGGCGGGGGCGGGCTCGGCGCCGCGAAAGTCCCCTGCTCGAAGCCGAGCGCCACGGTCACGTTCTCGTGCGGGCCGAGCTTCTCGCCCTCGGCGGTGAACGCCACGGCGGTCGTGGCCGACGCACCAACGGCCTGCGCCCACGCCTGCACGGTGTCCGGCAGCGGCTCCACCTCCGCCGCGCGCTCGATCGCGCACTGCTCGGTCGATCCGTAGGGGCCGGTGTAGCAGAACGCGCGCCCCTCGATCAGGCCGGCGGCAGCATCCGTCGCCACATGCACGTCAGCGGTCACCACACCGAACGGCTGCGCGTGGTCGGTGCCGACGGTGTCCCAGTAGAACTCGTCGGCCGCGGTGTCGTCGTAGCGCAGCACGACGTCGCTCATCTCGTACGTGATGACGTAGGTCTGCGCACCGCGCACGTACGAGTCGTCTCCGGTCAGCACGTAGATCCAGTCGCCGTCGCGCTCGGTCCACCACGGGATCGCCGCACCGTCGGCCCCGGTCACGGTGTAGACGACGGTGCCGAGGTCGATGCCGCTGTCGACGACCGGCAACGCCCGCACCATGCCCTTGTTCTGGTCGAAGTCCGGGAAGCGCGCCACGATCGTCTCGGTGGTGAGCAGACGACTGCGCTCGCCCGCGCCGCGGACGAGCCAATAGTCGGCCTGGAACGAGTCGAACGTGAAATCGTCGACGGATGCTGCCGCCATCGCATTCAGGACCCCAGGGCGTTCGCTCCCCCGCGGGGCGATCGCCGCGGGCGTGGGCGGGGCCGTCGCGACACCGAGCGTGATCGCGCCTGCGACGACGAGCGCGACGAGCACCCCGGCGGCGATCCCCCAGCGACGCCACCCGCGTCGTGACACCGACATGCCCCCACCCTAGGGGCGCGCGCGCCCGCTCGCCCGGGAGGGCGCGCGGCGGATCAGGCGGTGAGCGCCAGCGCTTCGGCGGTCTCGCCGAGCGACTTGCGCGCGACCTCGGGCCGCGCGTTGAGCGTGTCTCCGTAGCTCGGAATGAGCTCGCGCAGGCGCGGCTCCCACTCCTCGATGCGATCGGGGAAGCAGGTCTTCAAGAGCCCCAGCATGATCGAGACGGCGGTCGACGCGCCCGGCGAGGCGCCGAGCAGGCCGGCGATCGTGCCGTCTGCGCCGGTCACGACCTCGGTGCCGAACTGCAGCACGCCACCCTTCTCCGGGTCCTTCTTCATGACCTGAGCGCGCTGGCCGGCCTGGATGATCTCCCAGTCCTCGTCCTTCGCGGTGGGCATGAAGGTGCGCAGGCTGTCGACCTTCTTCTTGTGGTTCTTCAGCAGCTCACCGACGAGGTAGGTGATGAGACTGGGGTTGTCCCACGCGACCTTGAGCATCGGCCCGAGGTTGCCGGGGCGCACCTGGCCCACGATGTCGAACCACGAGCCGGTCTTGAGGAACTTCGGGCTGAACGTCGCGAACGGGCCGAACAGGAGCGAGGCCTCGCCGTCGACGACGCGGGTGTCGAGGTGCGGCACCGACATCGGCGGCGCGCCGACCGAGGCCTGCGAGTACACCTTCGCCTTGTGCTGTGCCACGACCGCGGGGTTCGAGGTCTTGAGGAACTGCCCGCCGATGGGGAATACGCCGTATCCCGAGATCTCGGGGATGCCCGAGCGCTGCAGCAGCTTCAGCGCCCAGCCGCCGGCGCCGACGAAGACGAACTTCGCGCGGATCTCGCCCGGCGTGCGGCCGATGGTGCGGCGGTACTTCACGCTCCAGGTTCCGTCCGAGAGGCGCTTCAGCTTGCGCACCTCGGTGTTGGTGCGGACGTCTGCGCCGTTCTCGGCGAGCCGGTCGACCAGCTGGCGGGTCAGGGCGCCGAAGTCGACATCGGTGCCGGCGGGCACACGCGTCGCCGCGAACGGCTCGCCCTTGCGTCGCTTCTGCATGAGCAGCGGTGCCCACGTGTTGATGACGCGGGAGTCCTCGCTGTACTCGATGCCGGCGAAGAGCGGCTCGTCCTTGAGGGCCTCGTAGCGCTTCTTGAGGTACGCCACGTCCTTCTCGCCGCGCACGAAGGTCATGTGCGGGGCGGAGTTGATGAACGTCGACGGAGCGTCGAGCACGCCGGCCTCGACGAGCGACGACCACAGCTGACGGCTCTGCTGGAACTGCTCGTTGATCGAGATCGCCTTGGCGGGATCGACCGAGCCGTCCTTGCCCTCGGGCATGTAGTTCAGCTCGCACAGGGCCGCGTGGCCGGTGCCGGCGTTGTTCCACGCGTTCGAGCTCTCCAGCGCGACATCGCTCAGCCGCTCGAACACGGCGATCTTGAGGTCGGGCTGCAACTCCTGCAGGAGCGTGCCCAGCGTCGCGCTCATGATCCCGCCGCCGATCAGCAGCACGTCGACGGTCTCGACGTGGGGATTGGTGTCGGCGTGGTTCTCAGTGGGCGTTGCGGTCACCAGACGATTCTAGTTCGGCGCGAAAGCACCCCCGGCCCTGGCCTGCCTCTCACGCTGAAAGTCCGGCGGTTCTTGCCGAAACGACAAGCGAGCGGATGCCGGGGCGCGAAGCATCCGCTCGCTTCGACGCGTCTTGGCGGCGGTGTCAGGCGGAGACGCCGAGGTTGGCGGCGACGACCTCGGCGATCTGCACGGCGTTGAGCGCGGCACCCTTGCGCAGGTTGTCGTTCGAGATGAAGAGCACGAGCCCCTTGCCCTCGGGCGCGGACTGGTCGGCGCGGATGCGGCCGACGTAGCTCGGGTCGTTGCCGGCCGCCTGCAGCGGCGTCGGGACCTCTTCGACGACGACGCCCGGCGCCGAGGCAAGGATCTCGTAGGCGCGCTCGGGTGTGATGTCCCGGCTGAACTCGGCGTGGATCGACAGCGAGTGGCCGGTGAAGACGGGAACCCGCACGCAGGTGCCCGCGACGCGGAGGTCGGGCAGCTCGAGGATCTTGCGGCTCTCGTTGCGGAGCTTCTTCTCCTCGTCGGTCTCGTTGAGGCCGTCGTCGACGAGGTTGCCGGCGAGCGGGATCACGTCGAACGCGATCGGCGCGACGTACTTCTCGGGCTGCGGAAAGTCCACCGCCGAGCCGGCGTGCACGAGGTCGAGCGTGTTGCCCTGCGCGAGGACGCCCTCGACCTGGCCGAGCAGCTCCTGCGCACCGGCGAGACCCGAGCCCGACACGGCCTGGTACGTCGAGACGATGAGGCGCTCGAGGCCGGCCTCGGCGTCGAGGGGCTTCAGCACCGGCATCGCGGCCATCGTCGTGCAGTTGGGGTTCGCGATGATGCCCTTGGGCGGGTTCTCGATCGCGTGCGGGTTGACCTCGCTGACGACGAGCGGCACCTCGGGGTCCATGCGCCACGCGCTGGAGTTGTCGATGACGATCGCGCCGGCCTCGGCGAAGCGGGGCGCATGCGCGCGGCTGCCGGTGGCGCCGGCCGAGAACAGGGCGACGTCGATGCCTGCCGGGTCGGCGGTGGCGACATCCTCGATGATCACGGTCTCGCCGCCGAACTCGACGGCGGTGCCGGCCGAGCGCGCCGTGGCGAACAGGCGCAGCTCGCGGATCGGGAAGTTCCGCTCGGCGAGAATCTCGCGCATGACCGTCCCGACCTGGCCGGTGGCGCCAACGACGGCGACGGAGAGTCCTGAATCGGAGATGCGGGTCATGGGAGTTCCTCAGCGTGGGCACAAGCGTGGAGCGGACGCGCGGGCACCGTCGATCGCGCGGGGTTTGGGCGATTCTACCGTCGGACGGCTGCGGGTCGGTCCGCCGTTACGCCCGGGTCGGATCTCCTGATCGGGAGACGGATGCCGCGGGTCGCAGCATGCGTTCCGTCCGGAGTCCGTCAGCGGCCGGTGCCGGCGTAGACGGTCGCCTCGATGTCGCCGTCCAGGCCGTAGGCCGTGTGGACGACGCGGGCGGCCTCGGCGAGGTCGTCGCCGCGCACCACGACCGAGATGCGGATCTCGGAGGTCGAGATCATCTCGATGTTGATGCCGGAGACGCTCAGCGCCTCGAAGAGCGTGGCCGAGACACCCGAGTGGGTGCGCATGCCCGCGCCGACGACGGAGAGCTTGCCGATCTGGTCGTCGTGCACCAGGTTCTCGAACCCGATCTCCGACTGGTCGGCGGCGAGCGCCTTGAGCGCAGTCGCGGCGTCGGTCTTGGGAAGCGTGAACGAGATGTCGGTGCGGCCGGTCGTCGCGGCCGACACGTTCTGCACGATCATGTCGACGTTGGCGCCGGACTTCGCGACGACCTTGAAGATCTCGGCGGCCTTGCCGGGCACGTCGGGAACGCCGATCACGGTGATCTTGGCCTGGCCGAGGTCGGTGGCGACGCCGGCGACGATGGGCTCTTCCATCTCTTCTCTCCCTGAAGTGTCGGGAACTGTGCCCTCGGGAAGGTTCATCCCGTGGCCGAGCACGTAGGTCCCCACGCCCGAGCTGAACGTGGAGCGGGCGTGGATGAGCACGCCGTGGCGGCGTGCGTATTCGACGGCACGGATGTACAGCACCTTCGCGCCGTTGGCCGCGAGCTCGAGCATCTCCTCGGCCGACACGACGCTGAGCTTCCTCGCCTTGGGCACGACGCGCGGGTCGGCGGTGAAGATGCCGTCGACGTCGCTGTAGATCTCGCAGACGTCGGCCTCGAGCGCTGCCGCGAGGGCGACGGCCGTGGTGTCGGACCCGCCCCGGCCGAGAGTGGTGATGTCGCGGGTGTCGCGGTTGAAGCCCTGGAAGCCGGCGACGATGACGATCGCGCCCTCGTCGAGCGCCTCGCGCAGGCGGATCGGCGTCACATCGACGATGCGGGCCGAGCCGTGGTCGGCGGTCGTGATCATGCCCGCCTGGCTGCCGGTGAACGACCGTGCCTCGAAGCCCATCGAGTGGATCGCCATCGCGAGCAGCGCCATCGAGATGCGCTCGCCGCTCGAGAGGAGCATGTCGAGCTCGCGAGGCGCCGGGATGGGCGCGACCTGGCCGGCGAGATCGAGCAGCTCGTCGGTCGTGTCGCCCATCGCGCTGACGGCCACGACGACGTCATGGCCGGCGCGACGCGCGTCGACGATCCGCTTCGCGACGCGCTTGATGCTCTCGGCATCAGCCACCGACGATCCGCCGTACTTCTGGACGATCAGCGCCACATCGAACTCCACGCGTTTTGTCTGAGGGCGGGCGAGAACGGATGCCGCTGACCGCGGTCTCCTGTCACCCAAGGGTCCATCTTACGGACGCGCTCATGCGCGCCCCGCCATGTGTCGAGCGGCTCGCTCTGCGGGCCCCGCCGCAAGATCGGATCCGCACCTGCGGAGCGGCGGCCCGACACGCCGGATCAAGATGGTGCGAAGCGGCGCGTCGCAGTCCCCCTCCGCAGGTGCGGATCCGATTGTGTGCGCCGCGGGCGAGCGCCAGTAGCATCCGAGCATGGAGCAGATCGAGACGTGGTCGGACTTCAATCAGCATCCCGCCAACCGGATGCGCTGGCTCAAGTCCGCGGTGGGCTTCCTCGCCCCGCTCGCCTATCTGATCGGCGGCGCACTCCTGGCGGCCGGCCAGCCCGCCGGCCTGGCGTGGTCCGCCGTCGGGTCGATCGTCGCGATCGGCGCCGCGCTGCTGGTGTCGTGGATCGTGCTGGTCGAAGTACTTCGCTGACCTCAGCTCGGAGCGATCGGTGGCAGACCGGCCGTCTCGGGCTTGCGGGCGCGCAGCGCGCCGCCGGTGGCGGCGAGCCAGCAGCCGAGGAGCACCAGCGGGAAGCCGATCAGGAGGCCGGGGGTCAGCGGCTCCCCGAGGATGATCGTGCCCAGGACGATCGCCACGACCGGATTGACGTAGGTGAACAGCGGCGCCTTGACCGGGCCGACCCGCGCGATCAGCGCGAAGAAGGCGATGAACGCGAGCGCCGTGCAGAGCACGGCGAGGGCCACGAGCGACACGGTGCTCTCGACGGTCGGCACCTGATGCTGCGTCAGGAACGCGATGGGCGTGTAGAAGACTCCCACCGCGAAGAGGGCGAGGGTGATCGATCCCAGAGACGGCACGTCGCGCAGCTTGGACGCGATGACGAAGGGCGCGATCGCGTACAGGAGCGCGACGAGGAGCACCTCCCCCACCGCCAGGAGGCCACCGCCGCCCTCGATGGCGAGCCCGGGGCCGGCGACGATCACGAACACGCCGGCGAAGCCGACGAAGAGGCCGATCGCGCGCGCCGGGCTGAGCACCGACCGGTCGCCGCCGCCGAACGCGATCAGCGCCGCGAACAGGGGCACGGTCGCCACCAGGAGTCCCGTGAGACCCGAAGGCAGCGTCTGCTCTGCATGGCCGAGCAGCAGGAAGGGCCCGGCCATCTCGATGGCGCCGAACAGCAGCACCCAGCCGATCTTCGCGAACGCGGGGCGCAGCGCCTTCTGGTGGATGGCGAAGGGCAGCAGGAGCAGCGCGCCGAGCAGTGTGCGGCCGGCGACCACCGCCGCGGGCGAGTAGGACTCGACGGCGATGCTGATGAACAGGTAGGGCACACCCCACAGCAGCGCCATCGCGGCGAAGAGAAGCCATGCGCGCGCGTCGAACCGCTGTGAGGAGTTCATGCGGGGGTGTCTCCCAACGTGGTGTGCCGAAGTCAGCCGAGACGCCGCCGGACGGACGTCGTCATCGACTCAGCTTCCCCGGTCGTCGGCGCTGCGCGCGAGGCGGCCGACCGCCAATCTACGGCGGACTTCCGACATCGTCGGCGATCACGGAGCACACCCCGACCGGCGTGGAGTCAGACCGAGCGGCGGCCCTCGAAGGCGCGACCCAGCGTGACCTCGTCGGCGTACTCGAGGTCGCCACCGACCGGGAGCCCCGAGGCGAGGCGGGTGACCGAGATCTCGAGGGTGTGCAGCAGACGACTCAGGTAGGTCGCCGTCGCCTCGCCCTCGAGGTTCGGGTTGGTCGCGAGGATGACCTCTTGCACGGTGCCGTCGGCGAGACGCTGCATGAGCTGCGTGATGCGCAGGTCGTCGGGACCGATGCCGGCGATGGGGCTGATCGCGCCGCCGAGCACGTGGTACAGCCCGCGGAACTCGCGCGTGCGCTCGATCGCCGCCACGTCCTTCGCATCCTCCACCACGCAGATCAGCGTCTGGTTGCGGCGGGGGTCGCGGCAGATCGAGCAGCGTTCCTGCTCGGAGACGTTTCCGCACACCTCGCAGAAGCGCACCCGCTCGCGCACTTCGCTGAGCAGCTCTGCGAGGTGCGACACATCGAAGTTCGGCGTCTGCAGGATGTGGAACGCGATGCGCTGAGCCGACTTCGGCCCGATCCCGGGGAGGCGGCCGAATTCGTCGATGAGGTCTTGGACGATGCCGTCGTACATGGGCTAGCTGAACCTCGTCGGGGGCTCGTAGGGTTCCTCGCGAACGAACGTGGCGCCGAGCACCTGGCGCACGACGGCCTCGCCGTAGCGCTGTACGCCGCCGTTGCGGGTCGTGACCACCGGGGTCAGCGGCGGCACGACCGTGGGCGGAACCGGGAGGTCGGCGACGGCATCCGTGTCGTCTTCGACATCGTCATCGTCATCACGTTCGAGGGCCGGTGCGATCTGCGCACGCGGCAGGACCTCGCCCTCGCGCGGGGGCGCGAGCGTCGCGACCCGTGCGGTCGCGGCCTCGGCGTCTTCGGGTTCGTCGTCGACCGCGAACTGGGCCGGCGTCTCAGCCGGGAAGGCGGCCGGGCCGGGGTCGGGCGGCGGGGCGTCGTCGTCGGTCGGGATGGGTGCGACGGCCCAGTCGGTGACCGGGGCAGCCGATGCCGGCGCCGCAGCCGGCGCGGTGGGTCGA
>NZ_JBDGJU010000062.1:0-11494 GCF_057656735.1 Microbacterium sp. Soil_C_42
GACGGGACGAGCGCCGCCGCGGCGAACCCGGCGAGCCCGGCCGCCAGGCCGATGCGCGCGACCGTGCGGCGATGCGCTCCGGCGCACAGCGGCGCCGTCGCGAGACCGGTGATCGCGGTGGCGAGAAGCGTCGCGGTGACGATCCAGCTCGCGGTGAGCACGTCCGTGCCGAACCCGGTCTGCAGGGCCGTGATCATGTACGGCGAGAGGTTGACGCCGAGGTAGCCGGCGATGCCGATGGCGAAGGTCGCGGCTGCGGTCGGGAACCGCAGGGGCACGCGAGCGGTGAGGTCGTTCATACGGGATCCTTCTGTCGTTTCCTGCACGACGGTGTGCGACACCCGGCCAGCCTGGCCGGTAAACGAACGGTATTCGTTTATTGTTGCACGGATGTGACGGATCCGGGAAGCTCCGATGACGGCAGACCCGCCGAAGCTAGGCTGACCGGGATGGAGGGAGACGGATGCCGCGTCCTCGCGTGAACCTGCTGTCGGTCGATCTCATCGCCGACGCCGCGATCGAGCTCGCCGACTCCGGCGACACGTTCGGCGTCAATGCCCTCGCCCGCAAGCTCGGGGTCACGCCGTCGTCGCTGTACAACCACGTCGACGGCAAGGACGCCATCATCGAGCTCATGCGCTCACGCCTCGGCGCCCGGTACTTCCCCGAGCCGATCACGGGGGAGTGGGACGAGATCGTGACGGGAACGGTGCGGGGCCTGCGCCACCTGTATGCCGATCACCCGCTGATCGTGCCGCTCATCGTCGGCAAGACGATCACCGATCCCGGTGTCATCGGCAGCTACGACCGGCTCGCCACCGCGCTCGTCGACGCGGGCGTGCCCGACGACGAGGTGCTCGCGATCGTTGCCATCGTCGACGCCTACGCGATCGGCTTCGGCCTGGACCTCGCCTCACCCGACGAGATCTGGCAGCCGACGGTGCCGACCGCGACGCTCGGACGACTGATCACGGATGCCGCGCACGGCGCCGAGCGCAGCGACGCGGCCTTCGAGATCGGTCTCGAGATGCTCGTCGCATCGCTGCGCCTGCGGCTGCAGAACCGCCGCTGACCCTCAGCTCGCCGCGTCGACTCCACGGTGCGCGCGGAACAGCTGCCAGTCGGCGCGTGAGAGGTCGGCGTACGCGTACGCCCACTCCAGGATCGCCTCGCCCGCCACGCGGCCCCCGCCGACGTAGCCCGCCACGGCCGCGGAAGCGGGGGACTGGCCGTGCGCCCGGGCCAGCGTCGCCGCGCACGCGTCGGCGTACCAGAGGAACGAGGAGTCGTCGAGCTCGTCCATGTCGAATCCGCCCTTCTTGTCGCGGAACTGACGGACATAGAAGTCGCGCTGGGCGCCGTACGTCGTACGGCGGACGAAACCGAGGAAGGGGTCCGACACCGACTGGAGGATGCGCTGCATGCCGACCACGCGGCCTCCGTCGCCGTGTTCATCGATGAACCGCGTGACGACGTCAGGCTGCTCGGCCTTGCCGTACTGGATCAACACGCTTCTGCCTGCCTCCTTGCCCTGGAGGAGCAGCACGCCGTCGTCGCCGTCCTGCATCGAGATCACGAAGCAGCGCGTTCCGACGCTTCCCACCCCCACGACGCGCAGCGCGATGTCGGACATGCGGTACTTCTGCAGCAGCGCGCGGATGTCGATGTTGGCCGACTGCACGTACTGGTCGAAGACGCCGAGGACCCGCTCCTCCGACTGGGCGTCGATGTGGGTCATCGTCGGCGGCGCCTCGACGAAGACGACCCTGCCATCCGCGCCGACCTGAGTCATCTTCTTCGCCGCGCGGGCGCCGGTGCGCTTCTCGGCCTCCTTGATCGCGGAGTCGATGGCGGCGCGGGTGTCAGCGTCCACGGCTCGCTCGGCGGCCATGGCGTCGAAGCGGTCGTAGTAGCGCTTCAGCGGACTGCGCTTGGCGCCGGTGCCGATCGCACGCGCATAGACGCGCACCGCGTCCAGCGATGCCTCACGCACGACGGAGTCGGCGCGCCCGGTCGATTGCCCGGCGATGACGATGCTGGTGACCAGGCGCTTCACGTCCCACTCCCACGGCGCCCAGGCGGACTCGTCGAAGTCGTTGAGGTCGAAGACGAGGGTGCGCTGCGGTGACGCGTACAGGCCGAAGTTCGACACGTGCGCATCGCCGCAGGACCCGACGCTCACGCCGCTCGACGGCGAACGCGCGAGGTCGGCGGCCATCAGCGCGGCCGTCCCGCGGTAGAACGCGAAGGCGCTCGCGGCCATGCGCTCGGTGCGCACCGGCACGAGCTCGGGAACCCGGTCCGCGTCCTGTGCGTCGAGGATCGCCATCGGGTCGCGGTCGTTCGTCGGCAGCTCGGCGAGCGACTCCCGGGGAGTGTGCTCGCGGGCGGCGCGGCCATCGGCGATGTGGTCGGCGTACGACGGCAGAGGGGCCCAGGTGCGGCCGATGGGCGAGGCGTCGATCGTAGACATGGGCCCAGTGTGGCATTGAGCAGCACCGACCGGGAAGAGCGGTACCCTGTCGCCGTGACCCGCGCCGCGCAGCCCGCTCCGCCCCCCGCGATTTCGCCGAGCCTGCGCGTGCTCCTCGTGCTCGCTGCCAGCGTGATCGTGCTCGCCGGCGTGTACTTCGCCCGGAGCCTGATCGGCCCGCTGGCGCTCGCCATCGTCCTCGTCGTGATCTGCGAGCCCGTCCGTCGTCCGCTCGAGCGCCGCGGCTGGCCCCGCTGGGCGGGTACGACCGCTGTCATCCTGCTCGCCTACCTGGTGCTTGCGGTCATGGGCGTGCTGCTGTGGGTCGCCGGCGTGCAGTTCGCGGGCCTCGTGTCCGACTACCTCGACCAGCTGCGCGGCAGCCTCGACGACTTCCTCGCGTGGCTGCAGTCCGCCGGCCTCGATCAGCAGGCGACGGATGCGGCGGCCTCGGTGCTCGACCCCCAGGCGCTGCTGGGACTCGTGGGGAGCATCGGGGGCACGGTGATCGGGGTGGTCACGGCCCTCTTCTTCGTCGTCTCGTACATCATCTTCACGGCGGCCGATGCCGCCCGGTACCGCGACGCGGAGCGGGTCTTCGGCGCCGGCCGTCGCCCCGTGCTCGCCCGGATCGGACGCCTGAACACCGGTGTCCGCCGCTACTACGTCGTCAATGCCTCGTTCGGCGCGATCGTCGCGATCATCGACGGCCTGGCGCTGTGGGCCCTCGGCGTCCCCGCGCCGATCGTGTGGGCGGTGCTCGCGTTCGTGACGAACTTCGTCCCCAACATCGGGTTCGTCCTCGGCCTGATCCCGCCGGCCGTCCTCGCGTTCGTGGTCGGGGGCTGGCCGATGTTCCTCGCGGTCATCGCGATCTACTGCGTCGTCAACGTGGTGCTGCAGGTGCTCGTGCAGCCGAAGTTCGTGAGCGACGCGGTCGACCTCAGCCTCACGCTGAGCTTCTTCTCGGTCGTGTTCTGGACGTTCGTGATCGGCCCGCTGGGCGCGATCCTCTCGATCCCGCTGACATTGTTCGTCAGGACGCTGGTGCTCGAGGGCGACCCTGGCTCACTATGGCTGCGGTGGCTGTCGGGCGACCGCACGGCTACTCCCGCGTCCGCCGCCCGCGAGTCGCTGACCGAATCCTGACCCACCTCTCGCCCGCACCACCCGAGACCTCCCGGAGCCTCCGATGACCCAGACCTCGCTCGATCGACCCACCCCCGAGCAGCCCGCCTCGCCCCGCCGGAGCGGAGGAATCTTCGACGCCTCGAGCGAGCGATCGCTCGAGGCGCTCGCTCTCGGCGTCGGCGCGATCTCTTTCGTCCTCGTCGCCCTCGTCTCCCTGATCGCGTTCCAGTTCCAGGCCGCGCCGATCTCTGGTCCCGGCTCGGTCGGCCAGTTCGCGGCGATCGCCTCGGGCGTCGTCGCCTTCCTGGCTGTGATCGCGGGCCGGATCGTCGTGCACCGTCATCAAGGGGGCGACCGACTGCGTGTGCTGGACTACATCGACGTCGCGGCCCTCGCCTTCGCGCACGGCGTGATCGCGCTGCTCGGATGGACGCTGCTCGCGGTCGTCCTCGAGCAGGCCTTCATCGGCGCGACGGTGTTCGCGCTGCCGGTGCTCATCCTCGCGGGGGCGACCGCCGCGATGAGCGGCTATCTCGCGTTCTACTCCGCGACGCACATGGACCTGCAGCTGCTGGCAGTGGTGCTCGCCGTGTTCCTGGTGTTCGGCGTCCTCGCCAGCATGCTGACCGCGAGCGACCCGAACTGGTGGAAGGACAACCTCAGCGCCCTCGGCATGTCGTCGAACGTCTCCGCCTTCGCGTTCAACATCACGATCATCGTCGCCGGCTTCCTCGTGACGACGCTCGCCCGCTATTCCACGCGCGGCATCCCGACGGAGAACCCGAAGGGGATCGGGCGCGTGCGCGTGACCCTCATCGTGCTCGGCGTGTTCCTGGGACTTGTGGGCGTGTTCCCTGTCGACCAGTTCTTCGCGCTGCACACCGGCGTCGCGTCGGGCATGGTCGCGGCCTTCGGCGTGCTCGTCATCGCGCTTCCGAAGTGGATCACCGGCATCTCGCGGGCCTTCGTCGTGCTCGGCTGGCTCTTCCTCGCCGTCACCCTGCTGCTCGCGGTGTTCTTCTTCATCGGCTACTACACGCTGACCGCCGTGGAACTCGTGGCGGGCATCCTCGTGTTCACGTGGATCGTGCTGTTCATCCGCAACGCGGCGGCGCTGCAGCAGGACTCGTGGCAGGCGGCGTCAGCGGACTGAGGCCCCCTGCTCCCAGAGGAGGCGGGCCGGCGGGCGCTCGCGCGCGAGGTCGTCGGGCGTGATGAGCATCTCGCGCGCCCGCGTCACGACCAGCCACGCGGGCAGAACGATGATGCAGAGCATCGGCAGCACGGTGATGTCGTCCACGAGGGCGACGGCCACGAAGAGCGCGACCCAGCCGTCGCGCGCGATCGCCAGGACGACGCCGAGGATGCCGCAGGCCACCGCGAGTGAGAGCGGGAGCCCGGGAAGGAGCGCGCCGCCCAGCAGGCCCGCCGCCACGCCGAGGAAGACCGCGGGGAAGATGCGACCGCCGCGGAATCCCGCTGACGCCGCCACCAGGAGGGCCGCCATCTTGACGAGGAGGATGATCGTGAGCTGCCCGGGCGGGTAAGCGTCGGGGTCGGCGAGCAGCTCTGCGCTCTGGTCGAGGCCCTTGAACAGGGTGATCGGTCCGCCGATCGCGCCCAGCAGGCCCAGCACCACGCCCCCGAGCGCTGTGAAGAGCAGTGGATGCCGCAGCGCGTGGAACGCGCGGTGCACCAGCGGGAAGAGAGAGATGCCGACGAGGCCGAAGGCGGCCGCGCCGCACGCGATGAGCGACCCGGTCAGCAGATCGAACGGCTGCGGGGCGCCGTAGGGGTCGAACGGAGACTGCGCTCCGAAACCGCCGCCGAGAAGGTAGGTCGTGACGGAGCCGGCGCCTGCGGCGACAAGCGGGAGGAAGAGCTTGTCCCACAGCGAGCCGCCCATCTTGAACTCGCCGACCATGCCGGTGAAGACGAGTGCCGCGGCGACGGGTGTGCCGAACAGTGCACCGATCGTCGCCGAGATGGCCAGCGCACCGATCAGCGCGGGCGGCACGGACTTCGAGACCCGGGCGATGATCGCCACTGCCAGGGAGATGTTGATCGCGATGATCGGGTTCTCAGGGCCGAGACTGACACCGCCGGCGAGGCCGAGGATGACGACGGCCGCGAGTCCGGGCAGCACCGACAGCTTGAGCGGCGCGGCCGCGAGTGCGGTCGTCGCCGAGTCGGGCCCGGCGTGGCCGGGCACGAGCCACACCACCAGCCCGACCGCGATTCCGGTGAAAGTCAGCACGGCGAAGATCCACCACGGCGAGTCGGGCGCGATGCCCAGCGACTCCGGCAGGTTCGTCCAGAGCCCATCGTCCAGCTGATCGGCGAGGAGATCGACGGCGCGCAGCGAGAGCGCGGACAGGACGCCGATGAGGATCGCGGGGATCGACAGCAGCACCAGCCGGCGGACGGTGAGCTGCGGTCCCGGTGGCGTGGCCGGTGCGGGCGAGGCGGAGGAGGGACCGGGCATGGGCACACGATATCGGCAGGGGTCCGCGTCGCGGGGATCGCCGGCGACACGATCCCGCACCACGGGGCGCGTCCACGCGCACCGCGGCACGGCATGCGCCATGATTCGGCTGTGGACGAGCACACCTGGCACAAGCGAACCCAGACGCCGCTGATCATCGCGAGTCTCGCGTACCTCGTCGCCTACTCATGGCGCGTGATCGGCGACCTGCAGGGACCCGCCTGGATCGTCGCCACAGTAGTGGTGCTCGTCACCTGGGCGATGTTCATCGCCGACTATCTCGTGCGTCTGAGCCTCGCCGACAACAAGCGGGTGTGGTTCCGCAGGCATCTGCCCGCGCTTGCCTTCGCTCTGGTCCCGGTGCTGCGTCTCGTCCGGCTGCTGCGGTTCCTGACGCACATCCCGGGTATGAAGACGACCGCCGGCGGTGTGCTGCGCACGCAGATCCTCGTCTACGGCGTGGGCGCATCGCTGATCCTGATCTACATCGCGTCGCTTGCCGTGCTCGAGGCCGAACGTCACGCGTCCGGCGCGAACATCACCACGTTCGACATCGCGATCTGGTGGTCCTGCGTGACCGTCACGACAACCGGCTTCGGCGACTACACGCCCGTGACGGGTGCCGGCCGATGGGTCGGCGTCGGGCTCATGTTCGGCGGGGTCGCGCTGGCCGGCGTGATCACGGCGACGCTTGCCTCGTGGGTTCTCGAGCGTGCGGCCCGCGAGCACGACGACGAGGAGCCCGCGACGCGTGCACAGCTGCGTGCGCTGATCGAGCGGATCGACGCGCTCGCCCTTCCGGGCGGACCCGTGGGCGGTGCACCTGGTGCCGCGCCCGCGGACGATGCGCCGCGCGACGTCGGCGGTCAGGATCATGCCGGACGGTCCGACACGGACGACTTGGCAGGCTCGCCCGGGGCCCCGGGGGAGGAGCGGCACGCCGGCGGCTTCGGTGACGGCGGCGACGACCGCCCCGGCGGCTGAGCCGAGGCATCACCTCGGGGCGCAGCATCCGTCCCCCCCCCACACGCCAGAAGGCCGCGTCCCCGGCGGGGGAGCGCGGCCTTCTGGACGATGCGCGTCAGGAGAGCAGCTTGGCCTTCGCGGCCGCGAACTCCTCGTCCGACAGGATGCCCTGAGCGTGCAGCTGTGCCAGCTGCGTGATCTTGGCCATCATGTCGTCCTGAGCGGGCGCGGCGGCCGGCGCAGGAGCCTGGGAGGCCTGGGCGTTGGCGACGGCCTGCGCCGCCGCCTGGTCCATGGCCGCCTGCTGAGCCTGCGCCTCGTACGCCTGCTGCTGCGACTGGTCGTAGTACTTCTGCTGCTGGTGGCGTGCGACGCTGCCCGAGACGGCCGTCGCGGTTCCGGCGACGACAGCGGTGCGGGCGGCCATGCCGATCAGGCCGGGACGGCCCATTCTTCCGAGTGGCATGTGTCTTTCCTCCTTCAGTCCGCGTTCTCGGCGAGGAACGCGTTGACGATCGGTGCCGGGATGCCTTCGCGTGCGATGACGGCGCCACCGGCGTCGTAGAGCGCCGCGGCGAACGACTTCGCCCACAGCAGCTCGATGACGAGGATCGCGGCCGACGAGCCCGGCTCGAGGTTCTCGGCGAGGTACAGGATGTCGTCCTGGCCCGCGAGTCCGGCGAGGTCGAGGGCGGGAGCGCCGTCGTCGATCGTGTCGGACAGCTCGAGCACCTCGATCTCGCCCTCGGGCGAGCGGCGCGCGAACACGAGGTCGAGCACGTTCACCGTGCCCGAGGCGACGAGGTCATCGATCGCCTGGAGTACCGCCGGGCCCGGGCGGTCGCCCTCGAAGCCGATCGCGTAGAACTCGATCGGGCCGTAGTCGAAGGTCGTCATGTCTTCTCCTGTTCCGGTGCCGGCTTACGCCGCCAGCGCCTTGGCCTTGAGGGCGTCGAACTCGGCCTGCGAGATCGCGCCCGAGTCGAGCAGCGACTTGGCCTTCGCGATGTCGTCGGTCGCGCTGGAGCCGGATCCGGCGGTCTGGCGGATGTAGGCGTCCTGTGCGGCGCGAAGCTCCTGCGCCTGCGCGATCGAGCGCTTCTGCATGCCGTTGCCGCGGGCGATCAGGTAGACCAGCGCGGTGAGGAACGGGACGAAGATCAGGAACAGGATCCAGATGGCCTTCAGCCAGCCGTTGAGCGAGTCGTCGCGGAACAGGTCGCCGATGATCGAGAAGAGCACCATCAGGTACGCGACGAAGACGAAGATCCAGAAGAACCAGAGGATGAAGTCCCAGATGCCGCCACCCATGTCACACCAGCTTTCTCGACGGAACGAGCCGTCGGAATCGAATAGTCAAAGGGACCGACCGTGTCGTGGTCATCCCCTGGCAGAACCGTACTACCTAAACGCGGCAGACGAGCAACGAAAATCCGTGCCGCGTCGGACTGTTCCCCCGGCGTTCACAGGCCCCATTATTAGGGCATGACCGACCCCGCCGAACCCGTCACCTCGTCCGTGTCCGCCGAAGAGGTGGTCGGGGTGACACAGGAGCGCCCCCGCCGGTTCGCGAAGGTGCTCGCCGGCTTCGACCATCCGCTCGCGACGGGCTTCCTCGCCACCATCGGCGTTCTGGGCGCGATCGTGCTCGGATCGGCCATCGCATCGATCTCGACCATCCTCGTCTACATCATCCTGGGCATGTTCCTCGCCATCGGCCTCGACCCCATCGTGCGGATGCTCGAACGCCACAAGGTCAAGCGCGGCGCCGGCATCGCGATCGTGTTCGCCGGCTTCGCGCTGGTCATGGTGGCGTTCTTCGTCTTCGTTCTGCCGCCGGTCATCGCCCAGATCGTGCAACTGGTGCAGGCGATCCCCGAGCTGGTAGAGAACATCCCGCAGTCCGAATGGTTCGCGCGGCTGAGTCCGGACGCGCAGGTCGCGGTGCTCGGAGCCCTCGAGCAGATCGCCACGTGGATCTCGGCGCCGTCGACCCTCGCGGCGCTCGGCGGCGGTGTGCTGGCGGTCGGCGTCGGCTTCGTCGCGGCGATCTCGGCGAGCTTCATCGTCATCGCGCTGACGCTGTACTTCCTCGCGTCGCTGACGGCCGCCAAGCGCGCCTTCTACGACCTCGCCCCTGCCCACAGTCGCGTGCGCCTCGCGGACCTCACCGAGCGCATCACCGACTCTGTCGGCAGCGCCCTCATCGGCTCGGTCATCCTCTCGTCGATCAACGCGGCCGTGGTGTTCGTCCTCCACCTCGTGATCCAGCTGCCGTTCCCCGCGCTCATGGCCGTCATCGCCTTCGTGGTCACGCTGATCCCGCTGTTCGGCTCCGTGATCTTCTGGATCTTCGCGTCGATCATCGCGCTGTTCACGAGCCCGGAGCAGGCGCTGATCTTCTTCATCGCGTACCTCGTCTACATCCAGATCGAGTCCTACGTCGTCAGCCCGCGCGTGATGAACAAGGCGATCGAGATCCCCGCCGCCCTCGTCCTCATCGGCGCCCTCGCCGGCGGCGCGCTCGCCGGCATCGTCGGCGTCCTGGTCGCCCTGCCCGTGATGGCATCGATCCTGCTGATCATCCGCGAGGTCGTGGTGCCGCGCCAGAACCTCAAGGTCTAGCGGGTTCTCTGCGTGTGGGGGACGGATGCCGCGGGCCGCGGCATCCGTCCTCCCACATTCCGTCGCGTCGCGTCCCGGGGGCGCCCGCTCCTCGCGCTGCCTCCCGCTGCCTCCCGCTCCTCAACTGAGGACCGTCGCCGAGGTGAGGAGCGCACAGGCCGGATGCTCCGCATCTCGGCGCATCTCCTCATTTGAGGAAGCGGATCGAGCCGCGGTGCGCGGCGTTTCCGCGGCTCCGGCGCGCCGTCGTCCTCAATTGAGGAGCGTTGCCGAGTTGAGGGCCGTCCGCTGCGGACGGGCTCCGCATCCGGGCGCAGCTCCTCAATTGAGGAGCACACGCTCGTCGTACGCCGAAGCGGGGCCGTGCGGACGGTGCTGTTCGGCAGTACGTCGGGAACGCGGGGTCAGCGCGCGAGGTGCAGACCTTGGGCGACGGCGTTCATCACGAGCTGCTGGACGTGAGGCCAGTCATCCATGACCTGCCTGTAACTGACGCGAATCACGTGGTAGCCGCGGAGCATGAGCTCGGCATCGTGCCGGTTGTCGGAGTCGCGCTGGAGTCCGACATGGTGGCCACCGTCGATCTGCAGAACAAGCCGGTCGCCGACGAGGAAGTCGACGCGATGACCATGAAGCCAGATCTGGTGGAGAATCCGCACGCGGAGCCAGCGCAGTCGACGCGGCACGATGGTCTCGAGCCCCGAGTCGGCGAAGGGCGTCGCTTCGGCGAGGATGTCGCGGGCAAGACCGGGCAGTCTCAGGCGCGCGAGCACCTCGCGGTCGATCAGGCTCTTGTTCAGCGCGGATTCCCACACGGTGAGCGCATGTTCGAAGGGCTGACACTGCGCGATCGCGACAAGGGTGTTCTCGATCCCGTCTTCCAGCACATGCGGCGTGCGGGCGACGACGGGTACGAACCAGTGGACGATCGTCTTCGGAGCTCCCGCGCTCTCCTCCGGCTCCAGCCGCACGCCTCCGGAGCTCGGCGGAGCACAGACGTGCTGCCGTGACGTGTCGCCGTGCACCCACAATCCGAGCCGTTTGGCCTGCGTGATGCACCCCAGGACGACGCCCGCGCGTGCGGCGGCGACCAGCTGCGGATCCGCGCTCGGCAGCGCCAGCCAGGACCGGCGGATGCGCCAGAGCGACCCCGCTGCCACCGCGTCCGCCAGATCGCGTTTGCTCGTGTCCCTGCCGAGGAGGGCTGACTGGCGGGCAATCCCGTTCTGCGCGTGCAGTCGCTGCATCCACGGCGGCTCCGACGTGACTGTTCCCATCGATTCAGAGTGGATGCCCGACGCCGTCGGTTCACCGCGTTCACGGAGATCCGATGAGAACCGCCGCCACGGGCGCCTTGGGGAGGAGGCGCGGTCGAGCGGTGCGCGCAACCTCCCACGACCGCTCCTCAATTGAGGATCTCGGCTGAGATGAGGACCGACTCGGTGAGGGCCGCCCTCATCTCGGCAACGGTCCTCAAATGAGGAGCGGGGAGGCCTCGGGCGGCACACGCATCGGAAGGCGCGGGAAGCCTCGGGCGGCACACGCATCGGAAGGAGCGGGGAGGCCTCGGGCGGCACACGCATCGGAAGGAGCGGGGAGGCCTCGGGCCGCCCTCGCATCAGGAGGAGCGGGGCTCCGGGGCGCAGACACAGCGGGAGGCCTCGGGCGGCAGACACATCGGAAGGCGCGGGGAGGCCTCGGGCCGCCCACGCAACAGGAGGAGCGGGGGCCGTGGGCGGGTGACGTCCCGCTTGTTGGTGGAGTTTCTCGACACCGTGCGGGTCAGCTTGTTTGATTATGCCGCGGTCAGTTCC
>NZ_JBDGJU010000063.1:0-8687 GCF_057656735.1 Microbacterium sp. Soil_C_42
CTGTGGGAGAGTAGGACACCGCCGGACACCCATTCACGGAATGGCCACCCACAACAGGGTGGCCATTCCGCGTTAACCCCCATATTCGCGCTCGGTAGACTCGAGGGATGCCGGCGCTCGACCTGTCCCTGTCTTCTGTCGAACTCACTCGCGTGATCTGCGACATTCCGAGCGTCTCCGGCGACGAGAAGACGCTGGCCGACGCGGTCTTCGCGGAGATCTCCGCGCTCGAGCATCTCGACGTGTACCGCGACGGCGATACGATCGTCGCCCGCACCCACCTGGGGCGCGCGCAGCGCGTGGTCATCGCCGGACACATCGACACCGTTCCGATCAACGGCAACGTGCCGACCAAGGACATCGATGTCGACGGGGAGCCCTATATCTGGGGCCGCGGCTCCGTCGACATGAAGGCGGGTGTGGCGGTGCAGCTGAAACTCGCCGCAGAGCTCTCCGACCCTCGGGTCGACATCACGTGGATGTGGTATGACCACGAAGAGGTCGACGCGGACCTCAACGGCCTCACGCGCCTCGCGCGCACTCGCCCCGACCTCTTCGCCGGCGACTTCGCGATCCTCGGGGAGCCGTCCGACGGTGCTGTCGAGGGCGGCTGCAACGGCAACCTGCGGGCGATCGTCCGCACCCACGGGGTGCGTGCGCACAGCGCGCGTGCCTGGATCGGCGAGAACGCGATCCACAAGGCCGCTCCGATCCTCGAGCGCCTCGCCGCCTATGTCCCGCGTGATGTCGCCGTCGAGGGCCTCGTCTATCGCGAAGGGCTCAATGCGGTGCGCATCAATGGCGGTGTGGCCGGCAATGTGATCCCGGATCTGTGCGAGGTGGAGGTCAACTACCGCTTCGCTCCGAGCCGGGACGTCGCTGAGGCGGAACGCCACGTGCGTGACGTGCTCGCAGGGTTCGAGGTGGAGGTCGTCGATGCTGCAGCCGGCGCCCGCCCGGGCCTCGACGCCCCGCTCGCGCAGGAGTTCCTGGCAGCCGTCGGCGCCGAGCCGCGGCCGAAGTACGGCTGGACCGACGTTGCCCGCTTCAGCGCGCTGGGCGTGCCCGCGGTGAATTACGGACCCGGCGATCCCCACCTGGCGCACCACGACGAGGAGCGCGTGCCCGTCGCGCAGATCGAGGCGGTCGAGCAGGGCCTGCGCGCGTGGCTGGCGAGCAGCTGACGCTGTCGCCGGTGTCTCCTCCGTCCGCGGCTCGGACCGCTGCGCGCGTCGCGGCGATCTACGTCGCCGCCAGGATCGTCACCACACTGTTCCTGTTCGCCGCCACCGAGCTCTCCGGCTTCACGTCGCGAATGGGTGCGGATGCCCGGCTGGGCGACACCGTCGTGGCGTGGGACGGTCAGTGGTACTGGCTGGTCGCGGTTTCCGGCTACCCGAGCCAGCTGCCGCTCAATGACGCCGGGCAGGTCGCGGAGAACTCCTGGGCCTTCCTCCCGATCTATCCGTGGCTCGCGCAGTGGGTCTCGGTCCCGTTCGGCCTCTGGCACACGGGCGCCCTCATCGTGTCGCTGGTCGCCGGGTACGGGGCATCCGTCGCCCTCTACTACCTGCTGCGGAGGCGGCTCGACGAGTCGGCGACGCTCTGGGCTGTGGCGTTCTTCGCGAGCGGTCCGCTCGCGGCGCTGTTCCACGTCGGGTATGCCGAGGCGCTCAACCTGTTCTGGCTGTTCTGCGCGCTGCTGGCGGTGGCGCGCCGGCGCTATGTGTGGCTGTACGCCCTGATCCCGCTGATGGCGTTCACACGACCCGGTGTGCTGGCCTTCGCCCTGTTCCTCGCGCTGTTCGGCATCTGGCGCTGGTTCACCCGCGCGCGCGAACCGTTGCGGGCACCGGAGATCGCGCACATCATCGCCGCCGGCCTCCTCGCCGCGGTGGCGGGGTTCGCGTGGCAGTTCATTGCGGGGTGGGTGACGGGGAACCCGGATGCATATCTCGTCACGGAAATGGCCTGGCGGCGCAACTGGATCCTCGGTGAGGCGACGTTCACGCCGCTCGAGCCGTTCCTCGCGGGCATCTCCTACTGGTTCGAGACGATGTGGCACCTCCCGCTCGCCCTCGGATACGCCCTCGTCGGCGGGGGACTGCTCCTCATCGCGGTCGCCCTGATCGCGCTGCCGCACGTGCGCCGGCTCGGCATCGAGATCCGCCTGTGGAGCGCCAGCTACCTCGTCTATCTCCTGCTGGTCTTCTTTCCGCAGTCGAGCATCTTCCGCCTGCTGGTGCCGCTGTCGCCACTATGGGGCGCATTCGCCGTTCCGCGCTCCCGCGCCTGGCGGATCGGCGTGCTGATCGCGTGTCTCGTGGGGCAGTGGTGGTGGATCTACAACATGTATGCCCTGGGAAGCACGAATTGGCAGGTCCCATGACGCCGGATGACGGATGCCGCTTTCCCCAGGCGTGCCCGGGGCGTCGGCCCTCACGATAAACTTGACGTGCAGACCATCGATGAAAAGGAGCCGCAATGGCAGCCATGAAGCCGAGAACCGGAGACGGGCCGATGGAGGCCGTGAAGGAGGGTCGACTCATCATCGTGCGCGTGCCGCTCGAGGGAGGCGGTCGTCTGGTCGTCTCGGTGAACGACGCTGAGGCCAAGGAGCTCTACGACGTCCTGGGGGGCGTCGTCAACGCCGCGTAGTCGCTCGTTGCGCGAACGGCCGGTCCGATCGGACCGGCCGTTCGCGTATGCGGTGCGAAGCAGTCAGGGCGTGGACACGGTGGTGAGCTGCAGCAGTCCCTCGCCCGTGATCGACAGTGCGCCGATCACTGCGGGGGAGGCCTGCGTCTCCTGGATGAGCGAGCGGTACGCGGTGGTCACGGGGTCGCGCCGCACCGGGTCGGCGACGGCCCCACCGGCCAGCACGCGGGGGACGAGCACCGTCCCGCCGGCCCGGACCAGTCGCAGACCGTGCTCGACGTACTCGATGACACCCTCGGGGTCGGCATCCACCAGCACGATGTCGTAGGACGCCTCGTTCATGCGCGGCAGCACCTCCGAGGCGCGGCCGGTGATGAAGCGAGCACGGGCCGGAGGGATCCGGGCCTCGGCGAACGCCTGGCGGGCGGCGCCGAGATGCTCGGGCTCTTTGTCGATGGTGGTGAGGGTCGCGCGGGGGGAGCCGTGCAGCAGCCAGAGCCCGGAGACTCCGGCACCCGTGCCGATCTCGACGATGTTGAGCGCCTGTGACACCGCTGCGATGATCGCGCACTGGGCGCCGATCGCCGGGCTGATCGGGGCGGCGCCGAGCTCGAGCGCATGCGCGCGGGCACGCGCGATGTGCTCCGGCTCGCTCGTCGCCTCGTCGACGAACCGCTGGTTCGCGTTCTGCTCTGCCATCGGAATCCTCCGCCGCCAGCCTACGCGGCCGTGCGGCGCTGGCCGCACAGGCACGGCGGTAATCTGAAGGCATGATCTTCGGCCTCACGATCGAGAAGCTCCTGCTGATCGGACTCGTCGCGGCACTCATCCTCGGACCCGAGCGGCTGCCCCGCTATGCCGAGGCACTCGCCGGCCTGACCAAGCGGGCGCGGACCTGGGTGACGACCGCACGGACGCGCGTGCGCGACGAGATGGGCGAGGACTTCGACGACGTCGACTGGCGCACGCTCGACCCTCGCCAGTACGACCCGCGTCGCATCATCCGTGAGGCGCTCCTCGACGACGCTCCGGTCGCGAGCATCGCGGCCGCCCAGGCGTCGTCGGCGCCCACGCCGCCGACGACGCCGGTGCGGTCGCCGTACCGCAGCCCGATCGACGGGCCGACGCCCTTCGACAGCGAAGCGACCTGATCGAGGCGCAGGTCAGCGCGGGCGGAACGGGAGCGAGCGACCCGAGAGCCCGCGCGGCGTCTGAGCCAGCGTCTCAGCGATGCCGGCGATGGCCCGCGCCGCGGGGTCGTCGGGGTGTGCGATGACCGCCGGGGTTCCGGCATCCGCATCCGTCCGCAGTGCCGGGCTGAGCGGCACCGAGGCCAGCAGCGGCACCTCGGCGTCCGGCTGCGAGAGCGCTTCGGCGACCGCGGCGCCGCCGCCCGCGCCGAACACATCGACCGTGGTGCCGTCGGGAAGCGTCATGGCGGCCATGTTCTCGACCACCCCGATGACACGCTGCCCGGTCTGACGCGCGACGACACCGCTGCGCACCGCGACGTCGGCCGCCGCCGCCTGCGGCGTCGTCACGACGAGCACCTCGGCGTTGGGCAGCAGCTGCCCCACCGAGATCGCGACGTCGCCGGTGCCGGGCGGCATGTCGAGCAGGAGCACGTCGAGGTCGCCGAAGTAGACGTCGGTGAGGAACTGCTGCACGGTGCGATGCAGCATGGGCCCGCGCCACGCGACGGCGCCGACCGGCGCGTCTGCATCGGCGCGGCGCAGGAACATGCCGATCGAGATCACCTTCACGCCGTAGGCGACGGGCGGCAGCATGAGGTCGTCGACGCGCGTCGGCTGCGGCGCGGCGCCGTCTGCCGCGACGAGCCCGAGCTGGCCCGGGATCGAGAACCCGTGCACGTCGGCGTCGATGAGCCCGACGGCGAGCCCGCGTGCGGCCAGCGCGGCGGCGAGGTTGGCGGTGACCGTCGACTTGCCGACGCCCCCCTTGCCGCTCGTGACAGCGATGACGCGGGTGAGCGTGCCGGGACCGAAGGGCATCTCACGCGCACGTCCACCGCGCAGCCGGTCGGTGAGCGCGTGCCGCTCGGCCGGCGTCATGACACCCACCTCGAGTGCGACATCCGTGATCCCGGGAACGGATGCCGCGGCCGCGCGCACGTCGGAGGCGATCCGGTCCGCCGCGGGGCAGCCCACGATCGTCAGGGCGATCGCGACGTGCGCGACGCCGTCGTCCACCGAGATGTCACGCACCATGTCGAGCTCGCCGATGGGCCTGCGCAGCTCGGGGTCGGAGACAGCGCCGACGGCAGTGCGGACGGCGTCCGCGGAGGCCGGGCTCATCGGGCGGCGCCGTCCTCGACCTCAGGGGAGCTCTCGAGCTTCTCGAGCATGGCGCGCAGCTCGCTGCGAAGGACCTCGCGCGTGACCACCTGGTCGGCGAAGTCGTTGACGGCCATGCGGAGCGCGACGACCTCGCGCGCGAGGTATTCCGTGTCGGCGAGGTTGCGCTCGGCGCGCTGGCGGTCCTGCTCGATCTGGACGCGGTCGCGGTCGTCCTGCCGGTTCTGCGCGAGCAGGATGAGGGGAGCCGCGTACGACGCCTGCAGCGAGAGGATGAGCGTCAGCAGCGTGAAGTTGGTGGCGGCCGGATCGAACTGCAGCTGCGGGGGCATGAAGATGTTCCAGCAGAGCCACAGCGCGACGAAGACCGTCATGCCGATGAGGAAGCCGGACGTGCCCATCGCGCGCGCGAAGGCCTCCGAGAAGCGCCCGAACCGGTCGCTGGAGGGCTGCGGCGCGCGCTGCAGCATCCCGGAGCGGCCGCGGGGCGCGTCCAGCGACGGCTGGCGGTTGTTGCGTGCCATCAGCGCCTCCTCCCGCCACCCTTGGCGCTGCCGAAGAGAGGCGTGCTCGCGGTCGTGGTCGGTACGGACTCGGGTGCGGGGCGTTCTCCCTCCTCGGCGTCGTGCGAGCGCCAGTCCTCGGGGAGGAGGTAGTCGAGCACGTCGTCGACGCTGACCGCGCCCACCAGGCGGTGGGCGGGATCCACGACGGGAAGCGACACGAGGTTGTACGACGCGAGGAGGCGTGCCACCTCGGCCGCCGAGGCGGTCGCCGGCACCGGGTCGAGGGTGTCGTCGATGATGGCGCCGAGCCGCTCGTGGGGCGGGTAGCGCAGCATCCGCTGGAAGTGCACCGTGCCGAGGAGTCGTCCGGTGGGCGTCTCGTACGGCGGAAGCGTCACGAAGACCGCGGCGGCGAGCGCCGGGTGCAGCTCGTGGCGGCGGATGAGGGCGAGCGCCTCGGCGATCGTCGCGTCCGCCGACAGCACGATCGGCTCGCTGGTCATCAGACCGCCCGCGGTGTCCGGCCCGTACTTCAGGAGGGCTCGGACGTCCTCCGCCTCCTCGGGCTCCATGAGCTCGAGGAACTCCTCGCGCTGATCCTCGGGGAGCTGCCCGAGGAGGTCGGCGGCATCGTCGGGCTCCATGGCGTCGAGGATGTCGGCGGCGCGCTCGTCGTCGAGCGCCTCGAGGATGTGGACCTGATCGCCTTCGGGCATCTCCTCGAGGGCGTCGGCCAGGCGGTCGTCGGGGAGTTCGTCGACGACCTCGAGCAGCCGCTCCTCGGGCAGGTCGAGCAGCGTGTTCGCGAGGTCGGCGGGGCGCAGCTCGGAGTACGTCGCCACCAGCTGCTCGGCGGACTGTGCCTCTCCGGGCACCTGGCTCTCGCGCACCGCGTCCCAGTTCGCGAACGTGGTGGGACCCTTGGCGAAGGGGGAGGCGCTCGTCTTCGGCTTGCGCAGGAACAGCTGCCCGACGTCCCACTCGCCGAGGCGGTTGCGCTCGATCGCCACGTCCTCGATCACGGCGGTTCCGGAGCCGTCGGCGAAGAACACCTTGCGGCCGAGCAGCTCCGCCATGACGCGCACCTCACCGCCGCGCTGCTGGAAGCGTCGGACGTTGATGAGCCCGGTGGTGATGACCTGGCCGGTGGCGATCGAGGTGACGCGGCCGATCGACACGAACACGTTCCGCCGGCCGGGAATCTCGACCATGAGCCCGATCACGCGGGGGGGATCGTCTTTGCGGTAGATGACGACGACGTCGCGGACCTTGCCGAGACGGTCGCCGGCGGGGTCGAAGACCGAGCACCCGGACAGGCGCGCGACGAAAACCCTCTGCGTGCTCACACGTCCCAGCGTAGTCCGCGTGCCGTGGGAGGATGGGGAGATGACCATGATGGGAGGGCGCGTTCCGCAGGGTTCCGACGCGGTCGGACCGACGGTGGCGAGCTTCGCCACGTACGAGGCGGCGCAGAAGGCGGTGTCGTCCCTCATCGCGGCCGACATCCCGGCACGCGACATCGCGATCGTAGGGCAGGGACTCCGCTCGATCGAGCGCATCACCGGCCGTCTGGGCTACGCGTCGGCGGCGCGGTCGGGCGCGGTGAACGGTCTCCTTCTCGGGCTTCTCTTCTCGGCGATCCTCGTGATCGGCTCGCCGTCGGTGCCGATCCAGGCATTCGTCGGCGTCCTGTTCGTCGGCATCGCCATCGGCATGCTGCTGAGCATCGTGGCGTACTCGTTCGTGCGCCGGCGCCGCGACTACGCGTCCGTGATGCAGGTCGTCGCCGACCACTACGAGGTCACGGTCACCGACAACAGCGTCGGTCGTGCGCGTCAGGTGCTCGGCCCCCAGACCGCCGTCACTCCTGCCGTTCCGCTCGCCCCGGCGGCGCCGCCCGCCCCCGACTCCGCCGTTCGGTCCGCCGAGCCGCCCAGGTACGGCGAGCGGGTCGCGCCCACGCCGGATGCCGAGGGCGAGCCGGGCGAAGAGGCCGCTCCCGGAGCGCACGCTGTGAGTCCCGAACCGGTCGCGCGTCCGGGGGAGTCGGCCGAGCCTGGGCCGTCGACCGACACGAGGCAGGAACACGTCGACGCGCCGCGCGCGGACGACAGCAAGAGCGCATGAACGCACACGGGGGTTCCTCGCGGATCGCCGTCGCGCTTCCGCAGGGGAACGCCGAGGTATCGGCCGACCTCGTCATGCCGTCATCGGCATGGGCGTTCGCGGCCGTGGCGCACGGTGCGGGCGCGGGGTATCAGCATCCGTTCCTCACCGGATTCGCCGACGCGCTCGCGCGAGAGGGCGTCGCCACGCTGCGGTTCAACTTCCCGTACGTGGAGGCGGGAAGGCGGATGCCAGGACCTGCAGCACACGCGATCGCGACGTGGGCCGCGGTCCACGCCGAGCTGGCAGTGCGCGCCGCGGGTGCGCCCGTGTTCGCGATGGGCAAGTCGTACGGCGGACGCATGGCGTCGATGGCGGCGGCGGAGGGTGTGATCGCTCCTGCGGGCCTGGTGTACCTCGGGTACCCGCTGCATCCGCCGGGGAGCCCCGACAAGGCTCGCACCGCACACCTGCCGGACGTGTCGCAGCCGCAGCTCTTCGTCGAAGGCACGAACGACCCCTTCATCGACCCCCATGAACAGCTCGAAGCGGCCGTCGCGTCGTGTCAGGTCGCCGAGATCGCCTGGATCGACGGCGGTGGGCACTCGTTCGATGTGAAGGGGCACAAGCGTGCGCCGGCCGAGATCGCGGCCGACCTCGCACCGATCGTCGCGGGATGGTTGCGCCGGACTCACTCCGCAGCAGGACCCACGTAACGCCCGCGCGGTCGCAGGCGCATCGGGCGTTCGTCGTACTCGTCCACCGCGTGCGAGATCCAGCCGACGATGCGTCCGATCGCGAAGATCACCGACCCGGCGTCATCGGGCATGTCGGCCCACAGGGTGAGGGCCGCCAACGCGAGGTCGAGGTTCGGACGCACGTCCGCACGGCGCGCCACCTCGTCGGCGACGGCGTCCACTGCGGCGAGGACGCGCGCGCTGCGGGGCGCGTCCCGCAGCAGCTCGAGGAGCACGTTCGCGCGCATGTCGCCCGCGGCATAGAGCGGCTGCCCGAATCCGGGAATGCCGCGCCCCCCATCGCGCACGGCGCGCGCGATCGCGGTCGACGGTGCGTCGCCGTCGCGGACGGCGCGCAGCAGCTG
>NZ_JBDGJU010000064.1:0-8016 GCF_057656735.1 Microbacterium sp. Soil_C_42
GGACGGCGCGCAGCAGCTGCGCGGCCGCCCGGCTCGCGGTGCCGTGCAGTGGCGCATCGAACGCGCCGAGCGCGGCGGTGACGACCGCGTAGCCGGAGGCACGGGCCGACGCCGCGACACGCGCGGCGAGGGTGGAGACGGCGAGATCGTGGTCGATGACGAGCACCAGTGCCGCGTCGAGCAGACGGGGGCCGCCGGGGAGATCGTTCGGAGCGAGTGCGCCCCACAGTGTCCGTGCGACGCCCGCGCCCTGGTCGGCGGGTGTGAGTGCGGCGGCCAGGCCCGTGACGAGCCGCGCCCCCACGCGCACCAGCTGCGACGCCTCGGCGTCGTCGCGCAGGGGGTCGGTGGCCGCGAGAGCCGCCACCGCGACGATCAGCCGGTCGACCGGCGGTGCGGTCGGGCCCAGCGCCTCGATCGTGCGTCGTGCGACGGCGAGGTCGGCGGGCGACGGGGGACGGAGTGCAGGTACGTCCCACAGCCAGGTCACGACCTCCTCGAACGAGGACTCGCGCGCGAGCCGCGCCGCCGACCGCTCGCGATAGTGCAGTTCGTCGTCCTCGATGTGGGCGAGTCCGGTGTCGAGCACCATGAGCGGGGTGCCCGGGGCCGGCGAGCCGGGGGCGGCACTCGGCGAGCGCCGGCGCCGGCGCGCGAACGCCTCCACCTCCAGCGGATCGAACGACGAGCCTGCGGCATCGCGCTCTCGCGACAGCAATCCCCGCGACACGTACGCGTACAGCGACTCCGGCTTGACGCCGAGACGAGCGGCCGCCTCGGCCGCGGTCAGGCGGGGAAGGTCGCTCAAGATGTTGATCCGATCAAGATTGACGAAAGCACGATCAAGTTCCGACACTGACTGTAGCCGGAACGATCGCCCCCCGGGTGCGGTCGACATCCCGGAGACCTCGAGCAAGGAGCCGACATGACGACGACAGGCCTCACCCCGATCGACGCGCCGCCGGGCCTGTCCGGCGTGATCGTCGCCGAGACCACCGTGAGCGACGTCCGCGGGGCGGAGGGCTTCTACCAGTACCGGGACCGGTCGGCGATCGAGCTTGCGGAGACCGCGAGCTTCGAAGACGCCTGGCAGCTCCTCGTCACCGGACAGGACGCGACGGATGCCTCCCGTCCGGCGTTCGCCGCCCGGGTCGCCGATGCCACGACCGGGCGGCGTGGCGACCTCGGGCCCGTCGTCGACGCGGTGTCGTCGGCGACGCCGGACGTGCTCGCCGGGCTCGCGGCCGCCTGGCCGCTGCTCGGTGCGAGGCGCGGCATCCATCCGCTCTACGATCTCGACGAGGACGGGCGCCTCGCCGATGCGATCGCCTTCGCCGCCGCGACGCCGGTGCTCGTCGGTGCCCTCTGGCGGCGCGGTCGCGGAGAGCGTGAGCTGCCGGTGCTGGAGGGCCGGGGCGTCGTCGCAAACTACCTCTGGCAGGTCACCGGACGCGTTCCGGACGAGGCGACCGAAGATGCTCTGACCGCCTATCTCATCGCCGTCATGGATCACGGCTTCAACGCCTCCACCTTCACCGCCCGGGTCATCGCGTCGACCGGGGCGGATGCCGCGGCCTGCCTCGTCGGCGCGCTCGGAGCACTCACGGGCCCCCTGCACGGAGGCGCTCCGTCGCGTGCGCTCGACGGTCTGGACGCCGTCGGCACCGACGACCGCATCGACCCGTGGATCCGTGGCGAGCTCGCGGCGGGGCGGCGCCTGATGGGGTTCGGGCATGCCGTGTACCGCACCGCGGACCCGCGCGCCGAGCTGATGAAGCGCGTCGCGCTGCGCACGGGTGGGCCGCGGGTCGAGCTCGCCCTGCGCTTCCAGCAGAGCGCCGAGCGGCTGCTCGCCGAGGCGAAGCCCGGCCGTGAGCTCCACGCCAACGTCGAGTTCTGGGCGGCGCTCGTGATGGAGCGATGCGGGATCCCGCGCTCGATGTTCACGCCGACGTTCGCGGTCGCGCGCACCATCGGGTGGACGGCGCACATCCTCGAACAGGCGCGCGACCCGAAGATCATCCGCCCGGCGGCGCGCTACGTGGGGCCCTCGGTGCGGGTGGCGGCCGCCTGAGCGGGACTATCGTCCGGCGGCGTACCCCTGCATCCCGCGCGGGTTCGCCGCACCCCACAGGACGCCGGTGGCGGCATCTCGTCCGACGGCCGACACACGGCCGAGCGCCCAGTCGCCCGCTCGCGTGACGCGGTGGCCGCGGCGCTCGAGCCCTTCGATCAGCGTCTCGCCGAGCCGGTTCTCGACCACGGCGCCGGCGGGCGTCCAGGTGCGGGGCCAGAAGGACTCGGGCATCGACGTGGTGTGCAGTGCGGGCGCATCGATCGCCTGCTGCGGCGTATGGCCGCCGACGATGATGCGCAGCAGGGCCAGAAGCTGCCACTGGTCCTGCTGATCGCCGCCGGGGGAGCCGATCGCGAACTCCGGTGCGCCGTCCCGAAGCACCAGCGTGGGGGTCAGTGTCGTCCGCGGGCGCCTCCCCGGAGCCAGCGACGACGGATGCCCCGGCTCGAGCCACGTCATCTGCAGACGGGTGCCGAGGCAGAACCCGAGCGCCGGGACCGTCGGTGAGGACTGCAGCCACCCACCCGAGGGGGTCGCCGAGACGATGTTGCCCCATCGGTCGATGACGTCGAGATGGCACGTGTCGCCGCGCGTCTCGCCGGTCTTGGCGACGGTCGGCTCACCCGTGCCGACGGCGGGCGCGTCGTAGGTCGTGCGCAGCGGGGGACGGAACGGCGTGCGGCCGGGGATCGCACCCGGGCGGAACTGCGCCGAGGCCTCCGACGAGATCAGTGACCGCCGGTCGTCGAGGTACTCGGCCGACAGCAGCGCGTCGAGGTCGACGTCGCCGTCCCCGAACCATGCGTCGCGGTCGGCGTACGCCAGCTTCTGCGCCTCGAGGATCGTGTGCGCGCCCGCCTCCTGCGACGGGTCGAGCAGGTCGTCGGCGAGGGGCTCGAGCAGGCCCAGCGTCTGCAGCAGCGCGGGGCCCTGCGTCCACGCGCCGGCCTTGGCGATCGTGCGGCCCCGGAACTCCCGCGTGACGGCGGGCTCGTAGCCGGCGTCGAAGCCTGCGAAGTCGTCCGCAGTGATGACCGCCGCGTGCCGGCCTCCGCCGGAGTGGCGGTGCGGCTGCGACAGGAACGCGGAGGCCTCGTGCGCGACGATCCCCGTCTTCCACTCCCGCCGCGCCGCGTCGATGCGGGCGGCGCGTCCGACCGGCCCGTCGTCGCGCACGGTGCACGACGCGTGGACCAGCGAGTCGAGCACCTCGGCGTAGGCCGGGTTCTGCACGACCTGACCGGCGACCGGCAGCTCGCCGTCGGGCATCCACAGGTCGGCCGACGTCGTCCAGTCGTCGCGGAAGAGCTCGGCGACGCGCCCGATCGTGGCGGCGGCGCCTGCCACGAGCGGGTGCCCGTCGCGTGCGTAGCCGATGGCGTACGCGAGGACGTCGGTGAGCTCCCACGTCCCGTGGTCGCGCAGCAGCAGGAGCCAAGCGTCCACGGCCCCGGGCACGGCGGCCGCGAGGCCTCCGGCGCCGGGCGGGAGGTCGAGACCCTCGCCGCGGTAGTGCTCGATCGTGGCGCCGGCGGGTGCCGGTCCCTGACCCATGAGCACGGTCGGGGCCTCAGCATCCACCGGCTGGAAGATCGCCACGAGATCGCCGCCGGGACCGTTGAGATGGGGCTCGACGACGTGGAGCACGAAGGCCGCGGCGACCGACGCGTCGAAGGCGTTGCCGCCCCGCTCCAGCACCGCCTGTGCGGTGGCGGTCGCGAGCCAGTGCGTGGACGCGGACATGCCGAACGTGCCCGTCAGCGTCGGGCGCGTCGTGAAGGACGAAGGGGCGGTGTATTCCGACACGCTCGACAACCGATGAGAGATTCAGCGGCCGCCGCGGGCGATCCAGGCCTCGACCTCGTCGGCGGTGCGCGGGATCGCGGCGGACAGGTTGACCGGTCCGTCGGCGGTCATGAGGATGTCGTCCTCGATGCGCACGCCGATGCCGCGGTACTCCTCGGGGACCGTGATGTCGTCGATCTGGAAGTACAGTCCGGGCTCGATGGTGAAGACCATGCCCGCCTCGAGGACGCCGTCGTAGTACATGTCGCGGCGTGCCTGCGCGCAGTCGTGAACGTCGAGGCCGAGGTGGTGGCTTGTGCCGTGCACCATGTAGCGACGGTGGTGGCCGCCCTTCTCGGCGTCGAGCGCCTCCTCGGCGGTGACGGGGAGGAGACCCCATTCGGCCACGCGCGCCGCGATGACCTGCATCGCCGCCTCGTGGATCGAGCGGAACTTCACGCCCGGCTTCGCCACGGCGAACGCGGCGTCGGCCGCCTCCCGCACGGCCTCATAGACCTTGCGCTGCACGTCCGTGAAGCGGCCGCTCACCGGCAGCGTGCGCGTGATGTCGGCGGTGTAGAGGCTGTCGACCTCGACGCCGGCGTCGATCAGGATGAGGTCGCCGGGGACGACGGCGCCGTCGTTTCGCGTCCAGTGCAGGTAGCACGCGTGGGGCCCGGACGCGGCGATCGTGTCGTAGCCGACCGCGTTGCCGTCACTGCGTGCGCGCTGGTGGAAGACACCCTCGACGACGCGCTCGCCGCGGGGGTGCTCGATGATCGCGGGGAGGTTCGCGACGATGTCGTCGAAGCCGGATGCGGTGACCTGGACGGCGAGCTCCAGCTGGCCGATCTCATAGGCGTCCTTCACGAGGCGCAGCTCCGAGACGAACCGGGTGAGGTCGTCGTCCTCGTCGAGCACGACGTCCCCGTCGCCCGCCTCGAAGTCGTCGATGTGCGCCGTCGCGAGGCCGAGGTCGGAGGCGACGCCCGCCAGCGCGGGGCGCGGGCCGATCCAGAACTCGCCGATCGAGGCATCCGAGTAGAACTCGCTCGTCGTGCGGTCGGCGCGCTCGCGGAAGTACAGCGTGACGTCGTGGCCACCTGACGAACGAGGCTCGAACACCAGCAGGGCGCCGGGCTCCGCGTCCGAGGCCCACCCCGTCAGGTGCGAGAAGGCGGAGTGCGCGCGGAACGGGTAGTCGGTGTCGTTGCTGCGCTGCGTGAGCTCGCCCGCCGGGATCACGAGGCGCTTGCCCGGGAAGGCCGCCGAGACGGCGTCGCGACGAGCCGCCGTGAACGCGGCCTGAGGACGGGCCGGCGGAGCGGAGTCGGGGCGTTCGGCCCATCCGGTCGAGATCGTGTCGAGGAAGCCCTGCCCGTACGGCTGACGGCGATTCGTGCTGGTCGAGGTCGCGGTCTCTGCGGTGCTCGTGGCGCCGGGGGACTGCTCGCTGGCTGCGCTGCTCATGCCTCCCAGTCTCGCACGCGCGGGGGAGCGCGGGCAGTTCAGCCGGCGGGGTCGTACTGGACGATGAGCGGGCGGTGGTCGGAGCCGGAGTCGTCGAGCGAGCGCAGCACGAGCGAGCCCGTCGCCCGCCACTGCGGCGTCGCCATCACGTGGTCGATCGGGGCGCCGAGGATGGCCGGTATATCGGCCGACCACGTGCCCAGCGCGCCGTTGCCGGTCTCGGTCGCGGCATCGGTGCAGTGGCCGAGCGTCGCGCCGTGGAGCCCGAGACCCGACATGTGGTCGACCGTCGCGTTGAAGTCGCCGGCCATGATCACGTTGCCGTCGCCGCACTGATCGGCAAGCCACTGGAGGTCGTCGCGCCAGCTCTGCATGTAGCTCGGGCGCGGGGCGACGGCGTGCACCGCGACGACGATGGGACCGTCGCCCGAAACCGGCATGGCCACTGCGCTGGGCACGGTCGAGGTGTTGCTGCTGCCGTCGAGCGAGGACTCGATCACGGCGTAGTCGCCCAGGTCGGGCGAGATCAGGAGCGTCGTCGAGCCGGCGTCCCATTCGGTGGACGGGTCGGAGGCGTGGTGCGCCCACATGCGGTGGCCGAGGTCGCGCATCGCGATGGCGACGCTCTCCCCGGTCTCGATGGTCGTCTCGGGCAATGCGACGATGTCGGCGTCCATCGCGACAGCGATCTTCGCGATCGTCTCGGGCGGCGTCGCCGGGCCGGCGGTGTTCCACGTCATGACACGGACGGACGCCTCGGTCTTCGCCGGGAGCGGGTCGCTGCCCAGGCCGCCGCGGGACGACAGCACGGCGACGTTCGCGACGGTCGCGAGCCCTGCGACCACCGCGATCGAGAAGGCGAACGCGCGGATCGGGCGGGCGATCGTGAGCAGGAGCGCCAGCAGCGCCGCGGCGGCGAACGCCAGCGCGAGGATGCCCCGGAAAGACACGATCTGGGCGATGGGGTAGAGCCGCTCGACGCGGAAGAAGCCCGGGAAGGTCAGCACCGCGGCGGCGATGGCGCACAGCACGGTGAAGAGGATCCCGAGCAGGCGAAGCACGACGGCGACTCTATGCGAGCAGGCTGTGAGATCCGTCAGCGCGCGCGGGCGTCGCCCGAATCGCGCCGCGCTACGCTCGGAGGATGCCCCGACTGCAGCCGTTCGAAGGACCGAGCGACCTGCATCTGCACTCGGCGAACTCCGACGGCACGCAGCCGCCCGCGGAGGTCATGGCGTCCGCCCATCGGCATGGCGTGCGGACGGCGGCGCTCACAGACCACGACACCACGTCAGGCTGGGCCGAGGCCGCCGAGGCCGCGACCTCCCTCGGCATGACCTTCCTCCCGGGTATGGAGCTGTCGGCGCGGCACGAGTGGCGCAGCGTCCACGTGCTGGCGTACCTGCCTGACCCCGACGAGCCGGCGCTGCGCGCCGAGACCGCACGCATCCGGTCCTCGCGGCTGGATCGCGCCCGACTGATGGCCGACCGCATCGCGCGCGACTACGACCTCGTGTGGGACGACATCCTCGAGCAGACCACCGACGGCGCGACCGTCGGCCGCCCGCACATCGCCGACGCGCTGGTGGCGCGGGGGCTCGTGCGCGATCGCGCCGAGGCCTTCGCGGGCATCCTGAGTCCGCGCGGCGACTACTACGTCGCCCTCTACGCGCCGGACCCGGTGACCGCGGTGGGACTCGTCGCGGGCGCCGGGGGAGTGGCCGTCATCGCGCATCCGGCCGGGCGTGCCGGCCTGCTTCCGATGCGGCTGATGGAGCGGATGCTGGACGCCGGCCTCGCGGGCTTCGAACTGGGTCATCGCGAGAACCGCGACCCCGCTCTCACGACCCTGCGCGATCTGTGCCGGGAGCGCGATCTCGTGGTGACGGGATCCAGCGACTACCACGGTCTCGGCAAGCCCAATCAGCCGGGCGAGAACACCACCACCGATGAGATGGTGGCGCGCATCATCGCCCGTGCAACGGGAAGCGCCCCCGTCTACCCGTGAAGGGAGGACGAGGGCGCCTCGGACCGCGGATGCCGCGGGTCAGATCATGACGATCAGCTCAGGGCCTTGGCCTTGAGTGCGTCGTACTCGGCCTGCGTGATCGTGCCGGTGTCGAGGAGACCCTTCGCCTTGGCGATCTCGTCGGCCGGGCTGGCGCCCGCACCCGCGACCGACTTGATGTAGGCGTCCTGGGCGCTCTGCAGCTCCGAAGCCTCCTTCGCGCTGCGCTTGGCCATGCCGTCGCCGCGCGCGATCAGGTAGACCAGCAGCGTCAGGAAGGGCACGAAGATCAGGAAGATGATCCAGACGGCCTTCCCCCAGCCGTTCAGCTTGTGGTCGCGGAACAGGTCGGCGATCACGGCGAACAGCGCGAACAGGTACGCCATGAAGAAGAAGATCCAGAGGAACCACCAGATGATGTCCCAGAACGAGCCCCAGAAGCCCTGGTACTCATAACCGGTGGTGACGGCCTCGATGATGCGCATCGTGTGCCTTTCGTGAATGCGAGATACCGGCGCCCTGTGCGCCGTCTGCGCTCACCATAGCGCTGTCGCGGCGCCGGATGACGGCGCCGCGACAGGAGAAGGACGGATTCAGGCGCCGACGGTGGCGCCGCCCGCGGGGGCCGACCCTCCGCCGCTTCCGCCGCGGCGGCGACGGCGGCGCCGCGGGGCGG
>NZ_JBDGJU010000065.1:0-7511 GCF_057656735.1 Microbacterium sp. Soil_C_42
AGGCAAGGCCTCCGCTGCGCTCCGGCCCGTGGTGGCGCTGACGCGCCACCAGATGCCCCCCGCAAGCGGGGGGCATCGACGGGCCTACGGCCCGTTGGGGTGTCCGCTTACGCTCCCACTCCTGGCCCTTCCGGCTACGCCTCCAGACCTGGGCCCGCTGACGCGGGCCAGCTGGCAACAGCGAAGGGGTGGGCGAGTCCGTCGGGTGCCGGCCCGCAGGCTCGGGAGTGTCGATGACAGTCGGCCGCGGTGGGGACATCGAGTGCGGGAGGGGTCCTGCCGAGAGGGTTCCGCATCACCGGATGCATCACATTGTGAGCTGTGTAGAAACCCGAGAAACCTGCCACCGCCCCCGGGCGCTTCGCCCCCCTGCCGCGCACCGGTCAGACCCGAGAGACTCCTACCCCACCCCACCAGACGCCCTCCCCAGTAGCGCTCTGACCAGCACAAATAACACCAGGGGGCGATGCGCGGCCCCGCCCACGCGGAACCCTCGAGCGCCCCGGGATCAGCAACACGTCACTACACCATACAAAACTGACGATACATCAGGTCGTATCCACGAAATCCCCCGGTCGCTCAAAACCCAAACCACGTCTAGCTAGTAGAGATATCTCTCCTCTGTTCTTTTCCTCCGGAAATAGGCTGGAGATGGGGCCGAAAATCGCGGATAAATGGCGCGGTAAAAGGACCATTGGGAATCATAGAAACGGACTGCCGCGGGCGTAAAGCGGTAGGACAGTTCAGCGCCTGAATCTTCCATGTTTACCAGTGAACGACCGGCCCAGCGACGATAAAGGAGTGCGGGTCCAAGCTCAGGCCAGAACTCATGAACTGCGCCGACTGCACGGGGGCCTGGAGGGTGGGAGTAGACAGTCCACAGTGCATCAGCGAAGGCGCGCCACTGCCGCGCGGTCAACGCCTGCGAAAGCGACCACATCAGCCTGGTCGCAGACGTCTCCGGCGAGGTCGACAGCTTGGCTGCGACGTCCTGGAGCTCCTCCTCCGCGTCGCCGCCGTCTCCAGGCCGCGGGTAGGCGGCGCTCGCGGCGAGCATTGCCTCTCTCCTGCGCAGGCCTCGGTGCCTGTCCAATTGAACGTTCATGGCCCGCGTGAGGATGCCCAGTGGCTGCCTGACGTACAGAAAGACCTGCTGGACGGCTGGGTCGTCCGAGGTCACTACCTCACCAGTCCGCTCCATGCGGCTGAACAGGTCCCCCATGCTCTCGGAGACTCGAAGCGCCCTCTTGATGGCTTCCGGGTGATGTCTGAGGGCGAGCTCAACCCTGGTGTCTCTCACTCCCAGGGCTTCCGCGAGCTTGGCCGGGAACCGTCCCGTTCCTCGGCTGGGCAGCAGCCCCTCGGTCTCGACCGAACGGTAGCTGCTGATGCTGATACCAGCTCTGTCAGCGACATCGGCAACGCGCAGCCCCGCTACACGCCGCAGATCAGTGAGCGGAGCGGGAACCAGATGGGGGGTGGGTCTCTGACCCTCGTATGGGGCAGTCAACGCACGAACGACCTCGACTTCGGTGCCCAGTTCCTCGGCCAGCAGCCGCTCCCTCTGCCGGGAGCTGCCCGTTCTAGCGCCCAGCGGCGGCCTCACAAGCCTGTCTGCTGGCACTTCCAGCACCTCCGCTAGGAATGCTGCCCGCCGCGCCTCAGGTACGGTCTTGCCGGCCTCGTAGGCAAGCACCATCGCCTTTGTAGTGCCCACCGCTTCAGCAAGCCGCGCTGCGCTCAGGCCCCGCTTCAACCTCTGTCTGCGCAACTCCGTCCCATTGAAGAACCCTGTTCCTCGAGCCATACGCCCCCCCTAGAACATGCTGACTGCCGTTCCGAGCAGGGTACGCTTTAGAGCTAGGAAGAATGATAGCTTAGAGTCATGCATGGTGACTATAAGCTATAGAGCCAGCTAGGCGGGATCCTAGGGGTCGTTTTAGGTTTGCGACTGTTGCATCTCTGCATCGTCAGAGTGCACCCTTCAAGGGATCAGATCAGACTTGGTTGCGCGTGCAGGGCCGGAGCACAGCTTCAGGCGCCTCTCGTGGCACCCCTGTTGGAACGCTGAAGCCAAAGGAAGAGAGACCCGCGCCGATTGGCCAATCGGTATGCGCGGGCCTCTCTTGGGACCGCTTCAGATTTGTGACGGTGGGTGAGGCTGGAACCTCACCCGCCGCCCAACAGGACCTGCAGCAACCTGACGAAGAGCATCAGCCCTTCGAAGGTCGCCTCCCGTCGGCGCTCTCGCGTCCAGAACCTGCGGTCCTCGTCATCACCCCGGACGGGGTCTGACTCGGACATAGCGGTATCACCCCCTTCCCGATGGATCCTTAAGGAATGCACCGGGCGAACGGGTGATGCGGACCATCTTACGGGTACCGGCTGGGACCCCAGTTCGGCAAAGCTGACTGGCCGACACGAAACGCTCTGACCAGGGCAGTTGTAGCGGAATCCGCCCTCAGGTCTGCGCCGCCGCTCGCTGGCCTCCTGCCGCAACACGTCAACTGGTCATCATCTGACCAGGTATGCGCGATTTTCAGTGATCGCTTTGTTGTTCTGGTCTAAGGCCCCCTGCGCCGTGCCGGTCGTCAGTACGCGATGTCGATGTAGTCGATGTCCGTGAACTCGACCAGCAGCTCCTGGGCTCGACCGCCGCTGTCCTTGAAGTAGACCTCCTGCAGTCCCTCGGCGGTGAGCTGCTGCAGCTCCGCCTCGGAGGCGCCGGCGTCTTGGGCGGCGAGCAGCTGGCTCGCGTACTCGGGCGGGAGGTGCTGGGTGATCCGCCGCATCCGTCCGTCGTCGGTGGTGCCGGGCGCGGCGGTGAACCCGAACCGGGCCCGGGTCTCGATGACCAGGCCCGTGGACTTCGCGGCCTTGTCCCGGGCGCGCTTGCGCACCAGGGGCTGCCACCGGCGGCGGACCTCGGCCGCCATCCGCTGGGCGAGCTCCGCCTTGGGCGTGCGGAACTGGTCGCGGACGTACCGCTCCACCGTGCGCTGCGAGACCCCCAGCAGGCCGGCCACGGCACGGGTGGAGCCCTTGTGCTGCCGGACCAGGTACCGCATCTGTGCGCCCGCGGACTTGGGGATGGGGCGGGTGAACGCCTCCTGCGAGGCGCGGTCCAGGCTGTCGCCGACGACGCGCATGCTGTCCTCGATTCTTTCCCAGCGCTGGGAAGGTTTTCTTGATCGTCTAGCAGGGGCGACGCTTTCTGTGGACTGACCGCTCCCCGACTGGCTGTGGACGGCCACCGCGGTCGGAGCTCGGCCGCCTGGGTCGGGCAGGGGTCCGCCACGTGTGGACCTGGCTGCCGCCCAGGTCAGGGCGGGCCGCGCTCCGCGGAGACCGAACCGGTCCCGTGATAGAACGACGATGGCTCCCCACCCCGTCGACATCGGGGTGGGGAGCCGTATATCCGTGCCGGAGTTACGCGACGATGCCGCGGATCTTCCGCCCGAGTTCCGTGGACGGGTAGAGGATCGCTTCGGCGACCCGGCCGCCGGAGTCCTTCGCGCCACCTGCGAACGACACCCCCGTCACCTGCCCCTCGTTGACCAGCGCCTTACCGCCGACCCCATCCCAGTACTGCGCCGACCGGTCCCACTTGACGGACGTCACCATGTTCATGAGCGTCTCCTCCGTGATCCGATCGGTCTCCACCCACTCGGTCGCGTGGTGCACGGCGACGCCGAGCCCGGTGAGGATCGCCGGCGCGTTCAGCGCCGTCCCCTTCGGCCCCTTGGCCAGCTCCGGGGCGAGCTTCGTGAGGACCGTCGACAGCAGCGACACCACCCGCTCCTTCTGCTCCTCCGCCGACACCTTCTCCGTGTCCAGCGTCGATTCCGTCACCGTCGCCGACGTCTTCGCGATCCCGGACCGGCCGAGGAGCGCGGTGGTGACCAGCGCCCGCAGCCCCGACAGCGTGATCAGCTTGTCGTCCGACACGGCGAGCTGCCGACGCTGCGACTGCACCAGCGAGGCGAGGGAGACGATGCCGTCGGCGGTGGGGATCTTCACCCGGTCGGCGATCTTGTGGGCGAGCTGCGTCCCCAGATCGCGCTGGTCCATGGACATCGCGAGGTTCTTGTCCACCGTGATGCCCTTGACGTTGCGGTCGTGGAACACCTGCCGCGCCTCCTCGACGCTCAGGTCCCAGTACAGCTCCACCGGGACCCGCACGTCGCGGAGCTGGTCGATCGTCAGCCCGTATGCCTCCGGATCGGAAGCAATCTGGTGCAGCGCCGTGCACTGCGTCTCGCCGTCGATCGGTACCTCGTGCGCGCCAACCGGGATGAACACCTCGTACAGCCCCGACCCCGCAGCCTCCGCCACCTCCTTCGCGGTGGCGGTCGGCGTCCCATCCGCCTGGGACGGGATCCAGATGGTCACCGGCGGCGTGGACCAGCCGTTGAAGAGGTCGCCGCGCAGACCCGCGGCAATGTAGTCGGCGTACTCGTTCGCGTTCTTGCCCTTCGCCCCGGCAAGGGTCCGCTGTACGAGAAGCCGGATCTCGGCGTGCGCCTTGAGGAGAGCCCCCGCCTGCGCCAGGTTCTTCTTCCCCTCCTCCTTCCGCGGGTCGGGCACCGTGTGGACGAGGGAGAGCAGCTCGACGCTGGTGACGGCGACGCCGGGCCGCACGATCATCGCAGGCAGCGTGGTTCCCTGCCGTCCGAACATGGACAGGCTCATTTCAACCTCCAAGGTGGGCTTCCGCGGCACGAAATCCGTAGCCGCTGCACTGAAGTTAGAGCATTCAAAGCTTCCGCGGAAGCTCAAATTGAAAGAATGACTGCCCAGAGAGCGGCAGTTGGACTTCCGCGGGAGAGTGCTGACAGTGCATCACCGCACGTCAGCGCAGCAATCTGCCGGTCCTTCCTGGCGATCCGGTTGGCACCGCACTCGGCCAGCTCGGTGCCCACGACGCATCCGCCCCAGCACCCCTGACAGGCCGGCCGCACCCGGATGTACACGAGGAGCCGCCTCCGTCCCCGGCTGCACGGTCGAGCCGGTATCCGGGGGCGCTGTGCCGCCAGCGAGGTACCTGCTCCGGTTCCGCGTCGGGTTGTACGGGGGCTTCCACGCGGGCCTGTCGCCGCGGTCCTCACGTATCCGAATTGGACCGCGGCGTGCGGGATCAGCAGTCGGTCATCACCTGGTTGAGGATCCAGGTGGGGCCCGCGGCACGAGTACAGACCTGACTCTTCCCAGCGGGCTCTGAGCACCACTTCTGATCCGCACGCCCGCTTCGGCGCGGGCCGGCGGCGAGTCCGATGGCCCTGTCCGTCCAGTCCGGGCGGGCCTTCGCCTATCGAAGGCACTGATGAGACAGACTGCTTTACGTACACCGAAGTAGCCGGTCCGTCCGCGGGCCGGTGAAGCGAACGGAAGGCCTTCGATGGCAAAGATCCATGTGGTCGCGAACCGCAAGGGCGGCGTGGGGAAGTCGCTGATCTCCTTGAACCTGGGTGCGGTCTGCGCCGATGTCGCGGGTCCGCGGGGCGACGGGAGTCCGTCGGTCGCGGTCGCGTCCGCCGACCCCCAGGGGACGTCCCTGTGGCGGGCGGCGCGGCTGGTCGAGCAGCCCTTCGACGTCCTCGACATCTCCGGGGACCTGGAGAACATCCAGCTCCTCAGGAAGCTCCCGTACAGCCACATCTTCGTGGACACCCCGGGGTGGGCGGAGATCACGCCGGAGCAGTACGAGGCCGGTGAGGATCCGCTGGGTGACGACCGGTACGGGCGGCTGCTGAGCGCGCTCCTGGGCCAGGCGGACGACGTCATCGTCCCGATCCTGACCGAGCCCGACTCCTTCGAGCCCACGTGGCAGACGATCGAGTGGGTGCTCAAGCCGCGCGGGTTGGCCTACCAGGTGGTCATCAACAACTGGCCGCCGGCCGAGGGCCAGGCGTACGTCGATGGCACCCGCGCGTTCTGCGAGAGCCATGGCTGGCCGGTGGCCCGGACGGTGATCCGCCGGTACCGCGTCCACACGAACGCGACGCGGGTGGTGACGCAGTACAACAACAACCGGGTGGAGCTGCAGGCACGGGAGGATTTCTACCGCTTCGCCCTGGAACACGGGCTTCGCGGGGCCGGGAACCGGCTGGACGAGATCGAGGCGGGTGTCTGATGGGCGGGACGCGCACGAGCATCGCCGAGCAGTTCAGCCGGACCGCGGTGGGCACCGGGGTGGCGCCGGAGAAGCAGACCGTCCAGCCGCAGCGGCAGGCGGCCGAGCCCGAGATCCCGGTCTTCCGTGCGCCGGCGAGCCAGGACCGGGCCGAACGTCTGGCGCACTGTCAGGGCGCCATCACCTTCGCCGATGCGTGGGCCCAGGCGGCGACGGAGGGGATTCAGCAGCAGTACCTGCTGATGACCAGCGGCGCCTACGAGCTCGTCCGCGAGGAGCGGCTCTGGGAGGACAGCGGCCTGGCGTCCTTCGACGCCTGGGGCAAGGCGCTCAACGGCCACGGCGCCGACTACATGAACAAGGTCATCCGGATCGGCCCGGTCGTGCGGGCGCTGGCGCCGGTGACCAAGCGGCAGCTCCAGGAGAAGCCGCTGCGCCCGCTGGTGTCGGTGCAACGGGACCACGGTGACGAAGCCACGCGCGCCTGCTGGAAGGAAGCCGAGACGGCCGGGGAGCTGACCTATCAGGGGTTCCTGAAGGCGGCCGTCAAGCTCGGCTACAAGGTCGAGGTCGAGTCCGATCCGCGTCCGCTGGCCGCTGCCATCGACCCGGCCAAGCTCAGTCTCGCGGCGCTGCGCCGACTCGGCGCAAGCGACCCGGACCTCGCCTTCGAGGCCTGCGGCGAGCTGATGCGCGAGCTGACCGCCCTCAAGGCCGAGCTCGGTCAGCGGGCCCTGGGGCAGAACGGCTGAAGACCCGTAGGAAGACCCCGGGTCTTTTCGTCCAAGTGACGGGAAGACCCGGGGTCTTCCTACGAAGACCCCGCGGTCGCGCAGGACATCGGGGGCCGGACACAGCGCGGCCCCGGTACTCCGTGGAGTGCCGGGGCCGAAGAGCGGACCGGTCGTACTGCCCCAGAGCGCGCTGGGCACCGGGCCTGTTCCGCGCACCCATGTCGGCGCGGACTGATCATGACCGTAGCGGAACCGGGGGCGGCGGCGCACCGGATCGATCAGACCCCGGTACGGTTCCGCGTTGCCTGATCGACGGGTAAAAACGGGGGGTGAGGCCCGGGGCGATTGATGCGCCCCGGGCCTCGCCCATGGTGGTGACGGTCGCTCATCCGGTGTAGCCGGCTGCGATCAGGTCGGCGGCGGCCTGCCGGCGCTCGCCGGCGATCGTGCGTCCCACGCCGAGTGCCGTCTCGATCTCGGCGAGCGGAACCGCGTCCTTGTCGCCTCCGGCGGCGAGGATCATCCGGGCCACGCGTCGTTCCGCCCGCTCCCGCATCGACAGTCGGGCAAGGTCCTCGGCCTCGAGCGCGGCGAGCTCGGCGCGCGCGATGGTCTCCCGGTGGGCGGCGGCCCGGCGTTCGGCC
>NZ_JBDGJU010000066.1:0-7505 GCF_057656735.1 Microbacterium sp. Soil_C_42
GGCACCCCGCCGCAGCCGAAGCCGCCGTTCCGTCCCGCGGGCGGCGACGACGACGCCCGCGGTCAGCGCGGGGTCATCGGCTGACGTGGCCGACTCCGACAGCGCGCCCGCACCACTCGAACCAGCTGCCGCGCTCGATCCGGCGCCCGCGACCGACGCCGCCGCGGCGCTGCTGTGCCGGCTCGTCGAGCTCGGGGTGCGCCATGTCGTGCTGAGCCCGGGCTCGCGCTCGCAGGCGCTCGCCCTGGTCGCCGCCGAGCTCGAGCGGCGGGGCGCCCTCCGCCTCCACGTCCGCATCGACGAGCGCGTCGCGGGCTTCACGGCGCTCGGCATCGGACGAGAGACCCGGATGCCGGCGGCCGTGGTCTGCACGTCGGGCACCGCGGTGGCGAACCTGCTGCCCGCCGCGCTCGAGGCCCATCACGCCGGCGTGCCGCTGCTGCTGCTCACGGCCGACCGCCCCCCGGAGCTGCGCGGGGTCGGTGCGAACCAGACCACGCGCCAGCCGGGGATGTTCGCGCCGACGGTGCGGCTCGAGACCGACGTGCCGGTGCCCGAGGCGCCCGATCCCGACGGCACGCACGAGCAGAGCGCGATGCTCCGCCTGCTCGCCGAGGACGCGGTCGCCGCGGCGCTGGGTGCGGGCACGCGGTCGCCGGGGCCGGTGCACCTGAACCTGCCGTACCGCGAGCCGTTGTCGGGCGCCCTCCCCGCGTGGATGGGCGTACCCGCCGCCGAGCTAGAGACCGCCGTCGTCGACGACCCCGACGGCCCCCCGGTGGCGATCGACGCCGAGGACGAGGCATCCGGCGCCCTGTATCAAGGCGGTGGCGGCATCGGCGAGGCCGACCTCCCGACCGAGCCGGAGGACGCGCCGCTCGTGCTCGAGCGCGGTCCCCGGACCATCGTTCTCGCGGGGTCCGACGCCGGCCCCGATGCGGAGGAGCTCGCCCACGTCGGCGCGTGGCCGCTCGTCGCCGAGATCGTGAGCGGTGCGCGCTTCGGGCGTCAGCTCGTGCACGGCTACCGCGCGCTGCTGCGCGACCCGCACCTGGGCGGTCGCATCGAACGGGTCGTCGTGCTCGGCCACCCGACTCTCAGCAGAGAGACCGCCGCGCTGCTCTCCGACCCCGAGATCGAGGTCATCGCGGTCCGGGGTCCGGGCGAGCCGCTCAATCTCAACGGCGTCACCCTGGCCGCCGACCGCATCGCGGTCGCCACGGGCGACCCCGACCGCGAATGGCTCGGGGACTGGATGCAGGCGTCGCGCGCAGCATCCGTCGATCTCACGCCGCCGGCACCCGATGCCGACGGTCTCTCGTCGGCGGTGCCGGGGGAGAGGCTGGGAGCGATCGCGGCGGAGCTCGGAGTGATCCGCGCGCCCGTCGACCGTGCTGCGCTCGTCGACGCCGTCTGGCGTGCGACGTGGCCGCATGACCGCCTCGTGTTCGGCTCGTCGCGCCTGGTGCGGGTCGCCGACCAGGTGCTCCCCGGCAAGAAGGTGCCGGTGCATGCCAACCGCGGGCTCGCCGGCATCGACGGGACGATCGCCACGGCGACCGGCATCGCCCTCGCCAGCCAGTCCGGCGGCGGCGCGGGCGTCACGCGCGTGATCCTCGGCGACCTCGCGCTGCTGCACGACGCCGGCGCGATGCTCCTGCCTCCCCAGGAGGATGAGCCGCGCCTCCAGCTGATCGTCGGCAACGACGGCGGCGGCACCATCTTCGACGGCCTCGAGGTGGCAGCCGTCGCGGGCGCCGACGTGATGGACCGGGTGCTGCTGACCCCGCACACCGTGCGCCTCGAGCAGCTCGCACTCGCGTACGGCTGGGAGTACCGCCGGGTCACGACGCGGGCGGCTCTCGACCAGGTGCTCACGTCGCCGGTCGGCGGTCGGCAGCTCATCGAGGTTCCGCTCGAGCGCTGAGCCCGCGGCATCCGCCATGATGGCTCCATGATCGCCTCGAGGCAGAAGCACTGGAGCGGCGACGTCGCCGATCTCCTCCGTGTCCGCGAGGGCTTCGTCCTCGCCGACGTCGACACCCGCTCGACCCCGGGATATGAGAAGGACAAGGCTCACGCCGCGGACGACCTCACGTCCGGCGCCGCCGAGCTCGACGAGTACCAGGAGCGTCTGTATGCGCGCAGCCGCGTCGATGCGACGAACGCCTCGGTGCTGCTGGTGCTGCAGGCGATGGACTCCGCCGGCAAGGGCGGCATCATCCGTCACGTCGTGGGCTCTGTCGACCCGCAGGGCATCGTGCTCTCGGCGTTCAAGAAGCCCACAGAGGAAGAGCTGAAGCACGACTTCCTGTGGCGGGTCAAGCAGCGGCTTCCCGTCTCGGGCATGATCGGCGTCTTCGACCGCTCGCACTACGAGGATGTGCTCATCGGCAGGGTCAGGCGCCTGGCCCCCGAACAGGAGATCGAGCGTCGCTACGCGGCGATCAACGACTTCGAGCGTCAGCTGACCGATTCGGGCACGAGGGTGGTCAAGGTGATGCTCCACATCTCGCCGGATGAGCAGAAGAAGCGCCTGATGCAGCGCCTCAATCGTCTCGACAAGCACTGGAAGTACAACCCGACCGACGTCGACGAGAGTGAGCTGTGGCCGCAGTACATGGCGGCGTACCAGACCGCGTTCGAGCGCACGTCGACCGAGCACGCGCCCTGGTTCGTCGTGCCCGCCGATCACAAGTGGTACGCACGGCTCGCCGTCCAGAATCTGCTGCTGGAGGCGCTCGAGGACATCGACCCGCAGTGGCCGAAGGCGACCTTCGACGTCGAAGCCGAGAAGCGGCGCCTCGCGGGCGCCTGACCGCTGCGCGCAGAACGCCTCCCCGCCGGCATCTCGGCGGGGAGGCGTTCGTCGTGGAGAGGGCAGGTATCACCGCCGAACCGGTTCGAGCGCGAGCCCGAGACCGCCGCCGGTTTCGGCATCGTCCTCGCCCGGATGCTCCTCAGCCCCGACAAGACTCCCGGCTGTGTGTACGAGCTCAGGCGAGCGCGTCGACGATCGGGCGGAACTTGACCCTGGTCTCGAGCAGCTCCTTGTCGGGGTTGCTCTGGGCGACGATTCCGGCGCCCGCGTGGGCGACGACCGGGATCGTCGCGCTGTACTCGGCGACGTTGCGGGGCGGTTCCCCGCCGATCTGCGCGCAGCGCAGGGCGATGGCCCATTCGCCGTTGCCGTCGCCGTCGATCCAGCCGACCGGCCCGGCGTAGCGGCCGCGGTCGAACGGCTCGAGCCGGCGGATCAGCTCCAGCGCGGCGTCGGTCGGCGTGCCGGCCACAGCTGCCGTGGGGTGGAGTTCAGCCACCAGGTCGAGGGCGGAGGCGTGGTCGGCCAGGTCTCCTGCGACGTCGGTCGCGAGGTGCCAGAGGTTCGGCAGCTTGAGCGTGAACGGCTCCGGATCGGCCCGCAGATGGCGCACGTGCGGCCCCAGCTTCGCGAGCACGCTCTGCACGGCGAAGCGGTGCTCGTCGAGGTCCTTCGCGCTGTGCGCGAGGGAGGTGGATGCCTCGGTGTCATCGTGCGCATCGGTCCCGCGCGGGATCGTCCCGGCGAGCACGCGTGCGGTCACCACGCCGCGCGAGGCGGTGACCAGGGTCTCCGGGCTCGCCCCGATCAGACCGTCGACGGCGAAGGTCCAGGTATCGGGGTAGTCGTCGGCGAGGGCGCGCACCAGGCGGCGCACATCGGCACCGGCGGGGATCGTGCCGACGAGATCACGCGCGAGCACGACCTTCTCGAGCTCTCCGCGGACGATCGCGTCGACGGCCTCGCGGACCGCGGCCTGGTAGCCGGCGGGGTTGAGCGTGCCGGGGCCGAGCGTGGCAGACCAGTACGGGCCGTATGGCGTGGGCTCGACGACAGCGTCGCCGATGTCGGCGGCGACGCGTCGGATGCGCGTCACCCACGAGCGTCCGTGGTGGCGCCCGATGACAGCCTGCGGGATCACGAGCCGGCTGGTCTTCGACGACCTCTCGTCGAAGACGAGCGTGCCGAACGCGACCAGCCCCGTTCCGGGGAGGCCGAGGGGATCATCGATCTCCGCAGTCGCGGCGATCTGTCGCCACGTCTCCGCCGCCGACGGCAGCGTCGCCGGGTCGACGCCGGGAGCGGAGCGGGGGCCGCGCTCGTAACCGCCCAGCTGGCCGATGCCGACGATGCCGTCGCCGCGTCTCAGCCAGGCGAGGGGCTCGCCCGGAGACGCGTAGGCGAGGAGGTCGTCGACGTGCTCGATCTCGCGGGTCTCGACCACCAGCTCATGCGGGCGGTGCGAAGGTGTCACGACTCCAGCCTAGACTCGCCGATCCGGGCCGGACGCCGGTTGCCGCCCTTGTGCGTGCCGCAGCAGGGGGTGAGGATGGCCGCGTGAGCGTGCGCTATCTGATCACCGTCGACCCCGGTGCCGACCAGGGCACTGTCGAGGCAGGCCTTCGCGACGCCGGCGCCGAGTCGGTCTCGCCGCCCGCGCCGGAGCTGCCCGATGTGTTCATCGCCACGGTCGACGAGTCGGTCGCCGACTACGCGGATCGTGCGCAGGCCGTGTCGGGCGTGAGGATCGCCGAGCCTGACGCGTGGGTCGGCTTCGGGGGCGCAGGTGACGCCCAGAGGCGCGACACCGGCCTCATGCCCGTCGAAGAGCCGCTCCAGGATCCGCCCGCCGGCGACGTGCGCTGAGTCACCGCAGCCGCAGCGGCGGGTGCGCGACGCTCGCCAGCGAACCGGCGCAGCGCAGCAGCGTCAGCACGACGCCCGCGGTCCCGTCGAGGACCGCCGGCGACCGGCCGTCCCGCACGCCGTGGCTCCACGCCGTGCTCCCGTCGGCATCGATACCGGCGGCGATGACGGATGCCTCGTACCGCGCCGCGCGCCGGCGCTCCTCGCGGGACGCGGCATCGGTGGACCACGCCGCCTCGGCGCCGGCCAGGTGCAGTTCGACGATGCCGGAGCGGCCGTGGCACAGGGTGGCGTCGTCGCCCTGATCATCGGGGAACTCGCGCCGCGCGCGATGGATCGAACCGAGCGCGCGCAGGTAGGTCGCTTCGCACTCGAGGGCATCGTCCCCGTCGATCCGCGAGCGGAGCGCCGCCGCGAGGCCGATTCCGGGAGCTCCGTGGCACCACGCCAGACCGATCGCCGGCTCATCCAGGCGCAGGTCGTACCAGCCGCCGTCCTCGGCGCCGTGACCCGCGTCCTCCCACGTCCACGCGGCATCGGCGAGCGCTCGGTCCGCACCGACGACGCCGGCCGATTCCGCCGCGAGCAGCGCCAGGCCGATGCCCGAAGAGCCGTGGGCGAGGCCGGTGACCGCGCGGTCGCCGTCGGCCATCGGCCAGCGTGCGCCGCAGACGTCGACGACGGCGCGAGCGCGCAGGTCGCCCACGAGCCGCTCGGCGGCCGCCCCCCGATGACCCTCCGCACTCGCCGGCAGTGCGGCGGCGAGCACGGCGAGCAGATGGCCGGCCGAGCCGTCGAGAAGGTCCGCGTACCCGGGGAGCCACGAGTCGTCCGCCGTGGCGAGCGCGGCGACCGCGCGCGCGGCGAGCAGACGGCCTCCGTCCGCGAGGCCGGGCCGGCCGAGCATATCCGCGATCCGTTCGGCGGCGATCGCGATCCCCAGGTCTCCGCTCTGCCAGCCGAGCTGTCCGCGCCGCGCGGCTCGGCGGCGGTCGAGCACGTCGGCGAGCGTCGCCTGCGCGAGAAGCGCCAAGGAGGCGTCGCGCGCGTGCCGTGCCGCCGCCGCGAGGGCGAGGGCGATGCCTGCCCGCCCGGTGAGGAGGCCGTCGTCGACGGGCCCCGTCTTCAGGACCGATCCGTCCGGGCTCGCGGCGAGGTCGATCTCGTCGCCGATCCACTGCGGCCGCCCGCGGTCGTCGACGACCACGTCGGCAGCGAGGCGGCGTGCCAGCGCGATCGCGGCGATGCCGAGTTCGGCGGGCGACCGCACCTCCGCCGGCGCGACGGCGGCCAGGGCGATCGCCTTCATGGTCGTGCCTTCCAGGGGCGTGCCACGTCGAGGCCGACCGCGTCGGCGGCCTCGCGCAGACGGTGGGGCGCCGCATCCGTGTTCGCGGTCATCGCCGCGATCGCGGCGACCTGGGCCGTTCGCAGCTGACCGAAGCTGGTGCCGTCGGCGGGATCCTCCGACATCCCGATCCCCCGGGCGATGCGTCGTGTCGTCGGCGGGATCGCGGCATCGACGTGCGGCGCGATGTCGACGGCCTGCCGAAGTGACGCCGCCACCCGTGACCGGACGCCCCGCGGCGTGTAGACGACGAGCGCATCGGGCCGTCCGTACCCGGCGGGCGTGGGCAGGCACTTGAGCGAGAAGGCGCTCCCGGCGTCGGCGAACGCGCCCATCAGTGCAGGCAGCAGGGCCGCCGAGTCCTCCGGGGAGCGGGAGTGCGTGTACCAGCGGTCGAGGGGGCCGTCGGGGACACCCTCACCGGAATGCGCCCACCACCATCCCGACTCGCGGTCCCATCCCGACGACCCCCGGGTGATCGTCACGAGGTCGCCCGGCGCGGGGCGGCAGCCGGGCCGCGAGGACGAGAGGATGCGGTCGGTCGCGATGCGGACGTGGCCCGGTGGGGCGGAGGAGGGCGCCCGGGATGCCACGACCGTGACCGTTCCATCGCCGACGGCGAGCACGATCCACGCCTCGGACGTGCCCGCCGCACGGCGCCGCATCGCCTCGAACAGCCCGACGCGGGGGAACGCGGGAGGGGCGACGAAGGTGCGCTCCGGTGGCGTGACCTCATCGCCGGACCCGGCGGTCCACCAGTTCGCGTACAGCCACTCCGCGAGGGGGTTCTCGATCTCGACGCCGGTCGGAGCGCCCCCGCGCAGTTCGCGTGCGTCGTCCGAGGCATCGACGAGCGCGAGCGCCCGGCTCAGTGCACGCAGCGTCGCCTCTGCGGCGCGCTCGCCGCGGACGACCGCCGCCTCGGCGGCGGCAGCGGAGGTCATCGTGCGAGGCATGAGCGCAGCTCCTCCGTGAGCGCAGCCAGGTGATCCTGGTGCCCGATCGCGAGGTCCGCGAGCCCGTGGGACTGCTCCTCATCGCCGTGCTCGCTCCGCTCGGCGACCTCGAGGGCGAACTGCGCGAGGCGCAGCACCGCGGCCAGCGCGACGCGCTCCGCGAACAGTCCCGTGGCGCGCGACGAGATCCGCGCGGCTTCGCCGTACCCGCGCACGAGCTCACCGCCGGTCGACGGCAGCCCGGCCGCGGCCGACCTGCCGCGCAGCAGATGCTCGGCGACGAGGCATCCGAGGTCCCAAGCCGGATCGCCCGCCCCCGCGAGCTCCCAGTCGACGATGACGGGGGAGGGGCCGGGTGCGACGGCCACGTTGTCCCACTTGAGGTCGTGGTGCACGAGCGCGCGCCCCGCGGGCGTGCGCAGGCGCGCGGCTGCCGCCATCAGGGCCTGCTGCGCGCGAAGGAAGGCGATGAGGTCGCGCGTGGTCGCGCCGAGGCCGAGCGCGTCGCCGCGCT
>NZ_JBDGJU010000067.1:0-7375 GCF_057656735.1 Microbacterium sp. Soil_C_42
AACTGACCGCGGCATAATCAAACAAGCTGACCCGCACGGTGTCGAGAAACTCCACCAACAAGCGGGACGTCACCCGCTCGTTCCTCGCTCGCTCAACGACCGGTACTTCACCCCCGCTCGTTGAGCGGAGGGCGCTCTGGCGCCCGCAGTCGAAACGCGTCGAGCACTCGGGAGTGTCGGGGTCGAGGAGCGGATGCCTCGGGTCGGTGCTACTCGGGGGTTCGGGGCGTTTCGACTCGCTCGTTCCTCGCTCGCTCAACGACCGGTACTTCACCCCCGCTCGTTGAGCGGAGGGCGCTCTGGCGCCCGCAGTCGAATCGCCCCGGGTTCGCGGGAACGCCCGGCCCGCGACTCCTCCACACGGGGTAACCGCAGCGCGGTGTGCACATACCGCAGCGTGCACGGCCCCCGTCGTGTCGAGCGCGAGCACGATCAACCCATGGCGTTCGTCTACATCCTGCGCTGCGCCGACGGCACGTTCTACGTCGGCAGCACCGTCGATCTCATCCGACGTCTCGAGGCGCATAACGCCGGCATGGGCGCGGCCTATACGCGGCGTCGGCTGCCGGTGGAGCTGGCGTGGGCGGGGGAGTACGCGCGCATCGCCGACGCCTTCGCGTGGGAGAAGCGCATCCAAGGGTGGAGTCACGCCAAGCGCGAGGCATTCATCACCGGAGGCATCGACGCGGTGATCGGTTGGAGCAAGCGCGGCTCGGTGCCGCCCGCGCCGTAGCCCGCCGTTGCGGGCGGGCGCGCGCGTTTCGACTCGCTCGTTCCTCGCTCGCTCAACGACCGGGTACTTCGCCCTCGCTCGTTGAGCGGAGGGCGCTCTGGCGCCCGCAGTCGAAACGCCCCGGGCATCCGAGATCGCCAGCGCCGTTTCGACTCGCTCGTTCCTCGCTCGCTCAACGACCGGTACTTCACCCTCGCTCGTTGAGCGGAGGGCGCTCTGGCGCCCGCAGTCGAAACGCCCCGGGCATCCGAGATCGCCGGCGCGTTTCGACTCGCTCGTTCCTCGCTCGCTCAACGACCGGGCGGGAAGGGGCGGGTCAGCGGTTCTGCTCAAGCTGGCGCTTCTCGATCTCGGCATCGAGCACATCGCCGGGCGTCGCCGCGTCCTCCAGCAGCACCGCCTCGACCGCCTCCGCAGCTTCCGGCGCCTGCTCGCGCGACTTCGGCTTGCGCATCTGCTTCACGAACCCCATGATCTGCGCAAGATCACGCCGATACGCGGGGATCAGCAGCAGCGGCCCGATCACGACCGCCCCCGCAAGCCCGCCCACCAGAATCTCCAGGATCGGCACCAGGTCGACAGCCCGCGTCGCGGCGAACGCCGCCCCGAACGCCAGCAGCGCAAACAGCAGCGGGCGCAGCACGGGGAACACGATGTCGCTGCCGCGCACGAACGTGCCGCGGATGGCGAACGCGAACCCGGGGATGAGGAGCAGCGCCGACAGGATGCCGTAGGTCAGGGCGAGCCCGTAGATCCCGCCCCACCAGATCCCGACGAAGAAGCCGACGACCACCAGCGGCCGCGCGACGAGGTCGTAGAGCAGCTGCTGGTGCGAGCGGCCCATGGTGATGAAGAGCCAGCCGCGCACCTTGCCGATGCCCTGCGCGATGCCGGCGATGGCGAGGATGCTGAACAGCACGGCGGCCTGCTCCCAGCCGGGTCCGAGGAGGATCGCGAACAGCGGCTCCGAGATCGTCGCGAGGATCGCGTACGTGGGGAGTGTCAGATACCCGATGACCAGCAGCGCCCCGCGGATGTACCGGCGGTAGCGGTCGCCGTCGTCCTGCAGCTTGCTCAGCACAGGCAGCGCGACGCGGCCGATGGGTCCGTTCAGCTGCTGCAGCGGCATGAGGAAGAGCGCGTACGCGCGCGAGTACTGGCCGAGCACTGCGGGCCCGAGCTGCTGGCCGATGATGACGGTGTCGGCGTTGCGCTCGACGTAGTTGAGCAGCTCGGCGCCGAAGATGCTGCCGCCCCGCGTGACGAGCGGCAGCACGTCGCGATGGATGCGCGGCCAGCCGGGGCGAGGGCGGAGAGCGACCCACAGCATGACGAGTCGTACGACCAGTCCCGTGCCGACCATGAGGATGAGCGCCCAGTAGCCCCATCCGAGCAGGCCGCCGGCGATGGCCGCCGCGACGCCGCCCACCATCGACACGACATCGATGCGGGCGAGCAGCGCGAACTTCAGCTCGCGCGTCGCGCGGGCCTGCAGGGGCATGGTGAGGCCGTTGACGATCAGGCTCGGAGCGATCACGAGCGTGATGAGCACGAGCTGCGGTTCGTCGTACAAGTCGGCGATCAGCGGCGCGCACGCCGCCAGGACCCCGCCCAGCACCACGCCGAGCCCGAGCGCGAGCCAGAAGAGGCCTCGCCAGGCGCGCTCCGAGATCTCGCGCGCCTGGATGATCGCGCCCGTGAGGCCGAAGTCGCGGACGAGGTCGATGATCCCCGAGATCGCGGTGACCATCGCGACCAGACCGAAGTCCTCGGGGCTCAAGAGGCGCCCGAGCAGCATGATCGCGGCCATCTGGATGAGGGTCTTGCCCCACATCCCGCCCATGGTCACGATGATGCCGCGCGAGGCGCGGTGGGCGAGGTCGGTCATTTCCAGATCGACTTCAGGTACGCGTCGGTGGGCGTCGGCGTGAGCGCGTCGAACTGCGAGGCGCCCCACGAGTCCATCGAGCTGTCGACCGTCCACTTGCCCGAGGCGACCGGGTTGCGGCTCACCGCCTGCCCGTACGAGACCTTGGTGTTCGAGACGCCGCCCCACTTGCTGCGGTACATCGAGCCGAAGATGTACGAGTCGTTCGCGTAGAGCTGGAAGTCCTCGCCGATCCCGTTGATGGCCTGCGCCATCGAAGGCGTGTCGGCCCCCGCGGGCGTCGGATACCGCACCCGAAGAGCGGTGGCCTGCGACGTGAGGATGCTGTGGTCCACCGTGAGGAACCGCGTGCCCTTGTTCGGGTCGTCGTCGCGCATGCCGCCGATCTGCAGGGCGCAGTTGAGGGATCCGAAGAAGGTCGTGTCGCGCACCGTGAGCCCCCGGTACCAGCCCGACCCGTACATCTGCAGGGTGTCGACGTGGTCGGTGGCGCCGGACGGGCGGAACACGGGGGCTGAGTAGCATCCGTCCCACACGCTGTCGGTGAGCACGCAGTCGGCGCCGGCGGCGTACCCCAGCGGGTCGGAGATGTCGGCCTTCACGTTGCTCATGACGATCTCGTACGCGCCGCACTCGCTCGTCGTCGCGCCGTACGACGAGGCCATGCTGAGGCCGTCCGACATGACGGACTGCGCCCACGCGCTGCGCGTGCAGTTGGTCAGCAGCACGTCGACGCCGTTGATGCGGGCGAACGTCACGCCGTACACCTCGCGCAGGCGAGCGGGCTCGGTGATGACGACCGAACCCCAGCCGTCGCGCGGTGAGACGAGCACGTTCTTCGCCCACTGCGTGCTGCCGAGCCCCTGCAGCACCGCCTTCGACCCCGACGAGGCGCCGAGGCCGGGCAGCGTGCCGGGTCGCACCTTGATGTGCACGCCCGCGGCCGCCTGCGACGCGGTCACCGCGAGCAGCGCGGTGCGGATCGCCGCCCACGTGCACGCGACCTCGACCGTCGTGACGGCGTCTTTGATCCACGGCGTGTGGGCGGGCCAGTGGGTGCCGTTCGGCCCGAACGAGCGCACTACGGCCGGGCGGGCAGTGCCGACGATCGCCGCGGGCGCGGCGGTCGGCGCGGCGGTCGCCGAGGCGGAAGCGGAGGGGACGGATGCTGTCGCCGTGGGCTTGACCGAAGTCTCGGCGGGTGCGCACATCGCGGTGGCTGCCGCGGGCGCGGCAACGGCGATGAGTCGGACGAACGATCGGCGGCTGAACGGGCGAGCGGTCATGGTGTGGGCCTTCCGTCGGAGGTGGACAGCGATCCGGAGGACGAAGCGGAAGTGCGAACAGCCCGCGCGGGCCACGCGAACAGGAGGTCGAGCGCGGGCAGCACGCGCAGCAGGTGCACCATCACGACGCCGGCGCCGAGCCCGAACATGAAGCCGACGGCGAGGGCGATCCACGCGTTCCCGGTGAGGGCGCCGAGGGCGACGCCGGCGCTGGCCGGCCACCAGTGCACGATGTAGTAGACGAGCGAGTCGCGCCCGACCGCGCGCAGGGGGCGCAGCATCCGTGCCGATCCGTATCGGCGTGCGAGCACGATGGCGATGCCGATGCCGCCGGCGGCGAACGGCGCCGACAGGGCGGTGTACCGTAGGCCCACGCCGACGGCCGCGGCGGCGACCGTGGCGAGGGCGAGTGCCGCGCACCCCCAGACCACCCAGCGGCGCGCGAGTGTGCGCTCGAGCGCGCCGACGTGCTGCGAGAACCACACGCCGATCATGAAGAACACCAGCAGCAGCAAGAACCGGCGCATGCCGAAGTCGGGCACGAGGGCGGCGGCGACGAGCGCTCCGGCGGCGATCCACAGCGGCGGCACGCGGGGCGTGACGAGCGCGACCATGTAGAAGAGGAACAGGTCGTACAGGAACCACAGGTGCTCGACCGGGTCGTACAGGGGCAGCAGCAGGTCCCACCCGGTGACGACGTGCGCGGTCACGCCGCCGATGATGCCTTCGCGGATGCCGAACCCGTACAGCAGCGCGAGCGCGATGATCGACCACACGAGGTAGGGCCAGAGCACGCGGCGCACCTTGCCGGTGACGTAGGCGCGGGGTCCGCGGGCGAGCGAGCCGGCGACGAGCAGGCCCGACAGGAACACCATGAGCGGCATGCGCACGGGGGAGAAGACCGTGTTGAGCACCCACGCGACCTCGGGTGCGCCGAGCGGAGACGAGCTGGCGAACAGGATGGCGTGGTTGAACACCACGAGGATGATCGACGTCCCGCGAAGGACGTCCATCCACTCGATGCGCGACTTCTCGACCGCTGCCATCAGGTGCCCCGAGCTGCGGCCCGCTCAGGTTCTCCGGCGCCGGCGCAACGCGATTCCGGCCACGATCGCCGCGCCCGCGGCGATCGTGGCAGCGACCGTCCAGCCCACCGCCGCCCCAGTTGCGGCGAGTGCCCCGTCCGCGGAGGAGTTCCCGGATGCCGCGGCGGCCGCCGGTGTGGTGTCGGGGTTGGGAGTTCCCGACGGGGTGGCCGTCGCCTCGGGTGCGGGCGTGAGTGGCGTGGGCTGGACGGTCGGCGTGGGGGAGGGCGTCGGCGTCGGGTCGCAGCCGATGACGGTCACGAGCGGGCTCGGATACGTGACGATGCCGGTCGTCCACGACGGGACGACATCGGATGCTGCGGCATACCCGTACGCGACCGCCGACGCATCGTCGAGGTCGGCGCAGGTGCGCCCGCCTTCGGTGACGTCGTACGTGCGCACTTCGCCCGGCTCGTAGCGACTCGGACCCCAGGAGTACTCGATGCCCTCGGGCGTGGTGACACGTGCGGCGCCCCACGCCGGGATCGATGATGCGTTGCGGGTGTACACCGAGATGTGCACCTCACCGGGTGTCGTGAAGTCGAGCACCACGCTCGCTTCGCCGAGCACCGGGCTGTCGGCCGATGCGGCCTGCGCGGCGACGAGTGCGCCCCCGCCGAGACCGAGAGCGATGGCGGTGGCGACGATGCCGACCCGTCTGTTCTTGCTGGTGTGCACGGTGTTCCCCCAACCCCAAAGAGAAACGCCCGGGGCCGTTCCCTCGGCTCCGGGCGGCGATGCCCCATCTGGGTGCCACGCTACGGCGATCCGGCGGGCGGGGGGTTACTGCCGCGTTTCGTCTCGGTTAAGCCCCGTGTTCAGGCGTTTGGCCTGCGGGGTGTCGCCGTAGAAGTGGCGGACGGACTCGCGGGAGTCGATGACGAGGAGCGCGTAGAGCGTGACGGCCGCGGTGGCGACGAGTGCGGCGAGCGCAATGGCGACGGTGACGATGGGTCGGATCACGGTGGGGGCAAGGCTCCGGTGAGGGATGGGCGAGAGGGCGGCGCGGCTCAAGCTTAGGTGCGGGTGGGTTCGGTACGTGCAGTTGTGCCCTTTGTGCGCTGTGAGGTTTGTGCTTAGCGCGGCGCGCCAAGCGGGGACGCCACGCGTGTCATCGCTGGGGTATGAAGGCTGAGCGACACCGACTATCTGTGGGCAATTGGTGGGATGGCGGTTGCCTATACGATCGCCTCTTGTGACGTCAACGGCAGCAACCTTGCGAAACACCTACGATCCGAAGCTCAACGGGCTCAATCTGGTGCGCCTCTTGCTCGCCGCCGGGGTGATCGTTTGGCACTCGTTCCCGCTAACAGGGATCGAGATCTCTTGGCCTCCACTGAGGCAACTGCTTGCCGAGGTATGGGTCGACGGGTTCTTCGCGATCTCCGGATTCCTCATCGTCGGCTCGTGGATACGTGACCCCCACTGGGTGAGATACCTGCGAGCGCGTGTGCTTCGCATTCTCCCCGCATTCTGGGCATGCCTGCTCATCACCGCGTTCGTGATCGCGCCCCTCGCCGCTGGCGTACTCGGCCCAAGCAACCTCTCTTACGTGGCGAAGAACGCCGCGCTATGGGTCTTCCAGTTCGACATCGCCGGCACCCCGGCCAACGTCCCATACGAAGGCGTCTGGAACGGGTCCCTATGGACCCTCGCTTGGGAGTTCGCCTGCTACATGCTCGTGCTCGCACTCGGCGCGCTCGGGCTGTTCAGAAGCCGCGCGACGCTGCTCATTCTCTTCGGCGCTTGCCTCGCCGGCACCGCAATCGTGTCGTTCGGATTGACCGACAGTTGGTGGATCGAGACCGCGTCCCGCTTCGGGATCATGTTCCTGGCTGGAGCGCTCGCCTGGCAGTACCTTGATGTCCTTCGCGCAAGCGCCGCGTGGGTCGCTGTCGCGGTGCTCGTGATCGTCGCGTCATTGTGGCTTCCCGACTACCGATTGTTGGCTGCCCTGCCGCTCGCCTACTTGGTCCTCGCGGCGGGCTTCGCCATCAAGCACGAACGCCTCCGGCTCCGCAACGACATCTCTTACGGGGTGTACATCTACGCATTTCCCGTGCAGCAGGTCCTCGCCATCTTTGGCCTTTGGACACTTGGCGTCGGGATCTTCGCAGCCCTCAGCGCGCTCGCGACATTGCCGCTGGCCATCGCAAGCTGGTTCCTTGTGGAGAAGCCGGCGCTACGGTTTAAGGGGAAGAAGCGGGTGTCCGTCGCCCCTTCAGCGCCGCAATCGGTCGACGCACTGTGAGCGCTGCGCTGTCACGTTGGCTACGCTCGCCATAGGCAAGCTTCCCATCGAACGTCTAAGTGTGATGTCCAGGGACGTTGTTGCGTGAATCGCGTGTGATCTGCTGACGGGCGAAGGCCTCCCGTTGCGAGA
>NZ_JBDGJU010000068.1:0-6506 GCF_057656735.1 Microbacterium sp. Soil_C_42
GGGGGCCGCCGCCGGAGCGGGGGCCGGCGCCGGAGCGGGGGCCGGCGCCGGAGCGGGAGCGGGGACCGGTGCCGGCTCCACAGCCGCCTCCTCCAGCGCCTCGTCGAACGTGCCGTCCGGGTTGACCACGAGCGGCCAGCGCGACGAGCCCTCGACGAGGGTCGCGTGCGCCGGTTCGCCGGCGGATGCCGCGATCTGACGGATCTCCTCGACCACGCGGTCGCGCAGCGCGAGGCTGTCGGGGGCGACGACCTCTGCCACGTCGCTGCCGACGTGGAGCTCGGCGACGGTGCTGGACAGGATGTGGACGGTCGCGTCGGGCAGACGTGAGTTCATCGGTTCTTCTCCGGACGAAAGGGGTGGCGTGGGCGCCGCGGTCTCGGGGCCGCGCGGCGAGGCGCAGGCGACGAGGGCACAGGCTATCCGACGAGCCTGCGGGCAAGCTGACGCAGGAGGCTAGGCTCTTCGGGTGCGTCTCGTCATCGCCCGCTGCTCCGTCGACTACACCGGGCGGCTCAACGCCCACCTGCCCCTCGCCACCCGGCTGCTGGTGCACAAGGGCGACGGTTCGCTGCTGGTGCACTCCGACGGCGGCTCCTACAAGCCGCTCAACTGGATGAGCCCGCCGTGCCGGCTCGACGTCGAGGCGCCCGACGAGGAGTCGGCGTCCGCCGGGGTGCTCGAGCACTGGCGTGTGACGCACGCGAAGACCGGTGACGCGCTGCTCGTGCGCATCTACGAGGTCATCCACGACTCGTCGCACGAGCTCGGCATCGACCCGGGTCTGCAGAAGGACGGCGTCGAGGCCGACCTGCAGCGCCTCCTCGCCGAGCAGGTCGACGTCATCGGCGAGAACCTGACGCTGGTTCGGCGCGAGTTCCCGACCGCGATCGGCCCGGTCGACCTCCTGCTGCGCGACCCCGAAGGCGGCACGATCGCCGTCGAGGTCAAGCGCCGCGGCGACATCGACGGCGTCGAGCAGCTCACGCGCTACCTCGAGCTGCTCGGCCGCGACCCGCACCTGGCCCCGGTCACCGGCGTCTTCGCCGCCCAGGAGATCAAACCCCAGGCCAAGGTGCTGGCCGCGGACCGCGGCATCCGCTGCGTCACCCTCGATTACGAGGGCATGAAGGGCATCGAGTCCGGCGCACCGCGCCTGTTCTGACCCCTCCCGCGGCCTCCCTGTTCGCGGCAGGGTCTTGTGTCGTGTCGCGGGGACAGTACATACTGTCGCGAAGACAGTACTGACCCGAAATGGATGCTGCAGCAATGACGCTCGACGACTTCCGGCGTGAGATCGCCGAACCTGCCATCGACTACCGCCCCGAGCTGCGCTGGTGGCTCGCCGAAGGGCTGCACAGCGACGCGACGCTCAGACGCGAGGTCGACGATGCGCATCACCTCGGCTTCGGCGGCATGGAGTTCCTCGCCATGGACGAGGGCGCGATCGACCACGCGCGCTACGGCTGGGGCTCCGAGGAGTGGGTGCACGACTCGCAGGTCGTCGTCGAGGAGACCACCCGCCGCGGCATGTCGGTGAGCTTCACGTCGGGCACCAACTGGTCGAACGCGAACCTCCCGACGATCACGCCCGACGACCGCGCCGCCGCGCAGGAGCTCGACGTGGCGTCCGAGACGCTCGCCTCCGGCGCGCGCCGCTCCGGGCCGCTCCCCCGCATCGATCTGGAGGCGCCCGCCGCCACGCACCACCTTCCGGGCGAGCGCGGCACGATCCGCGACCAGCACCTCGTCGCCGTGGTCGCGGCCCGCGTGGTCGACGCCGGCGCGGGCGTGCTGGACGCCTCCTCGCTCACCGAGCTGACGGCATCCGTCACCGACGACACCCTGGAGTGGACGGCACCGGACGGCGACGGCGACTGGCGCCTCTTCTTCTACTGGCTGCACGGCACCGGCCAGACCGCGGAGCCCTCGGCATCCGTCAACTACACGGTCAACTACATCGACCGCGACGGCGTCGACGCCCTGATCGGCTACTGGGACGACGTCGTGCTCACCCCCGAGCTGCGCGCGCAGATCGCGCAGAACCCGCGTGCGCAGATGTACATGGACTCGCTCGAGCTGTCGACGTTCGGCGCCGGCGGGCTGTTCTGGGGCCACACGGTCGTCGACGAGTTCCGCGCCCGCCGCGGCTACGACGTGGTGCCGTGGCTGCCCTTCCTCACGCGCGACGTGCCGTTCATGGCGGTCTCGACGGTCTACCACCACCAGCCTGCCGACGAGGCCGACCGGGTCACGGTCGACAAGGTGCGCCACGACCTCGTCGTCACCTTCACCGACCTGTACATCGAGAACATGCTGCAGCCGTTCGCGGCTTTCCTGCACGGCGTCGGGATGACCCTGCGCGCCGAGATCAGCTACGGGCTGCCGTTCGAGCTGACCCGCCCCGGTCCGGAGGTCGACGGCATCGAGACGGAGTCGCTGGAGTTCGGCGCGCAGATCGACGCCTACCGGCTGATGGCCGGCCCCGCGCACCTGTTCGGCAAGCAGTACTCGTCCGAGACCGGCGCGACCACCCGCAACCACATGCTCGATCACCGCTTCTACGACCAGATCATCGCGACGCAGCTGGCCGCCGGCATCACGAAGACGGTGCTGCACGGGTGGGCCAGCCCCGCGGGCGCCGAGGGCGTGACCGAGTGGCCGGGCCACGAGGGCATGTGGCCGATGTTCTCGGAGCGCTTCGACACGCGCCAGCCGGGCTCCCAGTTCTATCCGCTCTGGACGGCCGCCATCGGCCGGCTGCAGTACGCGCTGCGCCGTGGCCGCCCGCGGATCGACGTCGGCATCCTCCGCACCGACCACTTCACCGACAACCTCGTCGGGCTCTCGCTCACGGGCCCGGACGGCGAGCGCATCCCCGACGAGGTCGCCTACGGCAGCATGTGGATGCGCGACCGCGACAACTTCTGGTGGCAGGACCTCGGCATGCAGGACGCCGGCATCACCTACGAGTTCTTCGACGGGTCCCTGCTGCTGCGCGACGACGTCTCGTTCGACGGCGACGAGGTGCAGCCTTCCGGCCCCGGCTACCGCGCGCTCGTCGTGTACCAGGAGACCCTCGACCCCGACGTCGCCGCGCACCTGCTCGCGTGGGCGCGGCGGGGCCTGCGACTCGTGGTCGTCGACGGGGCCCGCGAAGTGCAGTCGCTGAGGGAGGGGCGTCACACCACCCACGAGACCGCGGCGGCGCGCACCCCCGGTCTCGACGGACGCGACGACGAGCTCGCCGCGATCATGGCGGAGCTGCGACGGATGCCGGGGGTCCGCGTCGCCGCGCCCTCCGGCGTCGTGACCGCCCTGGACGAACTCGGAGCGGGCGGCCGTGCGCGCTTCGAGTCCGACGATCCGCACGTGCTGACGCACCTGCGTGCGGACGACGGTCTCATGGTCCTCTACGCGTACCACTTCCTCTACGAGACGACCGAGCCCACCACGGTGCGCGTCGCCCTCGAGGGCACCGGTGCGGTGCACCGGCTCGACGCGTGGACCGGCGAGCTGCGCCCGCATCGCGGCACGCGGCGGGCCGGCGACCGCACCGTGGTCGAGCTCACGCTCGCGGCCGGCGAGGTCGCGATCGTGGTGCTGGACACGACGACGGATGCTGCGGACTCGGCCGCCCCCACGGTCACCGAGGTCGCCCGGGCCGAGGCGTGGCGCCTCGTCGTGGAGAGCTGGGACGCCGGCGAGCCCGAAGTGCTCGAGGAGGACCGCGGCCTCGGATACGTGTCTCGCGAGGTGCGCCCGACGACCGCCGTGACGCGGCTCGACGCCGGCACCATCGAGCTCGCACCGTGGTCGGAGATCCCGGGCATCGGAGCCGATGTCTCCGGCGTCGGCGAGTACACCGCCGTCCTCTCCGTCGCCGAGGTCGCGGACGGTGCGCGATACCTCCTCGATCTCGGCTCGACCGGCGGCGGGCTCGGGTCCGTGCGTGTCGGCGACGGTCCCGAGCGCGGGTTCGACACCGCGCACCCTGTCGTCGACATCAGCGGCAGCATCCGTCCCGGTGACAACGCGGTCACCGTCCGCGTCTCGAGTTCGCTGAACAACCGGCTCCGCGCCCGTGGATACTATGAGCGCATCCCCGACATCGGCGCGCAGCTGACCGGCGAGGAGCGCATGCAGCACGCTGTCGTGCGCGAGTACGGGCTTCTCGGCCCCGTCCGACTGCTGCGCGAGGAGTGACGACCGGGACCGGGCGAGAGGAACGAGCAGGCGATGGCCAGAGGTGACGTCGACACCGACGCCTCCGCGGACCTGAGCCCGGTCATCGCGCCCGACCCGCTCGACCTCCGGCTGTCGCTCGCCTCGATCGTGCACTGGGCCGACAGCACCGGCGTGCGCCGCGACGTCATGGCGCGAGTCGCGTTCCCGGTGGACGACATGGGCATGTTCCTCGTCGTCAACCAGCTGTCGTACAACGGCGCGATGCGGCCCGTCGACCTCTCGCTCGCGCTCGGGCAGACCGCGACGAACATGAGCAAGATCGTCGGCCGCCTCGTGAGCGCGGGCCTCGTGGTGCGCGTCGCGGCGCCCGATGACGACCGCGGAGTGCTCGTCGCCCTCACCGACGAAGGCCGCCGCATCGGCGAGCGCATCATGTCGACGGCCGAGTCGAACATGAGCACGCTGCTCGCCGACTGGTCCCCCGCCGAGATCGCGGATCTGCGGCGCATGATGGCGCGCCTCGCCCGCGTGCACCGCTCCGCCTCGGAGCGCAGGGCCGCCTCCGCATAGGCTGGTCCCTATGCCGAGCCGATCGCCGTGGACCTGTGTGCTGTGGGACGTCGACGGAACGATCGTCGATGCGTCCGACGGCATCCTCCGTCGCCTCACGATCGCCCTCGAGCACTTCGGCAAGCGCCCGCCGACCCGCGCCGAGCTCGTGCACTGGATCGGTCCGCCGATGTACCAGTCGTTCCAGGTGAACGTCGGCATGACGCCCGAGCAGTCGGCCGAGGCCGTCGCCTTCTACCGCACGCTCGGCAAGGCGGACGGGTACACGACCGGCGCCAAGCTGTTCCCCGGAGTGGGTGAGCTGGTCACGGATGTCGCGGCCTGCGGCATCCCGCAGGCCACCGCGAGCTCGAAGCCCGAGGTGCAGGTCGTCGCCCTCATGGACCACTTCGACCTGTCGACCTCGCTCACCGCGATCGTCGGCGCGACGCCGGACGAGAAGACGCTCAGCGCGAAGTCCGACATCGTCGCCGAAGCGCTGCGACGCCTCGCGGCCGCGGGCGTCGACACGAGCCGTCCGGTGCTCGTCGGCGATCGGCACCACGACGTCGAAGGCGGCGCGGCCCAGGGCGTGCCGGTGATCTTCGTCCGGTGGGGCTTCAGCTGGCCGCACGAGTCCGAGGGCGCGCAGGCGGTCGTCGACGACGTCGACCAGCTCCGCGCCCTGCTGCTGTTCGGCGAGCACCCCGATGAGGCTGCGGCCGCGACCGCCGGCGTCGCCGATGCCTGAGCTCGCCGCCGCGATCCTGGGGTGGCTCGTGCCGGCCGTGGTCGTGTTCGGCGTGACGGCGATCGCCGTCGCCGCCATCGTGTGGGCGGTGCGCCGCGCGCGTCGCTCTCCGCGGGCACGCGCCGCCGCCGAGCAGGAGAGAGCCAGAGCGGGCGCGACGCTCGTGAAGCTCGACGACGAGGTCGGCGAGCTCGACCTCGAGGTCGGGCTCTCGGGCGCCCTCTACGGCGGAGACGCCCCGGCATCCCTGCGGCGGGCGCGTCTCACGGCGCAGCACGTCCGGGACGACGCCTTCGAGGATTACCGCGCGATCAGCGATCCCGCGGTGGCCCCCCACGAGGTGCGACGGGTCTCCGCGCGCATCGAGCGGCGCACGGGCGAGGCACTGGCGACCGTCGCCGCCGCCCGCCAGGAGCACGGCGCGTGGGTCACCGCGAACGTGTCGGCGGCGGGGCAGATCGACGCCGCACGGCGCCGTCTCGCCGGACTGCACGCGTCGATGGGCGATCCGGCCGCGCTCGTCGCCGAGCTGTCGTCGCGCTTCGCCGAGGAGGAATGGCGGGATGCCTCGCGCTCGGCGCACGCCGCGCTGACCGAGGTGGCCGCTGCCGAACGTCACCTCGATGCCGCCGCGACCCGTGCGTCCGACCCGTCGCTGAGCGCCCTCGCCGATCTCGCTGCCGCCGAACGGGCGCTCCGCCAGGCGGAGGCGGACGCCCGCAACCTCGAGGAGACCCACCGCCTCGTGCTGCAGGCGGCGCAGGCCGTGCCCGACGAGATCGCGTCGGCGCGCACGGCGCTGCGCCAGGCCTCCGTCACACGCGAGCACCTCGACGCCGCCGACGCCGCGCGGCTGGGCGCGGAGCTGCACGCCATCGACGACGAGCTGAACCGCATCGAGACGGATGCTGCCCGCCACCCCACCCGCGCGGTCGACGCCATCGCGCGCCTGCGCAGCCGCCTCGACCTCGCCCTCGGCGACGCCCGCACCTCGCAGCAGCGGCTGCGCGGCGCGCGC
>NZ_JBDGJU010000069.1:0-6291 GCF_057656735.1 Microbacterium sp. Soil_C_42
CTCCCCTGCGGCGGTCGCCGCGGCGCGCGCTGCCGCGCAGGCAGCCGGCGTCGCGCACATGGGTGCGCATGCTCTCGGTGCCGCCGCCTACGCCGCGAGAGCCGCGAGGTCGGCGGCGCGCGACGTCGCGGACGACGAACTCGCCTGGCAGCTCGCGCAGATGACCCCGGAGGTCGCCGCCGCGCTCCGGCGGCTGCCTCCTCTGGGCGCTGATTCCGCCGGGCCGCTGGGCCCGGGACTTCTTGCCTCCGGCGACCTCGGCGAACACATCCGTCGGATCCAGGCAGCGGTGGTCGGCATCCCGACCTGAGCACCCGCTCCGCCCGCGCGAACCGGCGTCAGGCGCCGGCCGGCGGGACCGTCTTGCGCACCACGGTCTTGTTCTTGCCGATGTGGCGCTCGAACGTGAACCCCGCCTTCTCGAACATGGCCCTGGTGCCGTTGTGGAGGAACGACGACGACGTCTTCTTGCCGGGCGGCAGCTCGTTGGGGAACGAGATCACCTCGCCGCCGCCCGCCTGCGCGATCAGTTCCAGCGCACCGTCCAATGCCTCCCGCGCGACCCCAGAACGCCGGTGGTCGCGGTCGACGAAGAAGCAGGTGATGCGCCACGGCGCCGGGTTCGTCTCGCCCGCGTCGTACTCCTTGCGGTGGTAGATGCCCGGCAGCTCGGCCGGACTGCCGAACTCGCACCACGCGATCGCGTCGTCGCCGTCGAAGACGAGCGCGGCGTGCGCGACGCCCTCATCCACGAGCCGCTGCTTGAACGTCGCGCGGTCGTACGCGCTCTTGACGGTGTGCTCGGTGTCGCCGTGGAAGTACGAGCAGTAGCACCCGCCCCAGACCCCGTTGTGCTTCTGCGCGAGCGCCAGCCACGCGGGAAACGTCTCGGGAGTGAGCGGCTTGATCACGTGCGACGTCGCAAGGACCACGGCCTACTTCCGCCCCGACCTCACCGCGGTGATGATCCGCGCCAGCGCCCAGCCGGCGGCGGACACGAGGGGGACGCTCAGCACGATCATGGCCACCGGGTTCGGCTGGAACTTCGGCCCGTTCGGACCGTTCACGTAGGCGCCGATGGGCAGCACGTAGCCGCCGCCGCCCCCGCCGCTTCCTTCGCCCTCACCCTCGGGCAGACCGCCGCGCGCGGGCCATGTGCCGGAACCGCCGCCGCCGCCGAACCCGAAGACGACCAGGGCCGCCGGGGTCACCTGTCGCCCGCCGACATCGATGGTCTCGCCGAATGCCATCTTCGCGCCCCATGACGGCGCGGACTTCGTCAGACTCTCGACCGGTGACTCCATGAACGACTCCTCCGCTTCGGTCCGCACGCGCTGACACCCAACATAGAGAGCCGTGCGGGACGCCACCAGAGGCGACGCCGACAGGTCACTCCGGCGCGTACTTGAACGACAGCTGGATCCGCGAACGGAACAGCAGCGCGCCGTCGTCGCCGACGACGACGTCCTGCTTCGTCACTTCCGCGATGCGCAGATCGTGCAGCGATCCTGCGGCGGTGCTGATGGCTTCTCGGGCGGCCTCCTCCCAGGACGAGGCACTCGTGCCGATGACGTCGATCACTCGGTAAACGCTCATCTCAACCCCACATCGCTCGATGCCGACACGACCATAGTGATCCCGGTCGCGCCCGTATGGAAGGGCGGCACCTCGACCGGGAGAACGGGGCGAGCGGATGCCCCCTCCCGGGGCATCCGCTCGCCTCATGTCATCGACTCAGGCGTGGGTCAGAACGGGTTCGGCGTCAGCGTGTACTTCGTCTGCAGGTACTCGTGGATGCCCTCGGCGCCGCCCTCGCGGCCGAGGCCCGACATCTTCCAGCCGCCGAACGGCGCGGCGGCGTTGGAGACGACGCCCATGTTCAGGCCCATCATGCCGGTCTCGAGGCGCTCGATCATCCGCTGGCCGCGCGCGAGGCTCTCGGTGAACACGTACGAGACCAGGCCGTACTCCGTGTCGTTGGCGAGGCGCACGGCGTCGTCCTCGTCGTCGAACGGGATGATTGCGAGCACCGGCCCGAAGATCTCCTCACGCAGGATCTCCGACCCCGGCTGCACGTCGGTGACGACGGTGGGCTCGTAGAACGTTCCGGGGCCGTCGACCTCGTTGCCGCCGGTGGTGACCTTCGCACCCCGGGACACGGCATCCTGCACCAGCTGCGATGCCTTCGCGACGGCACGGTCGTCGATGAGCGGACCGATGTTCACGCCCTCCTCGGTGCCGCGGCCGATGGTGAAGCCGTTGACGCGCTCGGTGACCCGGCGTGCGAACTCGTCCGCGACAGAGCGGTGCACGATGAACCGGTTGGCGGCGGTGCACGCCTGGCCGATGTTGCGGAACTTCGCCGCGATCGCGCCGTCGACCGCCTTATCGAGGTCGGCGTCGTCGAACACCACGAACGGTGCGTTGCCGCCGAGCTCCATCGAGGTGCGCAGCACCCCCTGCGCGGCCTGCTCGAGCAGGCGCTGGCCGACCTGCGTCGACCCGGTGAACGAGAGCTTCCGCAGCCGCGGGTCACGGATGATCGGCTCCGACACCGCGCCCGACGTCGAGGTCGTGAACACGTTGACGACACCGGCCGGCACGCCGGCGTCCTCCAGCAGCTGCGCGAACGCGAGCGTGGTGAGCGGCGTCAGCTCGGCGGGCTTGATGACCACGGTGCAGCCGGCCGCGAGCGCGGGAGCGATCTTGCGGGTCGCCATCGCCAGCGGGAAGTTCCACGGGGTGATGAGGAAGCACGGACCCACCGGGTGCTGCGACACGATCATGCGACCGGTGCCCTCGGGGTTCGCGCCGTAGCGGCCCTGCACGCGGGAGGTCTCCTCGCTGAACCACCGCAGGAACTCGCCGCCGTACGCGACCTCGCCGCGGGCCTCGGCCAGGGGCTTGCCCATCTCGATCGTCATCAGCAGCGCGAAGTCCTCCTTGCGCTCCTGCAGCAGATCGAACGCACGCCGCAGGATCTCCGCGCGCTCCCGCGCCGGCGTCGCCGCCCACGCCGGGAACGCGTCGACGGCCGCGTCGAGGGCCGCCTTGCCGTCCTCGGGCGACGCGTTCGCGATCTCCTTGACGACCTCGCCGTTCGAGGGATCGTAGACCTTCAAGGTCTTGCCGCCGGATGCCTCACGCCACTGCCCGCCGATGAACAGCCCGTCGGGGACGGACGCCAGCAGCTCGGACTCACGGGTTTCGGTGATCGTCGTGGTCACGGGGACTCCCTTGTCGGTGGACGGATGCCGCGGCACCCGCTTCGGTCGTTGGTCTGGGGCTATTCTGCCCGCGGCCGGCAGCGTCGGCCGATGTACATCTTGTACAGTTCGCTGTCATGATTCGCCCGTCTGCACAGCGGTTGCTCCTCGCACCCGCGTCCTCATTCGAGGTCGAGGGCCGAGATGAGGACCGGGCTCGGGCTGCGATCCCTCATCTCGGCCCTCGTCCTCAATTGAGGGCGCGCGCGAGCGCCGGGGCGTGCTGGTCGACGAATGCGCCGGCGAGGAACGCCGAGAGCTCGCCGGTCGCCGCGAGCGGGAGCACCGCGGCGACGTACTGGTCGGGGCGCACGACGACGACCACGCCGTCACGAGACAGGCCGCGCTCCTCGAAGATGTCGGTGCGCGTCCAGGCGCTCGGCGCGGCCGCGTAGACCTTCTCCCAGTCCGTGAGAGCGAGTGGGCCCGTCTTCGGCAGGAACAGCTCGGGCACGCGGGTGATGTCGACGTCCTCGTGCGGCTGCTGGTAGATCACCTTGACGTCGAACACGGCGTCGATGTCGGCGCCTTCCGGTGTGAAGCGCTGCACCGGAGACTCGGGCGAGGCGATGAACGCCGCCCATTCGGAGAGGACGGATGCCTCCCCCGCCGCGGGCGCGTCGGCGAAGGCGTAGATCCGCCAGCGGCCGTCGGCCTTCGCGTGGTGGCCGAGGTGGACGGGGTTGCCGTCGCAGACGCGCACGACCTCCGCGGACTTGAACCGCTTGCCCAGCGGGAACCCCTCGGCGAGCGCCTGGTGCGCAGCATCCGTCACGATCATCGACGCGCCGTACTGCGTCATGAATCCCGACGGGAACTCGGCGGTGCCGAGGTAGAAGGTGGCGAGCTCCTGCGGGTCGGAGATCTCCTCGGGCTTGCGGGCCATGAGGGCCGACCACTCGCGGTCGAAGTCGATGAGCTGCTGGGCGACCGGCTGCCGCTCGGCGGAGTACGTCGAGAGGAGGGACGCGGGACTGAGTCCCGTGAGGACGTGCCCGAGCTTCCAGCCGAGGTTGAAGCCGTCCTGCATCGAGACGTTCATGCCCTGGCCGGCCTTGGCGCTGTGGGTGTGGCACGCGTCGCCGGTGAGGAAGACGCGGGGGTCGTGCCCCTGGTCGACGTCGACGTCGTCGAACTTGTCGGTGACGCGGTGGCCGACCTCGTAGACGCTGTGCCACGCGACCTGCTTCACGTCGAGCGAGTATGGGTGGAGGATGTCGTTCGCCTTGGCGATGACGGCGTCGATCGGCGTCTGGCGCACACGGTGGTCGTCGCCGGCCGCGACCTCCCCGAGGTCGACGTAGACGCGGCAGAGGTAGCCGCCTTCACGCGGGATGAGCAGGATGTTGCCGGCCTCGGAGTTGATCGCGCACTTGGTGCGCCAGTCCGGGAAGTCGGTGTTGACGAGCACGTCCATGACACCCCAGGCGTGCGCCGAGAACGCGCCGACGTGTTTGCGGCCGATCGCCTCGCGCACGCCGCTGCGCGCACCGTCGCAGCCGACGACGTACTTCGCGCGCACGGTGCGCTCCTCGCCGGCACGCTCCCCCGCGACGTGCCGCACGCGCACCTCGACCGGGAACTCGCCGCCGTCGTGCACCGTGAGGCCGGCGAACTCGATCCCGTAGTCGGGGAGGATGCGCCCCGGGCCGTGGGCGGCGGCCTCGGCGAAGTAGTCGAGCACGCGCGCCTGGTTCACGATGAGGTGCGGGAACTCGCTGATCTTGAACGCGTAGTCCTCCGTGCGGGCGGTGCGGATGATGTCGTCGGGGTTCTCGGGGTCGGGACCCCAGAAGTTCATCCAGGCGATGTTGTAGGCCTCGGCGACGATGCGCTCGGCGAAGCCGAACGCCTGGAACGTCTCGACGCTCCGCGGCTGGATCCCGTCGGCCTGCCCCAGCACGAGGCGGCCCTCGCGGCGCTCGATCATGCGGGTGGTGACAGCGGGGAACTGCGACATCTGGGCGGCGAGGAGCATGCCCGCAGGGCCGGAGCCCACGATGAGGACGTCCATCTCGTCGGGCAGCTCGGCCGGGCGGTCGATGCCGGTGCCGGCGGCGTCCTGCACGCGCGGGTCGGCGGAGACGTAGCCGTGGTGGTGGAACTGCATCGGTGTCCTCCTCGGACGACGGTGTCGAGGGCTCGTGGCCTGGGCTTGCTGCGAGCGATGGCGTGTTCTATATTCGAACAAGCCGTTCTACTATTGAACAGATCGTATACGAAGGGATGCCGCGTGACAAGGCTCGACGGCACGGCAGCGCCCGCTTCGCAGACGCTGAGCCGCGGCATCCGGATCCTCGAAGTGCTCGCCGACGCGCGTGGGCCCCTCTCCATCGACGAGATCGCTGCGCGGCTGGAGGTGCATCGTTCGGTCGCCTACCGGCTCCTTCGCACCCTCGAGGACCACGGGCTCGTCGAGCGTGACGCCGCCGGCCGCATCGAGCTGGGCGCCCGTCTCGCCGCTCTCGCCGCGGGCGTCGCCCATGACCTCCAGGCGGAGGCGCTCCCCGAGCTCACCGCGGTCGCGGGCGATCTCGGCGCGACCTGCTTCCTCGCGGTGCTCGACCACGAGGAGTGCGTCACGCTCTCGAGCGTCGAGCCGCGCCACGCCGTGAACCCCGTGGCGCAGCGGCCCGGCACGCGGCACCCGATCACGCGCGGCGCTCCGGGCAAGGCGATCCTGTCGCTGCTGCCGACGTCGTCGTGGCCGGCCGGCGTGTCACCGGAGCTCGCGGCGGAGGTGACGGATGCCGCGACCCGCGGCTTCGCGACGAGCCACGACGAGGTCATCCCGAGCCTGCGGGCGGTCGCCGTGCCGCTCGTCGTGCGCGGGCGCGGGCCCGCGGCGATCGCGGTCGTGTTCGTCGCGAGCGCGCACTCCGATGAGGAGATCGCGGCGCGCCTCACCCGATCGGCGAGCGCGATCCGCGACGCGCTGGGCGGCTAGCTGTGATGTCCAGGGACGTTGTTGCGTGAATCGCGTGTGATCTGCTGACGGGCGAAGGCCTCCCGTTGCGAGAGTGGA
>NZ_JBDGJU010000070.1:0-6092 GCF_057656735.1 Microbacterium sp. Soil_C_42
GGCGACGCGGCAGGTGCGACCGAGGCCTGGCGCACGGCCGTCGCACCGTCGCCGCTGGCGGTGGCACCGCGGGCGGCCGACGAATCGACGTACTGGACCGGGGTGGCGCATCTGCGCCTCGCCGACGCGACGAGCGCGACCTCCGCATGGGATGCCTTGGACGCCCGCGCGACGGCGCTGCGCGCCGCGAGCGACGAGGTCGACTACTTCGCCACCTCCGTGCCCGAGCTGACGTCGTTCGATGCCGCCACCGCGACGACGCGAGCGGCCATGGCCGACAGGCTCGCACGGCTGGCGGAGCGCGGACGCGCACAGCAGCTCGCAGCGCGGCCCGTCGACGTTTCGGAGAGGACCGAGGCATGACCGAGCGCTACCTGGGATCCGGCACGATCGAGCGGGACGAGTCAGCCCTCACCGGACCCGTGCCGGCGCACCTGCCGCAGCGGCTCACCATCACCCTGTGGGACTTCTCCTGGTACACGCAGGCGGGTCCCGGCGAGCCGTACGCCGATCTCGACGCGGCGGTGGCGGAGGCCGCCTCCCTCGGCTACAACACCATCCGCATCTGCGCCGCCCCGGTGCTGCTGTTCGGCGGACTGGGGCTCTACGACGTCGTCCGCGACCTCGAGATCGGCGGGCTCGGTCCGTCTCCGCTCGGCGGATACTTCGGACAGCGCACCCGGTGGTACGACGCCCCGGGCGGCTACCGCATCGATCTGCGGGCGCGCCTTCTCGCGCTCTTCGAATCTGCCGCCGTGCACGGCATGGTGATCATCCTCGCCAGCTGGGAGTACCAGCAGTCGACCGCCTTCGCCGCCTCCCCGGCGTGGTTCGAAGCGATCGACGCGGTCCCGCTCGGCGATCGCTACGGCGTCCTCTCCGACGCCTGGGACGCGATGATCGAGTGGCTCACCGACCATGGCCACCGTGATCGCATCGCGCTCGTCGAGCTGCACAACGAGGTCGACTTCTCGATCCTGCCCGCGCTCGGAGACGGCGGAGCGGAGGAGGTGACGCGGCTGCGGGCGCAGCATCCGGATCTCCTCATCACCGCCGGCTACGGCAAACCGCCCCACCTCGCCATGCACCGACTGCCCGACGGGCTCGGCGCGGCGCAGTTCCACGTGTACAGCTACGGCGTGCTCGACGTGCTGCAGCAGCGCATCGACATCCGCTCCGAAGGCAGCGAGGGCTTTCCCCACGCCGCCCTCCGGGAACTGCTGCGCGGTGATGCCCCGTCCCTTGCGGAGTACGGCCGCGCCGCCGAGTGGAAGTACCGCGCGACGGTCGTCACCGACCAGATGATCTACGGCTATGACTGGATCGACCCTGTCCTCTGGGACACCTGGCTGGTCGACCATTACCCGCCGTACGAGCAGGTGATGCGCCGGGAGATCGCCTCGCGGACCATCGCCATCGCCGCGTGGGCGCGCTGGCAGGGCGTCCCGGCGATCGTCGGGGAGGGCTGGGTCGGCTACACGCCGCTGCACGGCACGTTCGAAGAGGGCCCGATCGGCCGGTCCCTCGCCGAGCACGGCGTGCGCACGGCGCTGGAGCATGGCGTCTGGGGCGTCGTGCTGTCGTCCAACGCCGCCCCGCATCATCCGATGTGGCAGCTGCGCGACTGGCAGCGCGAGCTCAACGCGGAGATCCTCGCCCGTTGAGCGTGCGGGTGCGGGGCGTGCGGCTCAGCGCCCCACCACCGTGTCGATCGATTCCTTCGATGTGGAGACACCCGCCGTCCCGGACGCGTGACCGATGGTGCGAGATCCGGGCACGGCTAGGACCCGCAGGTGCGGATCGTTCGGCCGACGCGCCGCGGCCGGCGGCAGCGAGCCGGCCTGTCGCGCGCCGCGTCCGCAGGTGCGGATCCGATTCCGTTACAGCCCCCGTCGGGACCGAGCCCCCGACGGCTACTGCGGGTCGAGGCCCAGGTCGTCGAGGTCGATGGCGGCGAGCCACTGCAGACCCTCGGCCTCGACGGCCGCCTGCGCGCCGGTCTTGCGGTCCACGATGACGGCGACGGCGACCGGCTCGGCGCCCTCGCGGCGCAGCGCCTCGACCGCCTTCAGCGCCGACTGACCGGTGGTCGAGGTGTCTTCGAGCACGACGACGCGCTTGCCCGCGACATCCGCCCCCTCCACCTGGCGGCCGCGGCCGTGGTCCTTCGGCTCCTTGCGCACGACGAAGGCGTCGAGCGGCTTGTGGGTGCGCGCGGACTCGTGCATCACGGCGTTGGCGATCGGGTCGGCGCCGAGGGTCAGGCCGCCGACGGCGACGATGCCGTCCACGTCGCGGATGAGATCGAGCATGATGCGCCCGATCGACGGGGCCGCACGGTGGTCGAGCGTCAGCTTGCGCATGTCGACGTAGTACGTCGCCTTCTTGCCGCTGGAGAGGGTGAAATCCCCGTGGAACACCGCCTCGTCCTGGATCAGCGCGATCAGATACTGGCGGTCGGCTTCGAGCTGCGGCGTGGAGGCGGCGGTCATGCCCTCGATTTTACGGATGCTGCGCCCCGGCGCCGCTCAGGAGCCGATGGGGACCAGCTTCTTGTACGTGGTCGAGAAGCCCCACTTCTGCGCCGAGCCCCAGTAACCGCAGGCATCGCCGGCATAGATGATCCCACCGGAGTTCGTGATCGACCACGCGGTCGAGCGCTGCGCCGCCAGGCATGCCGTGCTGGTCGTGTAGCCCGACTTCGTGATCGTGAAGGACTTGTACCCCATCGTCGCGGCCTGGGCGGGTGCTGCGGCGGCGATGCCTGCCCCGGAGGCGACACAGACGGCGAGGATTCCGGCGAGCAAGCGACTCTTCACGGTCATGGCGGCCCTTCTCGTGGCTGATGGCGCCTCAGTCTTCCACAGCCGCGTCGGTTGCGTCCTCGATCGGTCGCCCGCTGAGCATCGCATCGTCGCGCGGAGCCGCGCGAGAGGCGATCGCCTCGCGCCGCTCGTCGTTGCCGGTGGCGCCGGGCGGCAGCAGCGCCGCGACGGCTCGCGACGCCGCGGGATCGGCCGCGCCCCGGGTGAGAGCATCCGTGCGCGAGAGTGCGAGGCGAGCCGCCACCGCGGTACCGGTGTCGGACGAGTCCGCCAGGCGCACGAGCGCCGGCTCGGCGGCGCCGATGACGCCCGCCCCGAGCAGGCTCTGCACGACATCGCGATCGCGGAGGTCCGCGGCGAGCGCGGCGTCCTCGCCCGCGGTCCGCACGAGCACCGCAGCGTTCGACGTGAGCGTCTCGCCCGGTCGCGCGGCGAACCGCGCGACCACGTCGTAGCGGCCGGGCGCGGGGAAGAGCGGCTCACTGCCCTCCGACACGAGTGGCACCGCCGCGACCAGGCGCTCCCCCGCCGCGAGTGCGACCGAGCGCGGCGCCGAGTCGGCAGGCCACGGCCACGTGGCACGGGCGACGCGCCGGTCGGGCCCCGTCACCTCCACCTCGAGGTCGCCCTCGATGAGGTTGAGCCGGGCGCTCACGGTCGCCGCACCGCCGACCGCCGCGACCTCCACTTCGGCGAAGGCGACGCGATCGAGGGGAACGGACGCGGCGGCGAGCCGGAGCCGAAGCTCCAGCCCGCCGCCCTGCGCATCGGAAGTCACACGTCGATCCTTCCTCCACGCGGCGTCGTTGTCACCGGGTCAGCGCCCCTGCGGCGAGACGAAGTCCTCGGCGATCTGCTCGGCCGCCGCGACGTCCTTCCCCGCTGCCGACCTCGCGCCGCCCTTCGTGCGCGCTTTGAGCGCCGCCACCGTGTCGGCGACGACCGGCGCGTTCCTCTCGGTCGGGCTCGCGACCGTCACGGCGAGAGCGGCGACGCGTTCGGCAGACCGGCCCGCCAGTGCCAGCTCGAGGAAGTGCGCCGCTTCGTCCGGTGCCGCGTCGCGCACGCCGCGGGCGCGGACGTCGGTGAACGAGCGCGCCAGCGAGTTCGCGAGCACCAGCGCCCCGGCGGCGCCGGTGTCGGTGTCGCTGTGCTGCTCGGCCAGGGCGGTCAGCACGCTTCGGGCGGCAGCATCCGTCGCGAAATCGCCCAGGGCGATCGCGCGACCGACGCCCGGCGTGAGCGTCTTCGCGCTGATGTCGACCTCGGCGTCGGATGCCGGCCCGCGCACGTCGACCGTCACCGGCGCCGAGCGCACGGTCGTCACCGGATCCACCTCCAGCTGCGCGGCGACCGTGTGGCGTCCCGGCTCGGTGAAGGTCACCCCCTGGTTCGTGAAGAACACCTGCACGTGGTTGCGGATCGACTCCCCCGGCTGGAGCACCGTCGTCGGCCGCGGGCCGCACCCGATCGCGACGTCGACGAGGTGCTCGAGCGACCGGTCGGGCGACGTGTGGAGGAAGACGAGGTCGCCCTCCGACAGGTTGATCAGCGTCGTGACCGTGCGAGGCTGGTCCGACACGTTCGTGAGCGCGACCTCGGCGGTGACGTACTCGCCGACGAAGGCCTGCGCGGGCATGGTGACGGTCAGCCGCAGCGCGTCGTCGCCCGTGTCGCCCGCAAGACCTGCGACGTCGACCGGCGCCGGCAGCCCTGCCGAGAGGTTGCCGTGGCCCCAGCCGAAGTTCTTCCAGCCCGGCCTCACCTGCGGGTCGGGCGAGTGGATGAGCGACGTGCGGTCGTGCTCCGAGAACACGAACGCCGCGTTGCCCGGGTAGGGGTTGGCGACCGTGGCGAAGCCCATGACGTCGCCCGTCTGGTTCATGATCTCGATGCCGATGCCCGGGTTGTGGACGTCGTGCTTGGGATGCCACAGGTTGAACGCGTGGCCCGCCTCGTGCACCAGCGTGCGCAGGAACGCCGCCGGCACCTCGTCCAGCGGGCGGTTCCGTGCCGCCGCGGCGATGAACGAGTCGTTGCCGAGCGTCACGTCGGCGAATCCCGCCGCACCTTCGCGCGGCACCGTGTCGTCGTCGAACATGATCCCGAACAGCCCGCCCTGCGATGAGCCGACGAACAGCCACAGCCGCCACTGCTCACCGGCCACCGTCTGGCGATGCCCGGACATGAGGGTGGCGAGCTCGGCGTTCGTGAGATCGGCGTCGTTCGGCACGTCGATCTGATCCGTGACGACGGTGACGTCCCAGCCGGCCGACGCATAGACCGAGCGCACGTTGGCCACAGCCCCCGAACCGATGGTGGCGGATGCCGGGAACACACGGTTGACCATGGCATCCACCTCGATGCGGCACCCGCGGTACATCGGCGACGTCTTGCGCGCCGTGACGGTGGTGACGGTGCCGCCGATCGAGAGCGTCCCCGTCATGCGCTGCGAGGAAGGGAGAGCGGACGCGGGCGCCAGCACGAGCGGCCGCCGGCACCGGAGCGTGAGCGTGCCGGTGTCGGTGGAGACGAACTCCTGCGTCGTGCGGTTCCAGAGGTGGCGCACGATCTGAACGGTGAGGGTGCCGTCGATGTAGGTGGCGCCGTGGGAGCGGAAGTACCAGGAGTACTCCGCCTTGGGGAACGCGGGGTAGGTGCGCAGGCTCACCGGCAGGACGTCGGCGGTCGATGGATCGTCGTCCGGGCCGAGATCGCGGGCCAGGCCATCGGCGCCTGCGGCCGGCCCCGGATCCGGGATCGGGACGGGGCGCTGCACCTCGCCGAGCACCGGTGGGAAGACGCGCCGGGAGTACATGTCGCCCGAGATGCGCAGCGAGGAGGCGCCGACTTCGATGCGCAGCGCGCCGCGCACCTCGGGGGCGAACACGGTGCGCCGTTCGAGCTCGAGCAGCCACGAGCCGTCGAGCGTGCCGAGGGGGCACGGACGGGTCGGCAGCTCGGGCCGGATGATCGGCCCGGTGACGAGCTCGCCGTCGGCGTCGAACTCGAGGGGCGTGTCGTGCGCGGTGGAGGCCGCGTGGCCGCAGCCGCAGTCGTGGTCCATGGTGGGGTCTCGCTTTCCCGACCGCGGACGCGGCCGCTGACAGATAGGAGAATCCTCCTCGGAGCGCTGATACGCCAGGGGTCACGGCGCCCGGGCAGCGCCGTTCGACGTCCGCCGCCCCGCCTAGGTGTGATGTCCAGGGACGTTGTTGCGTGAATCGCGTGTGATCTGCTGACGGGCGAAGGCCTCCCGTTGCGAGA
>NZ_JBDGJU010000071.1:0-5719 GCF_057656735.1 Microbacterium sp. Soil_C_42
CCGCCGCGCGGGCAGGTCACCAGGTAGAGCCGGCCGCCCGGGTCGCCGGGTTTCCAGCCGGGCGGGGCGCCGGTGTCGAAGCCGGGCGGGAGGCCTCCGGCCGGGCCGTCGGTCGGCTTCCAGTAGCAGGAGTCCGCCGAGTTGAAGGTGCCCATCTCGGGGGTGGAGCAGGGCACCTCCTCGCCGTCGATCGCGCAGGTGGGCAAGCCCCCCTCGGAGGGGGGCTTGCCCGGCCCCCCACCAGGCTTGCCCACGGGCGGCTTGCCCGGGTCGTGAGCTGTGACGTCGCAGTCCAGGTCCCGTGGCGGGCAGACCACGCCGCCGCCCGGATCGTCCGCCACCGCCGTACCCGTCGCGATCGTCGCGATCAGCGTCACGGCGGCGGCCGCGGCCGCCGCCAGCAGGCGGCGGGTCAGCACGTGCGGTCCCGCTCGATCGTGGAGCTCCACACGAGCCACGGGCCCGAACCGGTGCGCTGCAGGCCGGAGGTCACCACGTGGCGACGCGGCCCGGACGGGGCCGCACCGGTCGGGTTGCCGTCCTTGTCGACCTTGTCGTAGCCGGTGGAGTCCACGCAGTCGGTGACGACCGCGCGGCGCGGGTCGCTGGTGGTGTCGAGCGACTCGACCGCCGCCGTGTGGGCCGGCTGGCCCTTCATGCGGGTGCCGCGCTGCTGGTACCAGAACAGCGTCGCCTTGATGTCCGCCAGGGCCTGGTCCGTCGTGTGCCGCTCCACCTCCGGGTCCAACGTCCCGGACGCGTACGAGCGGACCTCGGCGGCGCCCATGCCCGCGTACGCGGCCAGCACCGCGGCCTTCTCGGCCGCCTGCGGATCCACCGACACCGGAGCCGCCGCAGACACCGTGGGCGCCACAGCCGGCTTCCCGTCCGAGGCACCACCGCCGCAACCCATCAGCAGGGCCGCCGCCACCCCAACCCCCACAACCCGTAAACCCGCTCGCCGCACTGTGCCTCCCGCACCTCGTGATCACGCCACGCTAGCGATCACACCCCCACCAGCCACCCGACAATCCAGCCACATCCACACCGGCCCCAGGGGGTAAGTCCGGAACATCACCAGCCCCGAACCAGCGCCCGACCAGCCAGGATGAGCGAGGGGGGCGCAGGACGATTCCCCCCCAGCGTCCCCCTCAGCATCCCCCCGGGAGTCCCCCTCAGGTTCCCCCTCACGTTCCCCCACCAACGACCGACGCCGACGACCCACAACGTCCGCTGGGAGTCCGCCGGCGATCCGCTGGGAGGCCGGCGGACCCGGACGCCCGACGGATCGCCGGCGGACTCCCAGCGGACCCTCAGCGGACCCTCAGCGGATCCCCAGCGGACGGGGCAGCCACCTCGTGCGCGCGGTTACCGGTTACCGGTTACAGGCCCGTGGGCGCGGGGTTCGCCCTGGTCAGGGCGAACCGCGGGCTCCGCCGGGCGGTTACCAGTAACCGGTAACCGGTAACCGCCCGGCGGCCCGGCGGCCCGGCCTCACGTGCACACGTGCACGTGCACCTGTGCACGCCGAACACGCGGGAGGTCCCACCGGCCCGGACACCCGACGCCACCTCCGCCACCGACGCATCGTGGACACACCAGAGGCCACCACCGACGCATCCACCACAACAGCAGGCCGCACACGCCCCTCTGAGAGCCTTTCAGCCGCCGATGCGACCCGAGGGGCCGGAACGGACAGAAAGAGGCTCAGCGGGGCGCACAGCGGCTAGGACGGGGCTACAGCGGGCCGGTTGCTCGGGCTGCTGGGCGTAGGAGGCCAACTCGGGGTGCTCCGCGGCCAGCTGCGCACGCAGGCGCCGGGTCTCCTCCGCCTCGGCCGCCCGCAGGGCACGGACCGCCGCGCTCCTGGCCGCCTCCCGCTCGGCGTGCTCGGTGTAGGCGTCGTCCAGCATCTGCGCCCACTTCGCGGCCGCCTTGGCCCGCTCGGCCTGCGCGGCGTACTCCGCGTCCCGCTCGGCCCGCAGGCCCGCCGTGGCCCGCTCGATCACCTCGGCCTCGGCCCGGTCGTGGCAGACCCAGCACAGGCCGTCCTCGGGCCGGGTGCCCTTGCCGGTGGCCTCGCACCGCAGGCCCTCGGGAGTCGTTCCCTCGCAGTCCCACCAGACCGGAGCCGCAGCGGCTTCCCGAGGGCCGGGCACGATGCCCTGTCGCCTCAGGGTCCTGCGCTCGGCCCGCCGCTTCTCGCACTTCGGGCACACGTCCCGGGGACCGAACTGGATCCGGGCGCCGTCCTCACAGGCCGGGTCCGGGCAGTCGGTGGACGGGCGGACCAGGCCGACCGCCACGCCGACCGCCGAGCCCAGGCCCTTGCCGCCCGGCATGGCGTCCATGGCGTAGCCGTGGTTCCACCACCGCCGCCGCACCCGCTCCGCCAACTGCTCGGCGGTCCGGCCGCCGTTCAGGCCGGCCAGGATCGTGTCCCGGATGACCACCGGCCGGTACTTCGGCAGCAGCGCGGCCAGGCCCTCGGGCCAGGCAGCCTCCACCGTGGCCACCGCGGCGGCCCGCTCGGCCGACATCCGGGTGCCCCCGGCCTTACCGGCCTTCCCCGACCGCGAACCCTGGTGCGGCGCGCTAGCGCCGTCGGACGCGGCGGAGCCGCCGGCACTGCCTCGCGCGCTACTACCCGCACTAGCCCTACGGGCGTCACCAGCGGCTCGCGCCGCAGGCGCTTGATCGTCTTCTGTTGTCTTCTGGCTAACAGTCTTCTTAGTGACTCCCGCGTTCCCCGACACCCGGGAATCCCGGGAGTCGGGGCCCACCTGGTTAATTGAATCGTTTTCGCAGGTCAGGCCCGACTCCCGGGATTCCGGGAGTCGGGGAACGGTGATCTCGACCCGCTTCGAGGGCTTGCCCGCCAGCTTCGTCCGACGCTTCGCCGCCGCCGCCCTGGCCGCCGCGGTCGGCTCGATCAGCTGCACCTGCCGGACGTCCGGCTCCCGCTCCACCGAGGCCAGCAGCGCCGTCACCTCCGCGTCCGTGGCCGGGGTGTCGTACACCACGACCTCCGTAGCCCACTGGTTGCCCTCCCAGGCCATGACCCGGATCTTGACCACGTACCGGGCCACCTGAAGCAGCCCCATCGCGCCCGCTAGGCCGTCCCGGCCGTACCCGTACTTCCGGGCGATCTCGGCCAGCGTGATGTCCCAACCGTCCTGATGGCGGATCAGCACCGCTAGCAGCCCCAAGGCGGTCAGATCAAGGCCAGGGGCGTCGTCGATTGTCTCGTTCGGGACCGCCGCGAACCGTGCCGGCCGCCCACTGCGCTTCTTCACCGGGCGCCCCCAGCGTGCACCTCATCAGCGTGCAGGGCGGCCAGCCGCGCTGCGTCCTCGACCGAATCCGTCTCTCCGCGGGCGCAGGACTCAGTGCGCCCGTTCTTCCACGTCCAAGAGCACGCCCACCAGAAGCGCGTACCGCCGACGCCTCCGATCTGCTGGATGTACTCCCGAGGTCCGCCGGTCCCCCGGCTGACCGGAGACACGTACCGCGTCACCGAGCCACCTCCGCTCGGGTGGACCTGCCGTCGTGACCGAGGCCATGTGGTGTGTGGTGCACTGCTACACGTACGCTCATCAGTGAGCGCACCTCCCGTTCTTGCTGTGCGTAGGTGCTTCTCCGTCCCGGGCCGCGAACCCGGGGTGGACCTGCGAGCCCCGCCATCATGGCGGGGCTCGTTGTGTTTTATGCCATTAACCGCCTGCCGATTTCGTGTCCGACAGGCGCTGAGTTCGTGTTCCGTACTCCGTCTCAGTTCTCCTCTCCGCCGTGCAGACGGGAATTGGTCTGACGCGGAGAGGAGAACTGTTGGCGGATATGTGTTTTTGAGATTCCCCTAGATGGGAATTCTCTGCACGCTCTCATTCGACTTTCAGCCGATGATGTCGAGCGTGATTCGGTGGTGCAGTGGTGCGGTTGTCACGGTCACGTACAGCGTTTCCCCGTCCGGGGTCCGGGTGATATTCACGACCCGAAATCCGGGGCTCCCTTCCTGCATTCCGAGGGCCTCGGATGCGGCAGGGTCCATGGGCTCGGCTGTGATTCGGGCTTCGGTGCGGTCCACGTTCCATCCGAGCCAGTCAGCCACCCGGGTACCGTGCGGCGGCCGGATCGGAGGCGCACCGACCGGGGCCAGCATCGGCGGAACGCCGTCGTACCCCTCCGGCCGCGCTGAGGCCACGGCGTACGCCAACACGGTCACCTTGTGCTGCACCGGGATGCCGCCGACTCGGCGGACGCGGTGGCGCTCCACAACGTCCGTCCCCTCCGCGAACCCCCAGTCAGCCAGGGCGGCCGTCGCGGTCAGTTGGCGTACCAGGTAGGTCTCCTCCGTGGCTTCGCCCCCGGAGCCGTTGGGCCGCCATGCCTCGGCGGCCGTGAGGTCCGGCGGGGCGTACGTGCCCAGGTGGGCGTCAGCAGACGGGCCAGCGGCGACAGTTGTTCCGCTGCCGGCTGCGGTGCGGGTCAGACCCAGGGCGGACAGGACGGCGTACGCGGCGGAGGCCGTCTGCTGGCTCACTCCGTACTGCTCGGCCAGGTCCCGCACGCTGGGAAGACGGGCGCCGTAGGCGTGCTCGCCTGCCGCGATCCCCTTCCTTATGTCCGCCACGATCGCACTGGCGTTCATGTGTCACTCCTCCCGATCTGATGCGTCATTACAGGCTATCGGTGTCAAGGAGTACCCCCCTGGAGTCGGATGCGTCAAGCTACCTCCAAACCATCTTGACAGTTGTGGGGTGGATCTCTAACGTCATGTCACGTCAGCTGGTGCGGCCCCCGGTTGGAGCCAGGGGCCGCCTGTGCCGGGCGCGTTGGAGTGCGCACGGCGGGGCCCGACGTTGGAGCGTCGGACTGGCTGTCGGACCCACCCGTGTATGCGTGGAGAGAGGCCGACGTCGTGATGGTTGCAGAGTCGGGGCGCTGGTGGCGCCCCCGGCGGGGCGGGTGCCCCGCGGTGGTGGGGACGCGGACGGTTTTACCGTCACGGCGCTGCGCCGCCGGACTGGTTGAGATCCCCCAGGCGGCGCCGGAGGCGCTGGGCCTGGGCGGGGATGAGCTGCGGGTGCGTGCGAGCCTGCGGGCGCTGGGAGTAGAGCTGTGAGCGCGGTGCGCGGGGTTCACCCGCTGCCGGCCGGTTGGGTTGCGGCTCGTTCGGCGGACTGGCTCGACCGGCTGTGGGAGTACGAGGACCTGGCCCCCGTACCGGCCGTGCGCCGGGAGCGGGCGGGCCGGCCGGCCTGCACGAGCGTGGACCCGGAGCTGTTCTTCCCGGAGCCGTGGGAGCTGACCCCGGTCGACCGGGAGGCGTCCCCGGCGGAGCGGGAGGCACTGGCGGTGTGCGCCGGGTGCTCGGTGCAGTCCTGGTGCCTGGCCCGGGACCTGGAGCAGAGCTCCGCCCCGTCGAAGATCCTCGGCGTGCGTGGGGGGATGCGTCAGTCGGAGCGGCGGGCGCTGCACGTGAAGCTGTTCGGCAAGCGGCCGCAGAACGGGGCGTCGAAGTGAGCGCCCCGGCCGCGGCCGGGAAGGCCGCCCGCTCGAAGAAGCGCAGGCAGAAGCACAGCAACAGCGCGGCGGCTCCGGACGCGTCGGCGAAGTCCTCGCGGTGGGGGTGGCTCGCCCGCAGCGGCGGCGCCGCCCCGGCCGCCGGGAAGGCCGCGCGCTCGAAGAAGCGCAGGAAGCTCAGCAAGGGTGCGGTGGC
>NZ_JBDGJU010000072.1:0-4684 GCF_057656735.1 Microbacterium sp. Soil_C_42
CCCGCTCCCCCGGTTCGGCGGGCCCGGCGGGTTCGACATCGAGTACGTCGGCCACTCCGCGCAGCAGCTGCGCCAGGATCGTCCCGGAGTTCCCGCGGGCTCCCACCAGCGCCCCGTGCGCCCAGGCCCGTACGGCCTCGGCCAGGGAGGTGGTCCGCGCTGTGCCGTCGGTCACCTCGGGGAAGGCGTCGGCGAGGCCGCGGTCGGCCGATTCGGCGGTGAGGTAGAGGTTGGTGCCGGTGTCCGCGTCGGCGACCGGGTAGACGTTGATCGCGTCGATGTCCTCGCGGGCCCGGCCCAGCGCGGCCAGGGCGAGCGAGCTCCAGGTGCGCACCGCTTCGGCGTCGAGCTCGTCGGCGGGCTGCGGCTGAGGCTCGTGCGGCACCGGGCGTTCCTCCTTGTGCGGGCCAGGGTTCACCGCAGGGTAACGAAGGACCGCCCGGGCGTCGGGACCGCGGGGCGGGGGCAGCGGCGACCATGGTAGTTTTCTTGGACGGACGCAGTCGTTGTATGCTGCTCCGGTTGCCCGACGAGAGTCGGGCCATTCCCCCGGCAAACCACTTCAGATCTCTGAATCCGGTGCGCCGGTTTCACTGTAATTGCATCTGAAGTCTTGGAGTGACCTATGGCTGCCAACTGCGACGTTTGCGCCAAGGGGCCCAGCTTCGGCAACAACATCTCCTTTTCGCACCGCCGCACCTCGCGTCGCTGGAACCCGAACATCCAGCGCGTCCGTGCCGTGGTCAATGGGACGCCGAAGCGCCTCAACGCCTGCACCTCGTGCATCAAGGCCGGCAAGGTCTCGCGCTGACGCCTCCCGTCGTAGCGCAGCCCTTTCCGGTTGCCAAAAAGGCCGGTTCACCTCTGGTGAGCCGGCCTTTTGCCTTGTCCGGAGGCCCTGCCGACCGCCCGGCCGGACCTCCGGCCTGGCGGTCGGGTCGAGGTCAGCGCCACTGCCAGGCGTGATCCACCGGGCCGATGCCCCCGCCGAGCGCGAAGCCGGCGGCGATGGCGCCCGTGACGTACTCCTTGGCGGCCGTGACGGCCTCCGGGACGCTCAGTCCCTTGGCCAGGCCCGCCGCGATCGCGGAAGCGAGGGTGCAGCCGGTGCCGTGGGTGTGACGCGTCTCGACGCGTGCGCCGCCGACCTCGTGCACGGCGCCGTCGGCGGCCACGATCGCATCCGGGCAGTCCGCTCCGTCGAGGTGCCCGCCCTTGAGCAGCACCGTCGTGCCGGTGTCGCGGGCGAGGGTCTGCGCGTCGTCGACGGCCTGCGCCCACGAGGTCGCGCGGGCGCGACCGGTGAGGACCGCGAGCTCCGCGAGGTTCGGGGTCACCAGATCGACATCGCGGGCGAGCTCACGCAGGGCCTCCTCGGCCGCGGGGTCGAGCAGCCGGTCGCCGCTCGTCGCCACCATCACCGGGTCGAGCACCACGATCGGCGGGCGCACGCGGCCGAGCCATCGCCGGACGGTGCCGACGATCTCCGCCGACTGCAGCATGCCGATCTTGACCGCGTCGATCTCGACGTCGTCCGACACGGCATCCAGCTGCGCGGCGAGGAACGTCGTCGGCGGCACGTGCACGTCGCGCACGCCGCGGGTGTTCTGCGCGACGAGCGCGGTGACGACAGCCATGCCGTAGCCGCCGAGCGCGCCGATCGATTTGAGGTCCGCCTGCACACCGGCGCCGCCGGTCGGGTCGGTGCCGGCGATGCTCAGCACCCGCGGGATCGCCACCGTGCGAACCGGGGTCGGTGCGGACGCGGCGAGCGAGGTGCCGGTCACCGCGCGACCGCCTCGATCGAGGGCGCATCGGCCGCGTCCCGCAACGCGCGGGCCGCCGCGGCCGGGTCGTCCGCGCCGCAGATCGCGGAGACGACGGCGATGCCCGCGGCTCCGGCATCGCGGAGCGCCGCGACATCCGACTCGACGACTCCTCCGATCGCGACGCACGGCAGGTCGGTGCCCGCGGCGAACGCGGCGAAGCCCTCGACGCCGAGCGCCGGCGGGTGGTCGGGCTTCGTCGGTGTCGGCCGGATGACGCCGACGCCGAGGTAGTCGATCGTGCCGGAGCGGGGGAGATCTGCGGCAGCCCGGTGCTCCGCAGAGTTCGCGGTCCAACCGATCACGGCGTGCGCCCCGAGCAGCCGCCGTGCCGTCTCGGGCGGGAGGTCGCTCTGTCCCAGGTGGACCCCGTCGACGCGGGCACCGGCATCCCGGGCGGCGACGGCCACGTCGACGCGGTCGTTGACCAGGAGCAGGCAGCGGCGATCGATAACGTCCGAGAGGGCTCGCGCCTGGCGCATGAGCTCACGAGCCGTCACCGACTTCGCCCGCAGCTGCACGACGTCGATCCCCGCTCCCGCCGAAGCGTCGACCACGTCGAGCAGCCGGTCGAACGGCAGACGACCGTCGGTCACGAGGTGCAGCGCGAGGCGGGCGCCGAGCCCGCTCATCGGATCGCCAGCGCGTCGGCGACGCGCGTGTCGAGCTCGGCCGGTGCCGCGGCCACGGCGTCGAGCGCGTCGAGGAACGCCACGGCGAACGTGCCCGGTCCCTCCGTGCGGGCTGCGGCCCGTTCCGACGCGGCTGCGTACAGGACGGATGCCGCCACTGCAGCTTCGAACGGAGCGCACACGCCGACGAGCGCGGCCATCACCGCGCCGAGCGAACAGCCGCCACCTGTGACGCGCGTGAGGAGCGCATCCCCGCCGGGGACGCGGACCACCCGCTCGCCGTCGGTCACGAGGTCCACCGGGCCCGACACGGCCACCACGCCGCCGGTGCGCAGCGCGAGCGACCGCGCGGCGCCGGCTGCAGCATCCGTCCCGTCCGTCGCGTCGACGCCGCGACCGCCGCCGCCCTCGCCCGCCACGGCCAGGATCTCGGAGGCGTTGCCGCGGACGATGGCGGGACGGTGCTCGAGCAGTTCAGCGGCGAGAGCCGTGCGCACGGGCAGCACCCCGACCGCGACCGGGTCGAGCACCCACGGAGTCCCGGCGCGCACCGCTTCTCGCGCGGCTTCGCGCTGCTCGGCGGTGGGAGTGCCGAGGTTCACGAGCACGCCGTCGGCGACGCCGGCGAAGAGCCCTGCCTCGCCCGGGATGTCGCACATCGCGGGGGCGGCGCCCACCGCCAGGAGTGCGTTCGCGGTGTAGTTCGTCACCACCGCGTTCGTGATGCACTGCACCAGCGGCGAGGCCTCCCGCAGCGCCGTCAGCGCGGCGGCGGGGGAGAGGGCGGACAGGTGTGCTTCGGTGCGCGCGTTCATCGCGACATCCCTTCGCTCGCATGATCGAGATCAGGTTCGACGGGTGTGTTCTCAGCCCGCCGTGCGGGCACCCCGTGTCACTGCCGAGCAATCTAGCAGGGGATCCCGACGGGTCATCGCCGTGTGTCCTCGGTGTGCACCGTGCGCGTCCGGCCCGGTCGCCGGGCCCGTCGAGCTGCGGTGCGATCCGATGCGCTGCGCCTGCCGCAGTGTCGGCCCCACACCGTAGGCTGGGGGAGTGACCACCGCCCTCTACCGCCGCTACCGGCCCGAGTCGTTCGGCGAGATGATCGGGCAGTCGCAGGTCACCGAGCCGCTCATGACCGCGCTGCGCGGCGACCGGGTCGGTCATGCGTATCTGTTCTCGGGACCCCGCGGGTGCGGAAAGACCACGTCGGCGCGCATTCTCGCCCGCTGCCTCAACTGCGCGCAGGGTCCGACCGACACGCCGTGCGGCACGTGCGACAGCTGCGTCGAGCTCGGCCGTGGCGGCGGCGGTTCGCTCGACGTCGTCGAGATCGACGCGGCCAGCCACAACGGCGTCGACGACGCCCGAGACCTGCGCGAGCGCGCGGTGTTCGCGCCGGCCCGCGACCGCTTCAAGATCTTCATCCTCGACGAGGCGCACATGGTCACCCCGCAGGGCTTCAACGCCCTGCTCAAGCTCGTCGAAGAGCCGCCCGACCACGTGAAGTTCATCTTCGCCACGACCGAGCCCGAGAAGGTCATCGGCACCATCCGGTCGCGCACCCACCACTACCCGTTCCGGCTCGTGCCCCCGGCCGCGATGCTCGAATACGTCGAGCAGCTGTGCGCCCAGGAGGGTGTGAACGTCGAGCAGGGTGTCCTGCCGCTGGTCGTGCGCGCGGGCGGCGGATCGCCCCGAGACACCCTGTCGCTGCTCGACCAGCTCATCGCCGGCTCCGAAGACGCCAAGGTCACCTACGCCCGCGCCGTCGCGCTGCTGGGCTACACCCACGCCGAACTGCTCGACGAGGTGATCGACGCCTTCGCCGCCTCCGACGCCTCGGCCGCCTTCGCCGCGGTCGACCGCGTGGTGCAGACCGGACAGGACCCGCGTCGCTTCGTCGACGACCTGCTCGAGCGCCTGCGCGACCTCATCGTCGTGTCCGCGACCGGCCAGGGCGCCGCGGCGGTGCTGCGAGGAATCTCGGCCGAAGACCTCGCACGCATGCAGCGTCAGGCCGACGCGTTCGGTCCGTCGCGGCTGTCGCATATCGCCGACCTCGTCATCGCGACCCTCGACGACATGACCGGCGCCACCTCGCCGCGCCTGCAGCTCGAGCTGATGGTCGCCCGCGTGCTGGCGCGCGGCGCCGGCGCCGCTTCCGTCGCCGCGCCGGCGATGGCGGCTGCACCGGCTCCCAGCGCGACGGCTCCCGCCGCGCCC
>NZ_JBDGJU010000073.1:0-4405 GCF_057656735.1 Microbacterium sp. Soil_C_42
GTGGCTCGACGTGTAGTCGTCGCGGACGACGAGTCCCGACTCGCTCGAGCGGCCGATCGTGAGCGGCTCGTTGGCCATCGTGGCCTGCGAGCTCGAAGAGCTGGTCGCGACGGTGACCGTGTCGATGCGCCTCGGGCCGGTCACCGCGCAGGCCACCGCACGGGCTGGGCCGCCTCCCTGATCACGTCTCACAGCCCCTGCACCGAGAAGTGGCGTGTATGGTTTGCGTCGAAGAAAGGACGCCCCCGTTGGCAGAAGGCAAGAAGCTCGTCATCGTCGAGTCACCGACGAAGATGAAGTCGATCCAGGGGTACCTCGGCGATGGCTACGAGGTGCTCAGCTCGGTCGGGCACATCCGCGACCTGGCGGACAAGAAGAGCATCCCCGCCGACAAGAAGGAGGCGTACGGGAAGTATTCGATCGACATCGACAACGGCTTCGACCCGTACTACGTCGAGAGCGAGCGCGGCAAGAAGACCGTCGCCGAGCTCAAGCGCGCGCTGAAGGGGGCGGACGAGCTCCTGCTCGCCACCGATGAAGACCGCGAGGGCGAAGCCATCGCGTGGCACCTGCTGCAGACGCTCAAGCCCAAGGTCCCCGTCAAGCGCATGGTCTTCCACGAGATCACCAAGGATGCCATCCAGGCCGCCGTCGGCAACACCCGCGAGCTCGACCTCGCGCTCGTCGACGCGCAGGAGACGCGCCGCATCCTCGACCGCCTCTACGGCTGGGACGTCAGCCCCGTGCTCTGGTACAAGGTGCAGCAGGGCACGTCCGCCGGCCGTGTCCAGTCGGCCGCGACGCGCCTGGTCGTCGACCGCGAGCGCGAGCGCATGGCGTTCGTGTCTGCCTCGTACTGGGACATCGAGGCGCTCGCCGCACCCAACCGTCCGCAGGGCATCGACGAGTCGTTCTCGACGCGCCTCGCCCGCGTCGACGGGGCGGTGCTCGCCCGCGGCACCGACTTCGACGACCGCGGTGAGCTGAAGAAGGCTGTCCTCGTCCTCGACGAGGCACAGGTGCGCGAACTCGCCGCCGCGATCGAAGCGGCGGCCGAGGCATCCGTCACCGCCATCGAGTCCAAGCCCGGAACCCGCAGCCCGAAGCCGCCCTTCACGACCTCGACCCTCCAGCAGGAGGCCGGTCGCAAGCTCTCGATGAGCGCCAAGCACGCCATGGGCGTCGCGCAGCGTCTCTACGAGAAGGGGTACATCACCTATATGCGCACCGACTCGACGGCGCTGTCGACGCAGGCCGTGCAGGCCGCGCGTGAGCAGGCGGTCAAGATGTACGGCGACAAGTCGGTGCCACCGAACCCCCGCTCGTACCGCAACAACAGCAAGAACGCGCAGGAGGCGCACGAGGCGATCCGCCCGTCGGGCGAGACGTTCCGCACGCCGTCCGAGGTGTCCGGCCAGCTCGATCGCGACGAACTGCGCCTGTACGACCTCATCTGGAAGCGCACGATGGCCAGCCAGATGTCGGACGCGAAGTACGAGACCACCACCGTGACCCTCGAGGTCGCGGCGGCCGGCCGCCGCGCCGAGTTCACGGCATCCGGAACCGTGTACACGTTCAAGGGATTCCTCGAGGCCTACGAGGAGGGCCGCGACGAGAAGCGCGGCGACAGCGACAAGTCCGACGACCAGTCGCTGCCGGCGATGGCGGTGGGCGATGTGCTCCGCATGCGCGACGTCGAGCCGAAGGGCCACGCCACCAGCCCGAAGCCGCGCTACACCGAGGCGAGCCTCGTCAAGGCGCTCGAGGAGAAGGGCATCGGCCGCCCCTCCACGTTCGCGAGCATCATCGACGTGATCCTCAACCGTGGCTACGTCACGAAGCGCGGCCAGGCGCTCATCCCGAGCTGGCTCGCGTTCAGCGTCGTGCGCCTGCTCGAGCAGCACTTCGCCGACCTCGTCGACTACGACTTCACGGCGGCGCTCGAGGACGACCTCGACGCGATCGCCCGCGGCGAGCAGAAGCGCGAGGACTGGCTGCAGGACTTCTACTTCGGGGGAACCGACCACGTCGGCCTCCGGAACATCGTCGACAACCTCGGAGAGATCGACGCGCGGGCCCTCAACTCGACGCCCATCGGCGACGTCGCGACGCTGCGGTTCGGCAAGTACGGTCCGTACCTCGAGGTGACCGACCCCGAGAAGCCGGACGCCGAGCCCCGGCGGGTCAACATCCCCGAGGACCTCGCGCCCGACGAGCTCACGCCGGCGCGTGCGCAGGAGCTCATCGACGCCCCGGTCGCGGGTGACCGCGTGCTGGGAGAGAACCCCGCCAACGGCAAGCTCGTCGTCGTGAAGGACGGCCGCTTCGGTCCGTACGTGCAGGAGACCGATCCGCCGGCCGAGGAGGCCGTCGACGAAGAGACCGGCGAAGTCGTCGCCGTCGAGCCGGAACCCGCGCCGAAGAAGCGGGGAGCGAAGAAGGAGGCCGCGCCCAAGCCGCGCACGGCATCGCTCTTCAAGTCGATGTCGGTCGACACGATCGACCTCGACACCGCGCTGAAGCTGCTCGACCTCCCGCGCACCGTCGGCGTCGACCCCGAGACGGAAGCCCCGATCACCGCGCAGAACGGCCGGTACGGTCCGTACCTCAAGAAGGGCACCGACTCGCGCACCCTGCAGAGCGAGCAGCAGATCTTCGACATCACGCTCGAGGAGGCGCTCGCCGTCTACGCGCAGCCGAAGTACGGTGCGCGCGGCGCCTCGTCGGCCCTCAAGGAGTTCGAGGCCGACCCGACGAGCGGCAAGCCGATCAAGCTGAAGGACGGCCGCTTCGGCCCGTACGTCACGGACGGCGAGACGAACGCGACGATCCCGCGCGGCGAGGACGCGATGGAGGTCACGTTCGAGCGCGCGGTGCAGCTGCTCGCCGACAAGCGCGCGAAGGGCCCGGCCAAGCGCCCGGCGCGCCGCACGACGACGACGCGCAAGCCCGCGGCGAAGAAGTGACGGGCGGCGACACCCGTCCGGTCCCTGAGCCCGTCGAAGGGCTGTTCGTCACGTTCGAGGGCGGTGACGGCGTCGGCAAGACGACGCAGGCGGCGCTCCTGGACGCGTGGCTGACGAGTGTCGGGCGCACGGTCGTTCGCACGCGCGAGCCCGGCGGCACCGAGGTGGGCGTTCTCATCCGCGACATCGTCCTGCACCACCGGGGAGAGATCGCTCCACGGGCGGAGGCGCTGCTGTACGCGGCGGACCGGGCGCACCACATCGAGACGCTGGTGCGGCCCGCGCTCGCGCGGGGCGAGGTCGTGATCCAGGACCGCTACCTCGACTCGTCGGTCGCGTATCAAGGTGCGGGGCGCGTCCTCGGGCGTGACGAAATCCGAGAGCTCTCCCTCTGGGCGACCGGCGGCCTCCTTCCCGATGTCACGGTGCTCCTCGACCTCGACCCCGCATCGGCCCGCGAGCGCCTCGACGCCGACGACAAGCCCTTCGACCGCCTCGAGTCCGAGAAGGAGCACTTCCACGCCCGCGTGCGCGAGGAGTTCCTCTCGCTCGCCGCCGCCGAGCCGGAGCGCTTCCTCGTGCTCGACGCCGCGCTGCCGCCGGACGAACTCGCCGCCGCCGTGCGCGCACGCGTGGAGCCGCTCCTCGCATGAGGCGAACGCTCGGCGTACGCACAGCCGGTGTCCGACGGGATGGTTAGGCTGGTCGGCATGGAGCCGGTCGCCGCTGTCGCTGGGGCGTCTCCCGCGACGGACGACCAGGCGTTCCCGTGGGGCGACGTGTGGGGGCAGCCCGATGCCGTCGCGGCGCTCAGGGAGGCAGCATCCGATCCCGCTTCGATGACCCACGCATGGCTCATCACGGGTCCTCCCGGCTCCGGTCGGTCCACGCTCGCCCACGCCTTCGCAGCCGCGCTCATCGCCGAGCCCGGTGACGAGCGCACGATGCATCAGGTGCTCGCCGGCACTCACCCCGATCTCGCCGCGCTGCGCACCGAGGGCGTCATCATCTCCATCAAGGACGCGCGCGCCCTCGTCGAGCGCTCGTACTTCGCACCCTCGCTCGGGCGGTACCGCGTCATCGTCATGGAGGACGCCGATCGCATGGCCGAGCGCACGTCGAACGTGCTGCTGAAGGCGCTCGAAGAGCCACCCGAGCGCACGGTCTGGGTGCTGTGCGCGCCGAGCGACGCCGACCTGCTGCCGACGATCCGCTCCCGCGTGCGCACGCTGCGTCTGCGCGAGCCCGACGTCGCCGACGTCGCCGACCTCATCGTGCGGCGCAGCGGCGTCGACCCTGTGATCGCCGAACAGTCCGCCCGGCACGCGCAGCGCCACATCGGCATGGCGCAGCGGCTCGCGACGGATGCCGCGGCCCGCGCACGACGCGACGCCACGCTGCGCGGCGTGCTCGCTGTGCGGGGCGTGGGCGACGCGGTC
>NZ_JBDGJU010000074.1:0-3855 GCF_057656735.1 Microbacterium sp. Soil_C_42
TGTCGCCGACCGCGGCCGTCTCGCCCGGCTGCGCCGGCCCGGGGCGCCGGAACTCATGACCACGCGCGGGGCTCTGAGCGAGGCGATGGAGTACTTCTACGAGAGAGCCGGGGCCCCGCCGCTGCGCCGGATCCAGGAGCGGGCGGGCGGCGCCCACCTGCTGGCGGTCAGTTCGGCCGCGCGGATCGTCAACCGGGAGGCGCTGCCGGCCAGCCGCCAGCAGTGCGTCGCCTTCCTGACCGCCTGCGGCCTGACCGACCGTCTGGCCGATCGGTGGGCCACGGCCTACGAGCGGGTCGTAGGGTCATCGGGCACCAGTGCAGCAGTGAGCAGCGAGGTGGAAGCCGCACTGAGCAGGGACGTGGAAGCCGTTCTGGCCGTCCTCTTCGACGACGAGAGAGGTCGTCCGACTCACCAGAGCAAACGGATTCGCAACATCCTCGCGCACCAGCTGCCCGAACCGACCCGCCGAGCCGGCAGGGAGTTCGTCCAGCGCACGCTGACGCGGCCTGCGGGTGACGGCCAGGGTGCTCGCAGGTCGAGAGCCGCGTGATCCGCTCGGCCCGCGCGGGCTGACCCGGCTTGATCCGAAAGACAGGCCCTAGTCGGGGCCGGGGCGCTGAGTTGGCCCCGGCTCCTGCGGGCGAGACCCGCACGGTCCTCCCGGGCCGCGCCCTTACCGCGCCCACTCCACGCCGAGGTCGGCGAGCGCCCGAAGCTGTGTCTGGTCGAGTTTGTGGCGGCGGGTTTTCTGGTTGCCGAGCCAGATGCCGGTGCGGTGCTCCGTCCCGTCGGGCAGCCGCTCGACGACGGCCCGTCCCGGTATCCCGCCTTCTCGCGCGATGTATCGCTGGAGGGCTTGGAGGCCTTTCTGGAACGCGGGACTGCCCGTGCGTGGCCCGGTGGCCGTGGTCGTCTTCGCCGCCGTCTTGCGGGCCCGTCCGACCGCCTTTGGCTTCACGCCGAGTGTGGCGAGCCTGCGCTGCTGCTCCTCGTTCAGCTTGCTGAAGTCCCGTCGTTGCGAAGCGAGCCAGCGTCCGATGTCCTCGCCGTGCCGGGTCACGCCGGGGACGATCGCGGCCGGTCGCGCGCCGTCGGTGAGGAGTTGGGTGAGGTAGGTGTAGTGGCGTTGCCAGTCCACCGTCCATCCCAGCGTCCTCGGGTTCCAGTCCGGGTCGATCGCGGCCAGCTGAGCGGCCCGCCGTGCGGCGCGTACGGGGTCTTTCCCGAGCCCGCCGGGGCGGCGGATGTTGGTGAGCCACTGTCCGACCTGGACGTCCATGATCGCCGCGCCCCGCGGCGCGGCGAGGGTGCCGTGGAGGTCGTGGTAGGCGCGCGCCGCGCCGAGGTTGGCCTCGAAGCCGGCGTCGGCGGTGTCCCACACGATGCCGAGCCCCTCCAGCTCGGCCGCCCGCTCCCCGGTCATCGTCCCGGCCCGGTACGCGCGCCGCTGGTCCGACAGCCACCTGCCGAGCGGGAACGCCCCCGCGGTCTCGACGTGTTCGTACGGGACCTCCAGATCCCCTTCCCGCTGCCGGTACCGGTACGCGGCCTCTGCGCCCCGACGCCAGTCCTGGCGCTCGGTGTTGATGACCTGGTAGTTGATCCACTTCGCGATCAGCGCCGGGTCCCGCGGGGCCGCGAAGCGGAGAAGCAGCCGCGACTCCTCCTCACCCTCCTCCGGCACCTCCCCGACCGGCCGCGACGGATCCACGATCCTCTTCTGATTCGCCTGAGGAATAGCAAGCATTTCCACGGCCTTTTCGTCATGCGCCCGCAATCCCGCCAGAACACGCACCAGCGGCCGGTAGGAATCCGACGAAAGCATTTCCTCAGGCTTTTCGCCTTCCCGCAAAAAGACGGGCACGATGAGCGTGGCCATCTTCCCTTCACCAGGCTTCTGCCGCAGGGCACGGCCGATGGCCTGGACGATGTCGACGGCTGATCCCTTGGGGTCGACAAGGGCTACTGAGTCCACGCTTCTGATATCGACGCCTTCGCCCAGGACTCGGCAGTTACTGAGCACGGCGCGCCCGGCCCTGCGGCCGAAGTCCGCGAGGACCGACTGCCGGTGGGAGCCTTCGTGTTCCCCGCACAGCCACCCGGCCCACACTCGCTCGGGATGCCGCCCCGGGTCGACGGCGTGCAGCCGCGAGGCGACCCGCTCCAGACCTGCCGCGAAGGCCTCCGCCTCCACGGTCCGGTGGTGGAACGTGATGGTCGTCTGCAACCCGTACGCCGCCATCGTCTCCAGCAACGCGGTCTGCGTCGCCGCGAGCCGCTGCCCCCGCAACTGCTCCTCGTACCGCTCCTCGCTGTTCAGCCGCTGTGGAGTGACGACAGGGTCGGTGAGTTCCGCCACGACAATCTGATACTTCGCCAAAAGCCCCCGGGAAATAGCCGAAGCAAGCGAAAGTTCATAAACAACAGGCCCGAACACCGTCGGATCGTCCATCGAGCACGCGAGCTCCTTCGGCAGCCGGTCCCACCGCGGCCGGGCCACCCACACCCGCCCCTCCGCCTCGGCCTCCTCCCGCTCCCGACGCTCCTCCGCCGCGCGCCGGCGGGCCTCCTCCTGCTCCCGCTCCTGAGCCCGGGACCGCGGCGCCCGCTCCATCCAGACCCTTGGTGTCGCGGTCATGTACAGCCGGCGCATGGCGGGGATGACTTCCTGGCGGTGGACGTCCGCCCAGGCCTTCCCCGCCGACCCCGAGGTACGGTGCGCCTCGTCGACAATCACCAGGTCGAAGACGTCCATCGGCAGCCCGTACGCGCCTTCGTGGGCCTCGGCGATCACGGGCAGCGACGCGTACGTCGCGTACACCGTCACCTGGCCGCGCCCGTGCCAGAGCCCCAGCTGCGGGGCCGACGTCGTGGTCCGCACGTCGAGCTGCCACAGCTGCGGGTCGTCCTCCATCGAACACACGGCGACAGCCGGCCCGCTGTGCCCGACCAGCCGCCACTCCCGCACCGTCTGCGTCAGCAGATCGAGCGTCGGCAGCAGCACCAGGACCCGCCCGTGCCGGGCAAGCCGCAGCGCTGCCGCAGCGGCGATGAAAGTCTTCCCGGTCCCACACGCCGCCACCACCGTCGCCCGCAGACCAGCCTCCGGAATCCGCTTCCCCGGCGGAATATCCAGCCCCCGGACAATCGCCTCCACCGCCTCCTCCTGGTGAGGACGCAGCACGATGTCACCAGACTTCTGCACTCGGCACTCCGCTGAACTCGAAGCGGCGGACAGACCCGCCGGGGAGGGGATAGCGATGTTTTCGGGATCCTACACAGCTACACACACCATCTATAATGTGATGCACACTGACGACTGTACCGCGCTTACACCCACGACGGCGTCCGGAACAAGACATCACCAGATTCCGTACCGGAAACGAGCGGTCTCTAGCGCACCTGCGGGTCACCCGTAGACGATGGATGCGCCGACACACCGATGGGGGAGTGCCATGCAGCGCAGTGCACAGGACACGACACGCCTTCTGCATCTGGTAGAGGAAGCAGCCAGGATCCGCATGGTGTGGGAGGAAGTGGTGGCAACCCACTGCTGCCGGCCGTCCGAAGAGGTGGAAGCCGCATACGCCGAGGCCGCCGCCCGCTGGGACGTCCAGATCGACGAACGGACCGCGACCCTGTCGAGCACCTACATCAGCGGCTGCTATTGGGAATGACGAGCACAACGGCAAGCCACCCCACCGCCGCCAGCCGGCCAGCGACAGCGAGCCTGGTCCTGGAGGCAGAGCCGGAAGGACCTGAAGGGGTGGGAGCGTCAGCGGACACCCCTTCGATGTCCGCGCAAGCGCGGACATCTGGTGGCGCGTCAGCGCCACCGGGCCGGCGCTTGCG
>NZ_JBDGJU010000075.1:0-3829 GCF_057656735.1 Microbacterium sp. Soil_C_42
ACCGGCCCGGCCGGCGGCGGCGTCGACGTCCAGGCCCTCGCGCAGCAGGCCGTCGAGCGGCTGCGCCTCGAGGGACCGGACATCGGCATCGTGCCCAAGCCCGAGGGCAAGGGGCTGGTCGGGCTGCCGGTGTGGATGTGGAACAAGCCCGGTCCGACCCGTACCGGGCCGGCGACCGCTTCGGCGTCGGCGGGCTCGGTCACGGTCACCGCGACCGCCACGGTGCGCACGGTGGTGTGGTCGATGGGCGACGGCGCCACCATCACCTGCACCGGACCGGGCACCCCGTACACACCGGACCGGGGCAAGGAGATGTCCCCGACCTGCGGGCACAAGTACACGCACACCAGCGCCACATCGCCGGGCGGCCGCTACCCGGTCACCGCCACGACCACGTGGGACGTGGCCTGGGAAGGGGCCGGGCAGACCGGCACGATCACCACCACCCGCCAGAGCGCCACCAGCCTGGCCATCGGCGAACTCCAGGTCCTCAACGTGCCCTGACCTGATCTGACCTGGGATGGGGAGAAACCTGGTGACGTCACCACCCCGGCCGGCCGCGACGTCGCCCCCGAGCTGGGCAAGCCTGCTGCTGCGCGAGCCCGGTGAGGTTGCACCGGAGGGGGGCTGGAGGGTTGCACGTAGAGGTGCACTAGGAGTTGCACCGCAGGTGTGACCGCGAGTGGGACCCCCATTTTTTCGATCTTGAACATCGTGCCTGGTCAGACCCGATGGGCAAGCCTGTCAAGAACGACGACACCTCTTTGTACGCGTCAGCCGGACACAGAGGCTCAGTGCCAGAGTCCAGCCCGGCGCGCCGGGACAGCCGGCCGGAGCGGCAGCTACTGGTCCCGGTGCGGGGCCTGTGCCCGGACGGCGCCTGGCGGTCGTACGTGGCTGCTCTGCAGGGACACGATCCGGCTGCTCGGCGTGGGCGAGTTCGTCACCGCCGTCGTCCAGTGATTCCGGTGGCGACGGCGCGCGTGCGTCGTGTGCGTACGAGGGAACCTGTCGTCCGGGCCGGTCGGATCGGCGGCCTGGAACTCGCTTTGCTGCCTAATTTTCCGCTTTGCCCGAACTCTGCCTTTCGGTCTGTCCGTGGAAGGCGAAATGGTCGGCAGGCTTCGCCGCCGTGCCGGGGCGCCCCCGTCGACGCGTGCAGAACGGGGAGCTGAGGCGTCTCCAGGCCCATTACTGTTTGTCCTCCCAGTTGACCTGTCACCTGGGACTCTCACCTTGATCTTTCACTTGGCTCTCTCATGTACCCGCTCACGCGTCCGCCCTACGAAGGGCTGAATCGTTTGGAGTCTGCCAGCTCAGACAGCTAGCGTTCTATCCATGAAGACGACATCGCACACCGAGCAGGACATGCAGGGGATCAAGGCGTCCGGGCGGGACACCCGGACGGCGGTGCTCACACGTTCGATCCGGGCCAACGTGCCCCTGCGCAAGACCTTCGTCCAAGCGCCGAAGGGGGCCGCGAGTCGACACGGGCCGCTCAGAGACTTCGTTACGGGGAGAGACCTCCGTGGCCTCAAGGCTTACCTGATGATCGTGGCGGCGTGCAGCAGCGGAGCAAGCGGGTGGTCGACCCGGCACGACAGCGCGGTGTGGGCCCGGATGATGGACATCCAGGAGACCGCGACGGACCAGTCCGCCCGTACTGGCGCCTGGCGGACCCTGCGCCGGCTGGAGAGGCGCAAGCTGATCACCTGCAGCCGCAGTGGGACCAGCATCACGGTCACCCTCCTGCGCGAGGACGGCAGCGGCGACCCCTACGACCGCCCCCGTGGCGACACCGAGGAGAACCTCTTTCTGCAGATCCCGGCCGCGTTCTGGACGAAGGGGTACGACGAGAGTCTCGACCTGCCGGGCCTGGCCCTCCTCCTGGTCGTCGCCCGTGAGAAGAACTGGTCGTCCTTCCCCGCGGAAAAGGCCCCCGACTGGTACGGCTGGTCCGCCGACACCCATGAGCGCGGCCTGAAGAAACTCCTCGCCCTCGACCTCGTCGAGCGCCGTGAGCACTACACCAAGGCCCCGCTCGCGCCGGCCGGCGTCACCATGGCCTACCAGTACCAGCGCACCGCCATCGTGCGGCCGCGCAAGCCCAAGAAGCAGGCAGCCGCCGCGGCTGCCCCGCCTACCGCCAGTACGCCTGCGAAGAGCGCTGCCAGCCCTTCCCGACGCAAGGGGTGACCTGATCAACCGAGCCCGGGGGGGAACCCACGCCGAGGGCGGCCTGAAGCCGGCGTGGTTGGACGAGTCCTTCCACGAGAACAGCGAGAAGGGCTTCTACATCCTCGCTGCCACGATCATCGATCCCACCTGCACGGACGAGGTCCGGGCATCGATGCGCCGTATGAAAGGGCGGCGTGACACGAGCAAGGTCCACTGGACCGAGATGGACCACCGCCAGCGGCGCGACGCTGCCCAGCTCGTAGCCTCCCAGAACGGCATATACGTGGTGTCCGTCGGCACTCCCGTGCCCAAGCGCAAGCAGGAACGCGCCCGCAGCAAGTGCCTGACCCCGCTGATCGTCGAACTGCACGGCTTCGGGATCAACCAGCTCTACCTTGAGGCCCGCGAGGCCGAGCTCAACGCCCGCGACATTCGCACGGTCGCCAACGCCCGGCAGACGATCCTGCCCAAGGGGACATTGTTCCGGGCCGACCATGTGCCTGGCAGCGGGGAACCCCTGCTGTGGATCTCCGACATCGTCGCCGGCGCTGTCCGTGCTCACCGCACCGGAGACCGGCAGTACACCGACCTGCTCGGCGACACCCTGGTCGACTTCGAGGTGGGTACTGACTGCTGAGAGCCCCTGAAAGACGCCGAGCCAGGCTCCCGGTCTGCCCCAGGTCACCTGGCTCCACTTCCGGTAACCCGCGGCCACCGGCTTATCTAGACAGTACAACCCCATGCACAGACAGCCAACAGGGTCGTCAAGCCAGACTCGAAGTCGTGGCCCTGAGATTGGCCCGGCGGCCGGTCTCGGGCGGTGTCCCCGGCCCCTGAGGAGCGCTGAACCCTTCCTGGCTTCGCAGGAAAGAGGTGTAGTCGTGGGCGAGAGGGTTGCCCACGGGGCCTGACCTGCACAGAACGCGAGGTGTCCGGTTCGGTGGGATCCCACCTCCGGCAGTACCGCCGGTGCAACTCCTAGTCCACCTGTGCAGCCAACGGTGGGTGCACCTCCCGGTGCAACCCCTCGCTCCGGCGGGTGGAGGTGGGGCCGGCTACGGCCGCCGGGCCCGCGCAAGTGGTCCCGTACGGAAGAAGTCGGCGCCCGCAGAACCCCTTGACCAAGGGCCCTGAACTGCGGTTCCGCCGCTCGGCAGGGAAGGCTGGGGGCAACTTGTAGAGCAGGTTGCAGGGCAACTCGTAGAGCAAGCTGGAGGGCAAGTTGTAGGGCAAGCCCGGCCGCGGGGGCTTGCTTGCCCCTGGGCAGGCCTCGCTGCTCCACCCTGGGCGGGCAAGCCCTGCTTCTCCGGCCCTGGGCAAACCTGTGTTACCTCCGGTGAGGTAGCCCGGTAGTGGGGCCTCTGCCCTGTTCAGAGCCGGTAACAGGGCCGGAGGTAACAGGTCCGGTAACCAGGGCGGGCAAGCCCCGGCGGGTCCAGGCTTGCCCAGCACCGGTGAGCAGGGTGAGCACCCCTGGCGAGTACCCCTTGACCACCCCCGCCCGGTTTTACCCCTTGACCTCCCTGTATGTCCTACCTGGTCAAGGGGGCGGCAGCCGTTCACGGCCAGTGACGGGGCGTCGGTCAGAGTCCGGCCGCCTCGGCGCCGGGGCCTAGGCGCCGCCGGCCGGAGGCGGCGGATGCGGGCCGCG
>NZ_JBDGJU010000076.1:0-3482 GCF_057656735.1 Microbacterium sp. Soil_C_42
ACGCGCGCCCGGGCGGCCCGCTCCTCCTCGTCCAGGGCGAGCTGTTCGTCCCGCTCGGCGGCTGCGGCCCGGGCGGCCGCCTGCGCCGCCTCACGCGCCGCCTCGGCGGCCTTCTGCTCCTGCGGCAGGGCCATCGCCTCATCGACGCTGAGGCCGAACCGCGCCATCGTGAAGGGGAGCAGCGCCTCGGCGCCGGCCGCCTTCTTCCAGCCGCGGCCGTACTTGTGCTGGAGCCACGCCCGGTAGACGGTGCGGTCCCGCTCCATGGCCACCATCTGCGGGTACGAGGTGATCCCCCACAGCTTCATACGCCGGTACAGGGCGGGGGTGGCCAGCGGGGCGAGCACCCAGCGGTGCAGTGGCACCCGGTCCGACTCGGCGGCCATCGACAGGCGGTTGGTCTTGATGATCAGGTGCCGTACGGCTTCCACCACGGCCACGAACAGGACGGGCAGCACGCCGTGCATGGCCGCGCCGAGCGGGTCCTGGCGGGGCGGGAGCTGCCCCGCGTTCGCGTTGAACACGATGGTGGCCACGGTCAGCACGTGGGCGAGGAGGCGCAGCATCGGCTTGGGCATCCGACGCCACACCAGGATCAGGTCGAGCGCGTACATGGCGATGATCCCGGCGTCGATGCCGATCGGGAACACCAGCGCGTAGGTGCCGAATCCCTTGCGCTCGGCCAGGCCGCGCAGGGCGTCGTAGGAGCCGGCGAACCCGATCGCGGCGATCACCGCCGCGCACACCCCGGCGGAGACGATCAGGCCGCGCATCGCCTTCGCCGACCACGGCCGGGGCGCGGGCGGAGCCGAGTTCGCCGCCACCGGAGCGGCACCGATGCTCACCGGAACGGCGTCCGGCCCGGCGGAGGCGGCCGGTGCCGGGACCGGCCGGACCGTGCCCGTCACCGGAGCCGGGACGGTGCCCGGCTCGATGGTGGTCGTCATGTCTCTCCTTCTGCTGAGGGGGGCCGGGCGGGACCGGAGTCCCGCCCGGATGGTGCTGCGGGCCGCGGTGGCGATGCCCCATCCTCGTGGGGTGCACTTCCGTGGCCGGTACGCCGGTCGGTCAGTTGCCGGACAGGTGGGCCGCGATGTCGGCGGCGAGCGCGGCGGCCGCCTCCTGCGCGTCCCGTATGGCCTGGGCCGCGGCCTCGGCCTGCTGACGGGCCTGGGTCTGCTGCGCGAGCGCGGCCTGGTAGGCCGCCTCGGCCGCGTTCACCGGGCACCCCCGAGGGCGACGGCCAGGAGGCGGGTGGTCCAGCCGCCGCAGCGGGCGCAGACGTACTGCCGGTTCTTGGCGTCGTGGCGCATCCGGCGGCCGTGGCAGGCCGGGGCCGTGTGGCGGGCCATCAGCCGTTGCCCTTCTTCGCTCCGGGGACCGGCTTCGCCGGTGCCGGGAAGTGCCCGCCGCGGGACGCCTGGTAGGTCGTCTCGTGCTTCGGGTCCGGCTTCGTGCCGGGGGCCATCGGCATCGTCTTGCGAAGTGCCATGATGGGGACTCCTGTTCCGTGAAAGCGGGATGGTGTGCCCCGGGGCGGCCGCCCATCTGCCAAGAGTTCGGCCGCCTCGGGGTGTCTTGTTTTGGTGCTCCCGACCCCTCTCGGGGGTCGGCGTCTGGGGTGTCAGGGAAGGGCGTCAGGACCCCTGTCAGGCCCCGTAAGGCGCCCGATAGAACCGCAGGTCACGGCGCTGATAGGCCGGTCTAACGGGCTTCCTGGGCCCGCCCCTGGGAGAGGGCCGGGGAAGGGGCGGAATCGGGGTCCAGCAACCCACCGGGAATCAGCCGCAGGACGGCCGGTACGGGGGTGCCGGCGGGGGCCGGTACGGGGGCCTCGACGGGGGTGTGGGCGGCCGCCTCGGCGGACCCCTCCCCGACCGCCTGAGTGGGCACCGGGGCGGGGGCCGAAGCGGCCGCCGCCCGGGTCTCCCCCGGGGTCTGGACGAGGGCCTGGGAGCGGGCGGCGAGCAGGGCTGCGGGGGACATCTCCAGGGCCGCCGTCGCGGCGTCGATCCGTAGCCCCACCCGGGTGACCGGCTTGCCCCCGATCCGGTAGCCGACTTTGTCGGCGGTGGGCAGGCCGCAGCCCTCCACCCAGGTCCGGAACTCCCCCTGCTCCGTGCCCTCCGCCAGCAGCCCGGCCGCGACGGCGGAGGCCAGCACCACGTCCAGGTGGAGCCCCACCCGCCCGGCCGCCTCGGCCTCGGCCAGCGCCCCGACCACGTGCAGCAGCAGGGCCGTACCGGGGTCCGGGGCGGGGGCCTGCTCCTGGCCCTCCTCGACGTCCTCCTGGTGCTCCTCCCCCACGGGATCACTTTCATGATCATTTTTGGGGGTGGGGGGAGGGGCGAGCGTCCAGGCCGCGACCGTCCAACCCAGGACACCGGCCGTGACCAGTACGCCCTGGTACGGGCCGAGCTGCTGCACGTACGGCCAGAGCAGGGTTGTGGCGGTGCCGGCCGCGCCGGAGGCGAGCAGCCCGCCGAACGCGGCCAGCCCCAGCGCCTCACCGGCGGGGCGGCGGAGCGGCTTGACCGGAGGCGCCGTCACCTCGGCGTCGTCCTCCGGCTCCTGGTCGTCGTCCTCGTCGTCGTCCTGGTCGGCCTTCGCCTTACGGGCCTTGGCCTTCGCCTTGGACGCCTTCGCACGGGCCGCCTTGTCGGCCTTGGCCTGCGCGGCCTCGGTCGCCTCGACGTCCACGCTCGCCACGTCCCAGGCCCACCCGAGCACCCGTCCGCCGCACCGGCAGACCATCCCGGCCAGCACGACCGACCCGGACCACAGCAGGGTGAACGCGGTCCCCGGCCGGACGATCTCCCGGAGCTGCGCCCCGGTGCTCACAGCGCGCCCACGATGTTCGCGAGCTTGAGGACCAGGCCCACGCCGATCGCCCAGATACCGCCGGCCTGCCCGTAGATGACACCGGACGAGATGCCCAGCAGTGCGGGCCAGACGAGCTTCTTCCACTTCGGGAAGAACGTGAGGATGCTCAAAGCGAGGGCGACTCCGCCGAGGCCGATGTTGCCCAGGCCGGAGCCCTGGATCACGGACGTGGGCACCTCCGAGATGCCCTTGACGACGTCGCCCCACAGCTCGCCGGCCGCCACGGCCAGCGTGCCGAACGCGATGCCCCAACCGCCGGCCTTGTCGCGGTCCAGCTTCATCCGGTCCGAGCCGCGCACGCCGAGGAACAGCAGCAACCCGGAGGCCAAGGCCAATCCGCTGATGCCGACCGACCCGAGCACGGGCCCGGCGGCCAGGACCACGTCCGTGGCGATGATCTGAGTGGTGGTCACAGCAGCGCTCCCGGAGCGTAGAGGAGAGAGGAGAGGGTGACGGTGGCGAGCGGGATCCGCGCGGCCCACCGCAGCGGCGCCGTCCAACCGGTGGCGTGCCGTTCGAGGTAGAGCCAGCACACGGCGCCGAACGCGCCGGCGATCGCGAGGGGGGCCAGCGGCACCGGCCACGGGGCCAGGGCCGCC
>NZ_JBDGJU010000077.1:0-3479 GCF_057656735.1 Microbacterium sp. Soil_C_42
GCAAGCCGGACGCAGAGGGAGGCCCGACAGCGATGCACGCCACTCTGGGGCCGGACATGATGGGGAAGAACCCTACGGATCCGCACGGTGATCCGCCGGGTTGGGTGGCGAAGCAGGGGTACAACCGAGCCCACCTCCTTGCCGCACAGCTCGGCGGATCCAACTGGGATCCAGCGAATTTCGTCACCATGCACGCCTACGCGAATTCTCCCGTCATGCGAAAAATCGAGAACCAGGTAAGGGCCGCGGTGGAGGGCGGTGAGACAATCCAATACAGTGTCACCCCCCGATACAATGGGACGGATAAAATCCCCACCGGCGTATACATCGAGGCTTACGGATCGAACGGCTTCAAGTTCACCCAGCACCACAGCACCGGAATAACCGAATCAGGCAACACCGCCTTCATTCCAAACCAGCCGAAGGAGTGAGGAGAGTAGTCGAGCAGGTGCGACTCGCTTCACCTCCAGCCTGCAGCCATCCCTTCCGCCCAGAACCCTCAGGAACAGGACCCCCACCATGACCAACGCCCTTGCACGTCTCCTCGAAATCGCCCCGGCGCCCAGCCAGCCCCGCGACAAGGACTGGGGCGAGGTCGAACGTACCCTCGCGGCCGAACTCCCAGACGACTACAAGGAACTCATCGGCGTCTACGGGGGAAGCTACTGGGACAACCATCTTTACGTCCTGGAGCCCAACTGCCCTAACAAGCACTACGATCTCCTCAAGTGGGCCAAGTACCAGTTCGAAGACCTGGAAGACCTGTGGACGGTCGAGAAGAAGCCAGCCGAACTGGAGGCCGAGGGGTCCATGCTCATCCCGTGGGCGACCACGGACAACGGAGAATGCCTGTACTGGCTCGTTCTCCCTGGCGTCCAGCCGAACGAATGGACCGTCATGGTGAACGAAGTGAGCGACCGATGGGAGCACTTCCCCGTATCATGCACGCAATTCCTCGTGTCCGCTCTCACCGGAGAGTTGCAGTCGAACATCCTCTCTTCCTTGTTCCCCCTGGCCACCCATGAATTCAGCCGCCTCGAAGAAGTGTGATGGTGCGGCGCTCTGCCGACACAGGCGTGCTCGGCCTGGCGGAGTGCAGGGCGGCAGCCGCTGATGCGCCTGCTGGCGCCGCAAGCCGGGCGCGGATCGGCCTGCTTCGCGCCGCGCTGCTGCACAGGGCGGGAGCAGAAAAGGCCTGCTGATCAGCTCCACCTACGTGGGCATCGGGCTATCCGGCCCACTGGCTTTAGTACTCCAGCAGCGGATCGTGTCCTGAGCTGGTTGTTGTCGTTGTCAGGGCATGGTGGGGATAGTTGAGGCTCAGGAGTGGGCTGCGGAGTTGGATGCGGTGTTCGCTCGGGTGGCGGGCCGGTTCGGCCGGGCGGATCTGCGCCGGCGGATGCGGGATTACCTGCGGGGTCTACTGGCGCCGGTAGCCCGTAAGAACGGCTGGCAGCTGGCCGAGTACGCAGGTCACCGCACTCCGGACGGGTTTCAGAGGCTGTTGAATTCGAGTGTGTGGGACGCGGACGCACTGCGTGACGACGTCCGGGAGTACGTCGCCGGCAAGCTCGGGCCGGGTGGTGTGCTGATCATCGACGACACCGGGTTCATCAAGAAGGGCAGCACGTCGGCCGGGGTGGGCCGGCAGTACACCGGCACCTCAGGGAAGATCGACAATTGCCAGATCGGGGTGTTCGCCGCCTACACCACCAGCCGCGGACGGGCTCTGGTGGACCGGGAGTTGTATCTGCCCAAGGCCTGGACCGGCGACAGGGAACGCTGCAAGGCCGCGAAGATTCCTGAGGCGCGGGAGTTCGCGACCAAGGGCGAACTCGCGAAGTCGATGGTCACCCGCTGCCTGGCCGCGGGCCTGCCCGCGTCGTGGGTGACCGCGGACGAGGCCTACGGCCAGGAATGGAAGTTCCGGCGCCTACTCGAGGAACTCGGGGTCGGCTATGTCGTTGCGGTCCCGAAGTCACAGCAGGTCAAGAGCCTGGCAGGGTTCTGGCGGATCGACGAGCTGATCGCCCAGGCCCCCGATGACGCCTGGCAGCGGATCTCCTGCGGAGATGGAGCCAAGGGACCGCGGGTCTACGACTGGGCCAGCGCGCGACTGCCGTCGATCAGCTTCTTCGACGGTGACGAGCCCACCCATCACCGCTGGATCCTGGCCCGCCGCAGCCTCACACGGCCCGACGAGATCGCCTACTACTTCGCCTACGCGCCCGTGACCTGCACGATCGCGGATCTGGCAAGGGTTGCCGGGACGCGGTGGGCCATCGAGGAGTGTTTCCAGGCCGCGAAGAACGAATGCGGCCTGGACGAGTATGAAGTCCGCCGATACGTGGGCTGGTACCGGCACATCACCCTCGCCATGCTCGCCCACGCCTTCCTCACCGGCCTCGCCGCCGACGAGGCCGCAAAGGGGGCAGCAGAAACGAACCCACCAGCGACTTCGTCGCTCTCACCGTGGCAGAGATCCGCCGGCTTCTGGAACATCTGCTGCCCCACCACCGAGCACACCGACCTCGTCCACCAGATCACACACTGAACTGGTCCCACTGGCGCCGACGCCACCAAGCCACCGCTCAACGCAGCCATTACCTGAGAAGAACCAGCTCAGGACACGATCCGCTGCTGGAGTATTAGGTCGTCTCTTTCGGATCTTGCCGGGCGGCGCGGGTCAGGCAAGATCCGGAAGAGACGGCCCAGGGGGATGGTCGGGGGGCCGTCCCGGGAACGGGCGTACGGGGTTCAGGAGGGCGCCGAGGTCACTCCGTACGGAGGCCGTCCGGGCGCATCAGCCGCAGCAGCGGGGGCAGGCTGAGCAGGGTCACCACGACCACCACACCCGCGCCGGCGGCCGTCATCCCGAGCACCGACGCCCAGTCGACGCGGACCGGCTGGGCGGCCATGCCCATCAGGACGGCGCCCAGTGCCACGCCGACCCCGGCCGCCAGCACCAGGCCGAGCGCGATCGGCACGGCCGTCTGCCACAGCACCGACAGGCCCAGCGTGGAGCGCTTGGTCCCGAAGGCGACCAGGGAGGACAGCAGCCGCCGGCGCTCGCGCAACTGCTCCAGCTGGGAGACGAGCAGGCTGCCGCCGATCAGGACCAGTACGGCGGTGGCGCCGAAGAACAAGCCCGTGCGGATCGAGGAGAAGCCGGCGGCCTCCCGGGTGTCCTGCAGCCGCATCGCCGTGGCGAGCGGATCCGCCTTGAAGACGGCGTTGCGCGCCCGGTCCAGGGCGTCCGGCCCGGACTCGTCGACCTGGACGTAGATCTCCGGGTACTGGAACTCGCCGAGTTCCTTCGGCGCGGCCGACGGGGTGATCAGCAGGCCGCTGCGCAGCTGCCCGCTGGGGTCCGGCCGGCTGGGCACCGTGCGGGCGGCCGCCGGGAGGGTCCACTTCACCGGAGCGGGCGGGGCGCCCTCCTCGACCTCGTACTGGTGGACGTCGCCGACGAACAGCTC
>NZ_JBDGJU010000078.1:0-3395 GCF_057656735.1 Microbacterium sp. Soil_C_42
CGCAGCGTGCGCTCGCCGCCGTTGCGCAGGACGAGTTCGGCGACGACGGGCTGGCCGAGGAGCACGCGCCCGGGCAGCCGCCGCGTCACGGCGATCCTGCGGGGGTCCGGTGCCGCCGCGGCGTCGCCGAGCATCGCGACGAGGCACAGCAGCACCCACCCCGCGGCCGCGATCCACGCGTCGACACCAGCCGCCGAGAGCAGCACGACGGGCAGCGCGCCGAGGGCGACGAGCAGCGGCAGACGACCGGTGACGTACATGCGGCTCAGATCGGAACGCGGGTCTGCTGCAGCACCGAACCCAGCACGGCGTCGACGGACACGCCCTCGAGCTCGGCGTCGGGACGCAGCCGGATCCGATGGCGCCACGTCGGCAGCAGCATCGTCTGCACGTGGTCCGGCGTGATCGCCGGGTACCCGCCGAGCCATGCCCACGCCTTCGACGCCGCGAGCAGCGCGGTCGCCGCGCGCGGGCTCACCCCGAGCTGCACCGAGGGGCTCCGGCGCGTGGCCTGCGCGAGATCCACCACGTAGCCCAGCACATCGTCCGAGACCGTGACGGATGCCGCGGCCCGCTGTGCCGCGCGGATCTCGTCGGCGCTCGCCGCACGGCGCAGGCCCGCACCCGCGAGGTCACGCGGGTCGAAGCCGCTCGCGTGGCGGCGCAGCACCGCGAGCTCGGCATCCCGTGCCGGCACCTCGACGATGAGCTTCAGCAGGAACCGGTCGAGCTGCGCCTCGGGCAGCGTGTAGGTGCCCTCGTGCTCGATGGGGTTCTGGGTGGCCGCGACGAGGAACGGGTCGGGCAGGGGGCGGGTGACCCCGTCGGTCGAGACCTGGCGCTCCTCCATCGCCTCGAGCAGAGCCGCCTGGGTCTTGGGCGGCGTGCGGTTGATCTCGTCCGCGAGCACGACGTTCGTGAAGACAGGGCCCGCGCGGAACTCGAACTCGCCGGTCTTCGCGTCGTACACGAGTGACCCCGATACGTCGCCAGGCATGAGATCGGGCGTGAACTGGATGCGCTTCGTGTCGAGACCCAGCGCCGTCGAGAACGCGCGGACGAGGAGGGTCTTCGCGACGCCGGGTACGCCCTCGAGGAGCACGTGACCACGCGACAGCAGGGCGATCAGCAGGCCCGTCACCGTGCCGTCCTGCCCGACCACGGCCTTGCCCACCTCCAGCCGCACGCGGTTCATCGCCTCGCGCAGGGCGGCGTCGTCGAGGGGAGGGCGGTCCGTCGCGGCGGGCGCCTCGGTGCTCGCAGTGGCGGGCGTATCCGTCATCGGGGACTCCTTTCGGGGCGGACGGCCGTGCGCACGGCGTCCTCGAGGTCTCTCAAGCGGGTGCTCAGGGCGACGAGGTCCGCGTCGCTGCGGGGGACGTCGTCGATCAGGATGCCGCGCGCGATCCTCCGGTCGAGCCCCGTGCGGCTCGCGGCGGCGTCGGCGATCTCGGGGGCGGCGGCGTTCGCGCCGAGGCCGAGGAGGGCGGCGATGCGCCGCAGCGCGCCGATGCGCAGGCGGTCCGCGGCGTGGAGCGGATCGCCGGCGCGCGCGTAGAGGCGGGCGCGCCCCTCGGTCGTCTCGGAAGCGCGCACCGTGACGGGCAGGGTCTCCGCCACGAGCGGCCCGAACCGGCGGCCGCGCCAGACGCCCGCGGCGACGCCCGCGATCAGGAGGAGGACGATGACCGCGCTCACCCACGGCGGCGTGAGGTCGCCGAGCGACGGGTTCGCGTTCGCGAGGTCGGTGTCGCCGGGAGTCGGGACGTACCAGACGACGAGCGGATGCCGCCCCAGCAGGTTCACCGCGAGCGCCGCGTTGCCGTTCTCGGCGAGGTGCTCGTTGGCGAAGAGCGGTCGGGCATCGACCGCGGCGACGCGGCCGTCATCGGCGGAACGGACGAGGAGACCGGAGCCGGCTGCCGCCGGGTAGCACGCCTCGGAATCGCCCGCGCTGTATACCGCCCCCGGAGCGACGGACCCGGCGCGCAGCGCCGCGTCGACGTCGCAGTCGGGCTCGACCGCCGTGTCGGGGGCGATCCCGGCGGGCGCGGAGCCCGGGAGCAGGAGATCGAGCGTGCGGGCACGGGGCTGGATGAGCACGACGTCGGTCGCGTCGGCGGCGAGCTCGGCGATCGCGTCGTCCGACAGCGCCGGCGCGTCGGGGAGGACGAGGGTTGCGGGCGCCGTGCCCAGGATCTGCGACGCGGACGCGCGGTCTCGCACCACTCGCACCTCGACGCCGTGGTCGCGCAGGATCTCGGCGAGGGCGCGGGTGCCGCCCGGGCCGGTCGAGTCGGGGTCGAGCGCGTCGCGCTGCGCCCACTGATTCGCCGCCGACACCGCCCCGCCGATTCCGCCGATCACGAGCAGGGCGAGCCCGATCGCGACCCACGCCGCGATCCGCCGGCTGCGCCGGGGCCCAGCTGGGCCCACGCGTCCGACACCGCCCCGCGCGCCCGCGCCGGGTGGCGGGGACGCGGGGACCGGAGTCGACGTGTCGAGCGCAGCCGCCGTCATGCGGAGCCTCGGCAGCTCGTGGCGGGTGCACAGAATCGGAGGCATTCGGCGACACGCCGCCCGGTGGTCGCGCCACACGGAGTGTCGACCAGAATCTCCGATTCTGTGTGCGGGAGTCTCATGCGGGGACCTCCTCCCAGGTGACCGGGCGGGCCGCGGAGACGGCGTCGTCGGCGGACTCGACGAGACGGTAGAGGTCTTCGCTCCCCGGACGCCGCAGGTAGCGGACGTCGTCGAACGCGGTGGCCGCGGCTTCGAGCCGGGGCTCGAGTGCGGGGAAGGCCGCGCCTGCGGCGCGGGCGAACGCGTGCACGGTCGCGCCAGGCGGCGGGTCGACGACACCGCGTTCGAGGCAGCCGCGCGCGAGGGCGCGGAAACGCAGCACGATCGCCGTGTCCCAGTCGGCCGCGCGGGCGCGCTCTGCGGCGGCCGCACGAAGCTCGGCGGCGGAGCGGTGCTCGGCCTCGCCGAACAGGAGCGGCGTCCGCGACGCGGCACGCCGGGTCACCCGCGGCACTCCCCACAGCAGGAACGCCGCGATGATGACGACGGCGACGACGATCGCGGCGACGAGCGCGAACGCCGAGCCCCATCCGCCGGAGAGGTCCGGATTCAGCAGCGACGCGAGGAAGTCGCCGACGGCGCGCGCGATGCGGTCGAACGGCGTCGGTTCGGCCACGTCGTACGCCGGGTCCGACAGCTCCTGCTCCGCCCACCGCCGCGCGTCCTCACCGTCCGGCGTGAGCGGCGGGACGGCGTCGGACGCGCGCGCGATCGCGCGCACAGCGGCGGGGATCAGGCCCACGGCGACTCGCGGTCGGCGCCGTCGGGTGCGGCGCCGGGGGCGGTCCAGCGGGTGGGGGAGCGCTCGTCCG
>NZ_JBDGJU010000079.1:0-1803 GCF_057656735.1 Microbacterium sp. Soil_C_42
CCAGCTGCTCGGCGGCCGCCGGTTCGGCGGCGAGGCGTGCCCGCGGGCCGGGCCCGGTCGGTGCATCTGGAACAGGGCGGGGGCCGGTGCCCGGCGGTCGCCAACCCCTGCTGCTCAATGTGGGCCAGCAGCGAAGACACGGATGTGACCCTTTCCAAGGGATGGTTTCGAGTAGAAGCGAATAGAAACGAGGTCTCCCGATGACCGTCTCTCCGAACTTGGTGTCTGCGTCAATCACCGCAGTCAGCGGCCTGGCTACTGCCATGGCCGGGGCGCCGTGGTGGGGTGTCGCGCTCTGCCTGATCTTGGTTCTGGTCGCGACCTCGGTACAGACCGTCTTCCCCCAGAACTCGCGCGATCGGCTCACATGGTGGACCAACCGCCGAGACCATCGCACCCGACGGCGTACCCGCCGCAACACACCGTGAGCCGCCGCCAGCGTCCGCAGGCTGGTGGCTGGCTCAAGGCTTGACCGGAGCCCTGGTTCCTGGCCGGGTGTGGGTGTTCCTCGTGGGAACACCCCGGGTTCGGGCGCCGGGGCGGCGCACGGGTCTGGCCCCGGCTCTCCGTTGGCCGGGGCCGCGCGTGCGTTTCCGGCGGCACCTATTGACGGCGTCGGAGGATCGGTACCAGCAGGGCCACTGCGGCGATGTACGCGCCGAGTGTGCCGAGGGCGACTTGTGCGGGGTTGGCCCAGGACGGTGCCAGCCGTACGACGATGCCTGCTACGGCCGCGAGCACGGCGCCGATGCCCAGGAGCAGCACCAGGAACAGCGCGTCCCGCTGACGCCGCAAGCGCCCCAACTCGGCCTGCTCCTGGGCGGCCGTCATGGTCTGGGTGGCGGCCTCGGTGCTGTGCGGGGCGGTGAGGGTCGTGGTCATGGTGGGGTCCTTTTGGAAGGCCGGCATGGTGCCGGGGGTGTCGGGTGGATCGGGAGCCACTGTGCGAGGGGTGGGCGGTGGGGTCGAGTTCTCGCGAATTTCTGTTCCGTGCCTGTTCAGGGGTCTCGTCTGGCGGTCGGTTCGCAGATTCGCGAGGACTTGACGCAGGAGCCGTCGGTCATCGCCGGATGAGGTTGCAGGGTGTGGGGGTTAGTCCCGCAAGCCGCACCGTCGAGACCTGCCTGGCCTTCTCGTGTCCCCGGTGCGAATGACGAATTTCGTCCGACGTGGATTTCTCGTGTGGTGTTTTTTCATGGTGTGGTTCGGTGAATCGGACGGTTATCCGAGAGGGTTCGGTGTGTTCTATGGGCGACCGGTTGAATTTTTGGACCTGGCCTGACGTCACGTCAGTTCGATGTGTGGCGGCGTGGCCGCCCTCTCCCGAGGGCTGCTGACCACCGGCAGGGACGTGGGCACATGCCTGGGACCGCAAGGGTATTTCTGCTGGTCACAGGCCTAAATACGGCGATGCGGGGCGAGTTGAGGCGCAGCCTGCAGGACCGCTGAACCCCCGAGAGAGCAGGTCCGCACCCGCGGGAGGGGGTGGCAGGTTTCTCGGGTTCCTACACAGTTCACCGCATGATGCATCTTGTGATGCGAGCCCCGCACCGACACCATCCTGCGAGGCCAGCCCCGACACGGAGCTCCGGCATCCGCACCCGACGGACCACGCCCGCCCTCTCACCGCTGCTGGCTGGCCCGCGTCAGCGGGCCCAGGTCCTGGAGGCGTAGCCGGAAGGGCCAGGGGTGGGAGCGTCAGTGGACACCCCAACGGGCCGAAGGCCCGTCGATGTCCGCGCTTGCGCGGACATGTGGTGGCGCGTCAGCTCCACCACGGGCCGGAGCGCAGCGGAGGCCTTC
>NZ_JBDGJU010000080.1:0-1762 GCF_057656735.1 Microbacterium sp. Soil_C_42
GTTGGGCTGTTCGCCCATTAAAGCGGTACGCGAGCTGGGTTTAGAACGTCGTGAGACAGTTCGGTCCCTATCCGCTGTGCGCGTAGGAATATTGAGAAGGGCTGTCCCTAGTACGAGAGGACCGGGACGGACGAACCTCTGGTGTGCCAGTTGTCCTGCCAAGGGCATGGCTGGTTGGCTACGTTCGGGAGGGATAACCGCTGAAAGCATCTAAGCGGGAAGCCTGCTTCAAGATGAGTATTCCCACCTCCTTGAGAGGGTAAGGCTCCCAGTAGACGACTGGGTTGATAGGCCAGATGTGGAAGCCCGGTAACGGGTGAAGCTGACTGGTACTAATAGGCCGAGGGCTTGTCCTCAGTTGCTCGCGTCCACTGTGTTAGTTCTGAAATAACGAACAGCTGTGTCAACACCAGCATGTTCTGAATTTCATAGTGTTTCGGTGGTCATAGCGTTAGGGAAACGCCCGGTTACATTCCGAACCCGGAAGCTAAGCCTTTCAGCGCCGATGGTACTGCAGGGGGGACCCTGTGGGAGAGTAGGACGCCGCCGAACAATCATTGTGGGAAAGCCCCGCACCAGCCCTTACGGGTTCGGTGCGGGGCTTTTCTGCGTTCTGGGGCAGGTCGCGACCGATCGGGCCGGCCTCGTCTCACCAGTCGGCGGGGTAGCTCTTGAGGCTGCTCGTATCGAGCGTCCAGCGGCCGGCGGTGACGGTGTCCCCGAAGGCGTAGGGGACCGCTTTCCGATAGCGGATGCCGTCGGGTCCGGATGAGGGGTCGCTGTGCACGGTGACTGTCTTCTCGTCCTTGCGGGGATCCACGACGACATACAGCGGCACTCCCATCCTGGGGTAGTCGTGCAGCTTGTCGCGGATGTCAGTGAGCGAGTTCGTGCGTGAGACGACCTCGACCACCAGCAGGACGTCGCGGGCGTTGACGACCTTGGCGGTGTCATCGGTGTCTTCCTCCGCGATGACCATGAGATCGGGGACCTTGGTCAGACCGGTTTGAGGATCACCCATGTTCGTGTCGTTGAGGGCCATGACTTCTGGCGTCTGTGCCTCGATCTGACGGCGCAGACGCACCACGTTGAGCCCGTAGGGAGCCGTCGGGCTCATCATCGTGAGGAAGATCTGACCGTCGGTGGTCTGCACCTTCCATGGGTCTTCCTGGTGCTCGGCCAGCTCCGCGAGCTGTTCCGCGAAGTCGTGCATGCGGCGCATCTGCTCGGGGGTGAGGTCGGCCATGATTTCCTCCTGGTGGGTGCCCAACCAGCGTATCCAGCGAGGCGATGGCTCGAGCGGAGTTGAGCTAGAGGCGGCCGGCGGCTTTCAGGGCCAGGTAGGCGTCCGCCAGGGCCGGGGCCAGGGTGTCCGGGGTGGCGTCGACCACGTGGACGCCGTGGCGGGTGAGCTGGTCGGACGTGCGGCGGCGTTGGGACTGGGTCTGGGTGCCGGCGGCGGCCTCGTAGACCGCGTCCACCGAGCCCCGTGAACTTGTCATGGCCGCGACGTGCGGGTCGGCGACCGAGGCCAGCACGACCGTGTGGCGCTGCGTGAGACGGGGGAGCACCGGGAGCAGGCCCTCCTCGATCGGAGCCGCGTCCAGGCTCGTCAGGAGGACCACCAGGGAGCGGCGCGGGGCGCTGCGGAGGATGGTGGAGACCAGGGTCCTGGCGTCCGTCTCGACCAGCTCCGGTTCCAGGGTGGCCATCGCGTTGACGAACGACGGCAGGGTGTCGGCCGCCGAGCGGCCCTGGACCT
>NZ_JBDGJU010000081.1:0-1667 GCF_057656735.1 Microbacterium sp. Soil_C_42
GTGCGGACGGAACCCCGGCCGCTCCGGACGCGGCCGTGACCGGCAGAGGGGGCGCGGCAGGAGCACGGCGGGGGCGAACCGTGGGTCGCCGCCCGGAATCCCCCGTTCGCATGATGCGCCTCGTGATGCGCTTCCCCTTTACGGGGTGCATTACCGGATATACAAGAGTGATCATCTGTGACGGGAGTCACCGCATGAGTTTTTGAGACTCATACTTTTATCGCACCCATACGCCCGCTCGATAGAATATGTGCAATGGCACCTACCCCGCCGGTAGTCCCTCGCGCGATCGAGACCGCCCTGACCTGGGCATAAAAAAAGATCGCGCTGGACCCGGCGGAGTCCAGCGCGATCGAACGACCTGGGACCTGTTGGGGCAGACCCGGTCGTTTTGAAGCTGTGTGGGTCTCATCGGATTGGGGGACCCGATAAACCCGTTAAAGCGGGGTGTTTACGCGACCTCAGGCCTCGCTGCGCTGCTGCGGAATTCCCGCGAGCAGTGCGCGAACCTCGGCCTCGCGGTACCGGCGGTGTCCACCCAGGGTGCGGATGGACGTGAGCTTGCCAGCCTTGGCCCAGCGGGTGACCGTCTTCGGGTCCACGCGGAACATCGTGGCAACCTCAGCCGGGGTCAGCAGCGGCTCGGCATCAGGGGTGCGAGCGGTCATGAGCGGCCTCCTCGGGAGAACCGAACCATCTCGGTTCTTTCCTCTAAATTCTGCACCTTGGCCCGCGTTGCCCGAAATGGACATACGCGGGCCGAGTCGGTTATAGGACGAACGGCTTGTCCTCGGCACTACAACTACACCATCCGTCCAGCCTCGACGGCCAAACCGACGGAATTGCCCTCCGAGGTGTTCATCAGCGGCGGAAGCCGATGGACCGTCCCATAACGGACAGTCACCCGACTGTGACGATCAGTCACAGAGCGATCAGGAGTCGTCAGACCCCCCGTAGAGTGCAATGCCGAGCATTCCGCCCTTAGTTGGGCGGAAGGAACCCTCCCCGGACTCCTTGTCCTATTTTGGCACGAGGGTAGGGGAAGGGCGCAAGGGTGTAGTTAGTGCGGTCCGTCACGCTTGGGCCAATGGCCCGTATCGGGACGTAGGTCCTGGCACTACGTCCCAAATGCCATGATCAGGCCTCTGATCAGCCATTATTGACCGAACGACCGATACCGGACGATACGCGTGACCCCCTCTCGGGTGAAACCAGCCACATAGACCCCTTTCAGCCTAATTCGCGAAAAGTCGCTCCCGGACCGCTCGCCAACGCTCCGCCAGCCCCTCGTAGACCTCGGTCGCGCCCTCCCTGTCCCCGGCCCGCAGGGCCGCGATGCCCGCCGCGAGATCCGCGGCCGAGCGGTCGGCCGCCAGCCGGTCCGCCGGCAACGCGTGCACCAACCCGCCGTAGTCCAGCTCGACCAGCGAGCGCGGGTGGAACTCCTCCAGCCAGCTCCCCACCTCCACCAGCCCGTCCGCGAGCGACCCGTACCCCTCCGCGTCGCGCAGGGTCCGCAGCGCCCGCGCGAGTCGCCGCCGGGCCTGGACCATCGGCGTGCGGTAGCGCAGCCGCTCGCCCGGCACGTGGTCCCGCTCCTCGTCCGCCACCAGGACGAACCAGCGCAGCGGGACCTGCCACACCCCGGTACGGATCCACGGGCGCGC
>NZ_JBDGJU010000082.1:0-1543 GCF_057656735.1 Microbacterium sp. Soil_C_42
AGAACCAGGGCGGCGGCGGCGGCGGCGGCGGTGGAGGCGGCGGTGGCGGCGGCGGCGGCGGTGGCGGCGGAGCCGTCGTCGGTTCGGGCTGGGCCCGTCCGTCATCCGGCTGGCGCAGCTCCGGCTACGGCCCGCGTACCGTGCAATGCGGCAACAGCTACTGCTCGAGCGGCTTCCACTACGGCGTCGACCTCGCCGCGGGCTGCAGCTCGGGAATCTACGCCGCCTCGGCCGGTCGGGTCGTCTACGCCGGCCCGAACGGCGGCTATGGCAACTACATCAAGATCGACCACGGCGGCGGCATCGGCACCGGCTACGCCCACATCCGCAACGGCGGCATCTTCGTCGGCGTCGGCCAGTGGGTGGACGCCGGTCAACTGATCGCGAGCGAAGGCAACACCGGCAACTCCTTCGGCTGCCACCTGCACTTCGAGACCTACGTCAACGGCGGCACGACGAACCCGATCAACTTCATGGCGGCGCGAGGCATCTCGGTCTGACCGCGGACACACTGAAAAGACGAAGAACCGGATGCCGAGGCATCCGGTTCTCGCGTGAAGACACGGGTCAGAGCGTGTTCGGCGCGACGCCTTCACCCTGGGTCGCGGTCTGGCCCTCGTGCTGTGCGAAGCGCGCGAACGCCTCGTCGACCAGACGCTCGGCCTCTGCCGCGTTCGCCCACTCGTCGACCTTGACCCACTTGTTGGGCTCGAGGTCCTTGTAGTGCTCGAAGAAGTGCGCGATCTCCTTCTGCAGGAACTCCGGGATGTCGGCGACGTCCTGGATGTGCGCCCAGCGCGGGTCCTTGGCGAGCACCGCCACGACCTTGTCGTCGCCGCCGGCCTCGTCGCTCATCTTGAGCACGCCGACGGGGCGGACGCTCGCGAGGATGCCGGGCGCCAGGTCGACGTCGAGGATCACGAGCACGTCGAGCGGGTCGCCGTCCTCGCCGAGGGTGTTCTCGAAGAACCCGTAGTTCGTCGGGTAGCCCATGGGCGTGTAGAGGATGCGGTCGAGGAAGACGCGGCCGGTGCCGTGGTCGACCTCGTACTTCACGCGGCTGCCGCGCGGGATCTCGATGACGGCGTCGTACGCGCCCATAGTGGTGCTCCTTCGAAGACTGTGGATTGCCGCGACCAGCCTAGTTCGGGCGCCTATCGGGCACTAACTCAGGATCGTCGGCGCGCACAGGTGCGACACACCGCCCAGAGGCGTGACCGCGAGGCTCCGATCCTGAGAACGGTACGGCGTCCCCGGTACGGTGGGCGGGTGGAGGAGCGCAGACCCGGACTCGACCCCGCCGTCGCCGAGGTGCGGCTCGCCGTACGCCGCGCGCTCATGGACCTCGAACCGGGTGCGACCGTGCTCGTCGCGCTGTCGGGCGGAGCGGACTCCCTCGCGCTGGCGGCCGCGACGGCCTTCGAGGCCCCGAAGCGAGGGCTGCGCGCCGCGTCGCTCACCGTCGACCACGGCCTGCAGGACGGATCGACGGATGCCGCGGCCGCCGCGGCCGCGAAGGCCGAGACGCTCGGGCTCGAGGCCC
>NZ_JBDGJU010000083.1:0-1311 GCF_057656735.1 Microbacterium sp. Soil_C_42
TGCCACAGTGGGCCTCAGCAGGCCCTAGGCGCCTTGCTCGCAGTGGGTGGTAGCACGCGGAACCCGGTTAGAGCGGGCTCTTATCCGCGTCCTCAGACAGCCAGGCGCGGCCGGTCCCCTCATCTCTGCCAGAGGGTGATACCGCGGAGGCTTTCCCTGCTCGAGGAAACAGAATCGAGCTGCACCCGCCTTCCTTCGCTGGTGCATCGGCGTCTGCCGACGGGTGCGCGGTGGTGTGCGGACGACTTCGGTCGTGAGGCGGCCACGGGCACTCAGAGGTTGACGCCGCAAGCGGCGCGCGCCGCCCTTTGTTCGCTCCGCTCACTGGCGGACGCGTCTACACGTCCGGGTAGTGAGGCTTCCTTGTGTGTGGCTTGCCCCTTTCCCGCTCGAGCTCAACTCGTGGTTCTCCTGGTACTGCGAGGAGCTCGAGCGGGAGGGAGGGTGGTTTGAAGCCGACTCCCCAGAGTGCTGGCCTTGCTCTGCGGGCCACCTTAACAGGGATTCAGGGCGGCGCGCAGCGCCGAGCTTGGGACTACCGCAAACAGCTTTTCCGGATACCCTCGAGAATGACAACAACGGTTGCCGCTCTCGAGGAGGAAAATGGGCAGGAAATCGCGGGCGAAGCGCTCTCGACCCTTGCAAGTTGAGGAGGTCCGGGAGGCTCCCCACAGCGCGACAACGGAAGTTGTCACGCCGGAAGCCGTTCTGAAGTCCCTCCGGGCATCTCAGCGACGCATCCTGTGGGAACGCCGGCGGATTGCTCAAGCCGTCCAGACGGCTCGAGCTCTCGGCCTCTCCTGGGGTGCGATCGGCGCGGCCCTGGACATTTCCAGGCAGGCCGCTCGGCAGCGATTCGAGGGCAACCCGTAGCGAAGCGGAGGGGCGGCAGCTCCGATGCTCACCGCAAGTGCCTGCGTGCATCGTCGATCTGCTGCCGCCCTCCGCTTCGCTCCGGTTGCCCTCGGCCAGGACACGGCTTCGGCGCTCCCGGGCCTCGTCCTCGACTGCGCAGCGCGGCGGCTTGAGCTTGCTCGAGCCGCGCTGCGCCTCGAGCACGACGCACCGAGCACCGAATCCGTCTCATGTCGGTGGGTGCCCGGTACGATCGGTCTCAAGAGACGTTGACGAGTTGCACGCTCGATGCGGCTCCGTGGCCCCCCCAGCTGTCTACCACCGGCTGGGGGGGCGTCCTCGTCTCACGGCGTGTCTACGTTCGAATGTCGGCCCCTGATGCCACAGTGGGCCTCAGCAGGCCCTAGGCGCCTTGCTCGCAGTGGGTGGTAGCACGCGGAACCCGGTTAGAGCGGG
>NZ_JBDGJU010000084.1:0-1217 GCF_057656735.1 Microbacterium sp. Soil_C_42
GTCGTAGACGTTGGTGAGCCATCGTGCGATGGTCAGTGAGAACCGGCTAAAGCTACTCACAGAAGGACACAACGCACGATGGCTCTTGACCAGTCTGCCCTCCTCGAGCTCCTCGGGGAACTGAAACTCACCGACGTCAGCGACCGGATCCGGGTCGCGACCGAAGCCCTCTACCAGGAGCTGATCGACGCGGAAGCGGCCGCGTTCATCGGCGCCGCCCCATACGAACGCTCCCCGGATCGGGTGACGCAACGCAACGGCACCCGACCGAAGACCGTCAGCACCACGGCCGGAGATCTGGAGTTGCGGATCCCGAAGCTGCGGACCGGCAGTTTCTTCCCGTCGCTGCTGGAACGACGCCGCCGGGTCGACCAAGCACTGTTCGCGGTCGTGATGGAGGCCTATGTCCACGGCGTCTCGACTCGCAAGGTCGACGACCTCGTGAAGGCGCTGGGCGTGGACACCGGGATCTCGAAGTCGGAGGTGTCGCGGATCTGCGCGAACCTGGACGAGGACGTCGCCGCGTTCCGGGACCGGCCGCTGGCGGACACCACCTACCCGTATGTGTTCCTCGACGCGACCTACTGCAAAGCCCGCGTCGGCCGGCGGGTGGTGTCGCAGGCCGTGGTCGTCGCGATCGGGGTCGCCGCGGACGGGCGCAGGGAAGTGCTCGGCTTTGAGGTCGGCGAGACCGAATCGCAGCCGTTCTGGACCACGTTCCTCCGCTCGTTGAAGGCCCGAGGGCTCGGCGGGGTGAAGCTCGTGATCAGCGACGCGCACACCGGGCTGATCGCCGCGGTCGACACCGTGTTCCAAGGCGCCAGCTGGCAGCGGTGCCGGGTCCATTTCATGAGGAATGTGCTCACCGCGGTTCCGAAGGCGGCCGGGCCGATGGTCGCATCGATCATCCGCACGATCTTCGCGCAGCCCGATACCGAGCACGTGTTCACCCAGTTCCACGAGGTCGTCCGCATGCTGAGCCGCTCGCACCCGAAGGTCGCGGACATGCTCGAGGACGCCGAGGACGACCTGCTCGCGTTCTGCCAGTTTCCGTTCCAGCACTGGCGGCAGATCTGGTCCACGAACCCGCTGGAACGGGTAAACAAGGAGATCAAACGCCGCACCGACGTCGTCGGCACGTTCCCCAACCCGGCCGCGCTGCTGCGCCTGGCCGGGCACGTCCTGATCGAGCAGCATGACGAATGGGACGGCGCCGA
>NZ_JBDGJU010000085.1:0-1107 GCF_057656735.1 Microbacterium sp. Soil_C_42
TGTGATGTCCAGGCAGGTTGTTGAGTCTGCTGAAGGGTGGGGCTCCGATGGCGGAGTGGCGCCTGTGCTGATTGTAGAAGTGCAGCCAGCCGGGCAGCGCGGCGCGACGCTCGGTGTCTGAGGGGTAGAAGCGGGCATAGGCCCAGCCGTCGGCGAGGGTGCGATGGAAGCGTTCTATCTTCCCGTTCGTCTGCGGGCGGTAGGGGCGGGTCCGTTTGTGTCGGATGCCGAGCATGGCGCAGGCGTCTTTCCAGGCGTGGGAGCGATAGGCCGATCCGTTGTCGGACAAGACTCGCTCGACGGTGACGCCGCGGTCAGCGAACCATGCGACCGCGCGTTCGAGCACGCCGATCGCGGTGACGGCGCGCTCATCGCTGCAGATCTCGACGTAGGCGACGCGGGAGTGGTCGTCGATGACGGTGTGCAGGAACGCGGTGCCGATGTTGGGATGCCCTTTCTCGGTGTATCCGGCGCCGGCGCGGGCGGCGCGCTGCTTGTTCTTCTTGCCTTGCTGCTTGCCGACGTAGCGCCAGCCGCCGCCGTCGGGGATGTTGCCGAACTTGGTGACGTCGACGTGGATCAGGGATCCGGGATGGTCGTGTTCGTAGCGGCGGATCGGCTCGCCGGTGACCCGGTCGATGTGGCTGAGCCGGTTGATCCGGGCCCGCACCAGCACCGCATGCACCGTTGAGGCGGGAACGCCGAGCTCGCCGGCGATCTGCACCGGCCCCAGCCGCCGACGCCACCGCAACCGCACGATCCGTTTCACTGTCGCGGGCGGCGTCTTGGTCGGCATCGAGCGCGGCCGGCTGGACCGGTCAATCATTCCCGCGGGCCCTTCGGCCCGGAACCGGGCCGCCCACTTGCGCGCCGTCGGCGGTGAGGTCATGAACATCTTCGCCGCGACGGCGACCGGCCAATGCTCCTCGACGATGAGCTTGGCCAGCCGCAGACGAGCGCGCGGGGTCAGAGCAGCGTTAGCGTGGGACAACGAAGGCCTCCTGTGATGCGTGAGCGGTTCCTAGACAGCTCCACTCTCGCAACGGGAGGCCTTCGCCCGTCAGCAGATCACACGCGATTCACGCAACAACGTCCCTGGACATCACA
>NZ_JBDGJU010000086.1:0-811 GCF_057656735.1 Microbacterium sp. Soil_C_42
GTGTACGGGGCGGACTGCGTCGGGTACCACTGCGCGGTCGGGGCGGTGCGCCGGGCCTCGTGGTGCTTGATGTCGGCGACAAGGAAGTACACGCAGATCGCGAGTCCGCTGAAGATCGAGCCGCCGGCGCCCAGGTTGCCCTGCCAGCCGTTGACGTCGGGGGTGGGGTCGATCTGGATGAGCGTCATCCACACGACGGCCAGCACACCGCTGACCACCATCAGCGTCCAGTCACGGGACTTGCGGGTGACCAGGGCGAGCCGCAGCAGGGAACCCCAGGCGAGGAAGCCGCAGCTGAGGATGGGCAGCAGCACGAACACCACGCGCAATGCCATCACACCCCCGGAATCGGACTGGGGGCCGTGCTGCGGCGGAAGGCCGGGGCCGTGCATCGCTGCTCCTGACGGGCCGTGCGGAAGAGGTTTCGGGTCTGAAGGGTATACAGCGTTCCCGGCCAGGGGTGAGGGGATGCGCGCAACCGTTGCACGCTCGCTGCACGGCTGTTCACTCCGGCGTGACCGTGCCGTCGGAGAGGCCGTCGTGGAAACCCTGGACGAGTTGTTCGCCGAGCCGCCCCGCGAGCCGTAGCGCGTCCTCGAACTCGGCGAGCGCCCGGAAGCGCAGCCCGTAGCCCTGTTGCTGCGCCAGGGGCAGCCGGGGCAGTCGGAGCCTGCGGACGTCGAGCCGGGTGGCGGTGGAGGCGTGGCTGCTGGCGCGGCGGGTGTTGGCGGTGCCGCGCAGGAATCCGGCCAGGAACCACGGGTCGAGGGCGGCCGGGTCCGGGCGCAGCAGGGCCAGACCGCGGCCGGGT
>NZ_JBDGJU010000087.1:0-773 GCF_057656735.1 Microbacterium sp. Soil_C_42
CAGCGGGCGCCAAGGCGGGCGTCCTCGCCAAGGGCGCCGCCGGCGTGCTCGGCGGCGGTGGCGGTGGCCGTGACGACGTCGCCCAGGGCGGTGGAACGGATGCCGCGGCCCTCCCGGCGGCGCTGACCTCGGTCAAGGACGCGCTCGGCGCGTGAGCGGAAAGCGCCTGTGAACGGCTGGCGGCGGGGGACGCGGCTCGGCATCGACGTGGGCAAGGCCCGGGTCGGAGTCGCGAAGTGCGACCCCGACGGTCTGCTCGCGACTCCGGTCGAGACGGTGCCGCGTGACGAGGCATCCGTGCCCCGCATCGTGGCGCTGTCCGACGAGTATTCGGCGGTCGAGCTCTACGTCGGCCTGCCGCTGAACATGCGGGGCGAAGATACGGCGTCGACACAGGACGCCCGGGACTTCGCTGCGGCGCTGGCGGCGGCATCCGGGCTCCCCGTGCGCCTCGTCGACGAACGGCTCTCCACCGTCTCGGCACACGCGGCGCTGCGCAGTTCGGGCAGAACCCAGCGTTCGTCGCGTAACATCGTGGACCAGGTCGCCGCGGTCGTCCTGCTCCAGCAAGCGCTCGACGTCGAGAAGAGCACCGGACGACCTCCCGGAACCCCCGTCCCCCAGGAGCCCGACTGATGCCCGACTCATCGCCCGACGGCGACGCCGTCCCCCCGTCGCGTCGCGCCGCCCGCGAGGCCGCCGCGCGACAGGCGACGACGGGTGAGACGCCGACGACGCCGGCTGCCGCTCCCGCGGTGCCGGCGACGCCCGCC
>NZ_JBDGJU010000088.1:0-727 GCF_057656735.1 Microbacterium sp. Soil_C_42
CAGCGGATAGGGACCGAACTGTCTCACGACGTTCTAAACCCAGCTCGCGTACCGCTTTAATGGGCGAACAGCCCAACCCTTGGGACCTACTCCAGCCCCAGGATGCGACGAGCCGACATCGAGGTGCCAAACCATGCCGTCGATATGGACTCTTGGGCAAGATCAGCCTGTTATCCCCGAGGTACCTTTTATCCGTTGAGCGACAGCGCTTCCACAAGCCACTGCCGGATCACTAGTCCCGACTTTCGTCCCTGCTCGACCTGTCAGTCTCACAGTCAAGCTCCCTTGTGCACTTACACTCGCCACCTGATTGCCAACCAGGTTGAGGGAACCTTTGGGCGCCTCCGTTACTTTTTGGGAGGCAACCGCCCCAGTTAAACTACCCACCAGGCACTGTCCCTGAACCGGATTACGGTTCGAAGTTAGATATCCAGAGTGACCAGAGTGGTATTTCAACAATGACTCCACCATAACTGGCGTCATGGTTTCATAGTCTCCCACCTATCCTACACAAGCCACACCGAACACCAATACCAAGCTGTAGTAAAGGTCACGGGGTCTTTCCGTCCTGCTGCGCGTAACGAGCATCTTTACTCGTAATGCAATTTCGCCGAGTTCGCGGTTGAGACAGTTGGGAAGTCGTTACGCCATTCGTGCAGGTCGGAACTTACCCGACAAGGAATTTCGCTACCTTAGGATGGTTATAGTTACCACCGCCGTTTACTGG
>NZ_JBDGJU010000089.1:0-543 GCF_057656735.1 Microbacterium sp. Soil_C_42
GTCGGAGCGGGGCCATTCGTGCACCCACATCGTGGTGTGCACCGCGGAGTCGGTGACCACGATCCCGTTGCGGCCCTTCGGCTCGTCGAGGTACATCGGCCCGATCGCGACAGGGTCCACCCCGGTGAGGGTGTCGGGGCGGTTCTGCACGGTCGCGGCGAACTCCGGATCGAACGCCAACCTGCCCAACGCGGCAACCTCCCGGGGGGACAGCCAGCGGCGCACCTTGATCTTCGCCGCCGACAGCGCGTCGGCAAGGTTGCCGGCCTCGATGTGCGCCAGCGCGACGATCGCTTCTTTGCCGCCGCCGAGCGCTTTGAGTTGGGAGCCGAGGGTGACCAGGTCGAGGGTGAGGACGAGGTAGTTGCGGTGCGCGACCTCGAACCGTTCGGCGTGGTCCATCACGTCCTGGTAGTTGCGGGCCACCGGGGACTCCGGGTTCAGGTCCCGCACCCGCCGCACCGTCTCGTAATGCTCCCGCGCGGCACGGATCGTGGTCGGCAGGGTGCGTTCCTGCAGCGTCACCCGCTTCACCCCCGGCCG
>NZ_JBDGJU010000090.1:0-503 GCF_057656735.1 Microbacterium sp. Soil_C_42
GGGGCAGCGGCGGAGCGGGCGGCCGGCGCCTCCGGTGCGGCCGCCTGACGCGGAGCCTCGCGGCCGGGACTCGAGGGTGCCGGCGCCGCCGCGCCACCGGAACCGCCGGCAGCGTCGTGACGGGCGATGTACTTCACCCGGATGCCGAGCACGGCCAGGATCGCCTGACGCAGGTCTTCGCTGGGGCCCTTGCCCGCGGCGAGCTGCTTGAACTTCGCGACGTCGCTCTGGCTCGAGAACGCGAGGGTGAGCACGTCGTCGTCGAGCGCCACGGTACGGGCGCCCGAGGCGAGCATCCACGACGAGCGGCTCACGTTCTCGAGCTGCGCGAGAACCTGCGGCCACGCCTGCTGGAGGCGGTCGAGCGTGACCGGGCCGGCCGGGACGGGAGGGGCAGCCACGGGTGCGGACTCGGCAGGCTGCACGGCCGGAGCCGATGTCGAGGACGTGCGCCGGCCGGCCCAGCGCGGCGAGGCGAGGGCGCAGCCGCGTGCGGTAGACGA
>NZ_JBDGJU010000091.1:0-397 GCF_057656735.1 Microbacterium sp. Soil_C_42
ATGGCCTGGTCGAGGCGTTCCTCGTCGGGGGCGGTGACGGTGAGGTAGGCGCCGTACTGGAACTCGCCGTGCCCGTTGGCGATCTCGTGCTCCTGCTGCTCGAGCGCCTTCCAGTCCGCCGCATCCGCCGCCGATCCGTCCGCGCCGCGCTTGGCGCGCAGCTTTTCGTTGCCGCGCCAGACCTTCTTCTCGTCTCGGATCCGCTTCAACGCCTTCGACACCGGGACGGGGGTGAGGACGATGGAGAAGATGTGGGTGATCGATTCTCCGGTGTGCGGGTGCCGGGCGAACACCACGGGGGAGAGGAATCCGACGGGGCTGTCGGAGCGGGGCCATTCGTGCACCCACATCGTGGTGTGCACCGCGGAGTCGGTGACCACGATCCCGTTGCGGCCCT
>NZ_JBDGJU010000092.1:0-374 GCF_057656735.1 Microbacterium sp. Soil_C_42
CGCCGCCGCAGGTGACGGTGGCGGTGAGGGCCACCGGCTGACCCGCGGTCGGGTTGGCCGGCACGGACGACAGGGTGACCACACATTCGCTCGGGGCCGTGACGGTCACGGTTGCCGTGGCGGCGACACCGATGCAGGTGCAGGTGGTGGTGGCGGCGATGACGGTGGCCGTGACGACGTTGACGCCCGTGGGCAGCGCACTGGTGGTGACGGTCGCCTGGCCCGCTGCGGTGGTGACGCCGATGCCGAGCGGGCCGCCGGTGGTGGCGAACAGTACGGTCGCACCCGGGACCGGGGCGCCGCCGCAGGTGACGGTGGCGGTGAGGGCCACCGGCTGACCCGCGGTCGGGTTGGCCGGCACGGACGACAGGGTG
>NZ_JBDGJU010000093.1:0-317 GCF_057656735.1 Microbacterium sp. Soil_C_42
CAGGCAGCCGGCGGCCCCGTCGGCGCGACGCCGCCGACCGGGCCCGCGCCGACGGCAGCGGATCGCGCCGCGATCGCGCGCTACGAGTACCTCCTGCAGACGTCCGACCCGCACCAGGTCGAGGAGATCCACCGCGAGGCGTTCGCCCGCCTCACGCCCCAGCAGCGCGCGCAGGTGCAGGCCGGGATGCGGTCCGAGCTTCGGCCGGCGGAGCAGCCGCGGACGGCGGAGGCGCCGGAGCTTGCTCGCGTCGCCGCGCGCACCGAGGCGCTCCGCCCGGGATCGATGGCCGGGCTGCTGGCACGCGTGGGCCGCGG
>NZ_JBDGJU010000094.1:0-278 GCF_057656735.1 Microbacterium sp. Soil_C_42
GCCGCCACCGGGGCGACCCGCACCACCCGGACGCGGAGCGCCGGGGCGGGGGGCACCCGGGCGCGGAGCCTGGGGACGCGGGATGTTGCCGGGGCTCGGGCGCTGGCCCATGCCCTGCGCCGACGCGAAGGGGTTGTTGCCCGGACGGGGGCCCGCGGGACGCTGGCCCATGCCCTGCGAGGACGCGAAGGGGTTGTTGCCGGGACGCGGGGTGCCACCCGGACGCGGCGGCTGGGGAGTCGCGGCGGCGGGGCCGGGCTTGGGGGCGCCGGGCGCGG
>NZ_JBDGJU010000095.1:0-221 GCF_057656735.1 Microbacterium sp. Soil_C_42
TGAACGACCCGAAGGTCACGGAGCTCTACCTGGGCACGCTCGGCAAGTAGCGGTCACAGCGCCTACGAGGGAGGGGACCGGATGCTGCGGCATCCGGTCCCCTCCCTCTTCCCTGTGCGGACGCCGCCCACGTGCCCTGCGAGTGAGGGGAAGCCGAGCGGGCCGTCGGACCACACGCGGAACGGCCCCGGGTCCGAGGACCCGGGGCCGTTCACATCTGG